>NZ_MOWP01000014.1:0-383821 GCF_001983215.1 Frankia sp. CcI49
TTTCGCATCCCCTCCCGACTGAGGAGGGCCGTCGTCCCCGCGCACGCGGGGGTCTTCCGTCGATCACGTCCAGCGTGCGGTACCGCACCTTGTCGTCCCCGCGCACGCGGGGGTCTTCCCCGACATAGGCAACCGGTGGCTGCCAGTTCGTGGTCGTCCCCGCGCACGCGGGGGTCTTCCCGAGGTTGTCGGCCGCGACGTGCTCGAGGTCGGGTCGTCCCCGCGCACGCGGGGGTCTTCCTCCCCTCGAGGCCACCCGCGGCGCCCTCCCCTAGGTCGTCCCCGCGCACGCGGCGGTCTTCCCGCCAACTTGATCACGCCGACGCCCTGCGCCAGGTCGTCCCCGCGCACGCGGGGGTCTTCCCTCGCGGTGGGCCCGATCGGTGTGGCTGCGCACGTCGTCCCCGCGCACGCGGGGGTCTTCCCCTCACCCCGGCGGTGGTCGCGAGCTGGGAGCGGTCGTCCCCGCGCACGCGGGGGTCTTCCCGTGGGCAGCGTCTTCGGCGGCATGATCGGCTAGTCGTCCCGCGCACGCGGGGGTCTTCCCACTGGGGCCAGTGGACGAGCAACTGCGCGGTCGTCCCCACGCACGCGGGGGCCGTCCCCTGCTCACCAACGCGGGCGGGATCATCATGGTGTCGTCCCCGCGCACGCGGGGGTCTTCCCATCCGTCATGATCCGTCAATATCCGTCACTGAGTCGTCCCCGAGCACGCGGGGGTCTTCCCGGGATCGACGCCTGGCGCTGGCGCTCCTCCCAGTCGTCCCCGCGCACGCGGGGGCCTTCCCGACGCCGCGGTCACCTCCATCTCCAACGTGCGGTCGTCCCCGCGCACGCGGGGGTCTTCCCGTCGCGCCGGAGCCATCTCCGGCCTCCCTATGGTCGTCCCCGCGCACGCGGGGGTCTTCCCTACGGCGTCATCTCGTTCGAAGCGCTCACGGCGTCGTCCCCGCGCACGCGGGGATCTTCCCGCGGTCGTCTCGTCCGGGTCGTGGACGAACACGTCGTCCCCGCGCACGCGGGGGTTTTCCGCAGGCGAAGGACGGCTTCACGGTCACCACCCGGTCGTCCCCGCGCTCGCGGGGGTCTTCCGACGTAGACGCCGGTGGTGTCGTGGGTGAACGTGTCGTCCCCGCGCACGCGAGGGTCTTCCCTGCGCCCACTGGGTGTTGAAGGAGCCGGCCCCATCGTCCCCGCGCACACGGGGTGTTCCCCATACGATCGTCTACGAGCTGGGGTTGGAGGACCTACGAGCAGGCCCACCCGGACGTGGTCGCGGTGTAGGTCCGCGAAGCCAACACCGAGGGTGAGGGCGCGATCTCCGCGGCTGAGCTGGTGCACGCGGCGCTGCGGATGTTCCCGGACCGGGTGATCGTCGGCGAGGCGCGCGGGCCCGAGGTGATCCCGATGCTCAACGCGATGAGCCAGGGCAGCGACGGGTCCATGACCCCGCTGCTCAAGGTGGTCTCCGGACCACTCGGGCACGCCTCCATCCACTTCACCGGCGACATCGACACGTCGATTTTCGCCGACGCCAACCCCGCAGCGGCCAAAGCTGCCGCCGCCATCGTCCCCCGCCGGCATCGACCGGGCTCTACAGCACCGGCGCAGCCCAAGAGTCTCGCTTCGCCGACCCTCAATAACGGGCCCGGCCTGGACATGTGGGGACAACAAGAATCAGTTCCCGGCCGAACCCCTCACCACCTGCGACTACTCTCTGCAACCAAGGACAGGGGCTCGAAATTTGGTTGCCATCGCAACGTCACCGGCACGTCATCACCAGCGCCGGTTATCGATCTCCACGGAGGACTGGCCCCCACAAAAGACCAGGTCAGACTGGGTGGGGCGGGTGGGGCTCGAACCCACGACCGACGGATTATGAGTCCGCTGCTCTGACCGGCTGAGCTACCGCCCCCGATGAGCCACCCTCGGTGTGAGGATGGCACTGCAAGCGTAGCGGTCCGGATCGGGCGTGGGGCACGCGGTCGGTGATCGGGTGCGGGTCCGGGGTGTAGGCCGCTCGACCTGCTGCGGCCCAGGCGCGGTGCGGTGCGGTGCGCCCCAGGCGCGGTGCCGTCGATGTGGCCCGGCGACGGGTCCGGGGTGTGTGGGGCGGTTGGTGGGTCAGGGTCTGGGCTCGTCCGTTGGTTCGCGGGTCGCCAGGCGGCGTTGGAGGGCGGCGTGGCGGTACTGGTAGTAGGGGCCGGCCTTGCGCAGGACGGTACGGCGGCGGGCGTCGTCCAGGAAGGCCATCAGCCGGAGCGGGGTTCGGCCGGTGAGTGCCAGCCAGCAGACGGTGGCGGAGTACAGCGATGATCGGGTGGAGGCCAGGCCGACCAGGGCGACGGAGATTCCGCCGGCGAGGCCGGTCGCCGCGCCGTTCACGACGGTGACGGCGAGGCCGACCGCGAGGCCGGTCGCGGTTCCGCTGACCAGCCCGGTTAATCGGTCGTACCGAAGCAGCGCCCGGGCGGCGGTGGCGCGGGTCAGGTCTGCGGGTGGTGTCAGGCTCGCCAGGGTGGCGGTGACCAGCACGGAGCCTGCGAGGCCTCCCGCGACACCGCCGGCGACGCCCTCGGTCAGGGCGTGGACGGGGTCCGTCCCGAGACCGGCGGCGAGGCCGTAGACGCAGCCGGCCAGGATGCCGCCGAGTGCGCCGAGCGGGAGCGCGAACAGCAGGCCGGTACGGATGTCCGCCGTGGCGGGCCAGGTGAGGGCGACTCTGCGCGGTTCGGTGAACAGTCCGCCTGACCGGCGTACCGCGTAGGCCTGGATGAACGCGGCCATGGTGCCGTCGGCGACGCCGACTGCGAGGCCGGCGATCAGGGTGGCCGCTGTTCCCGCCAGGATTCCGGTGACGAGTGCGAGCAGCAGCCGTGAGCCCGCTGTTCCGAGCCGCCACCAGGCGAGGTCGTAGACGGGGGTTGCTCCGGGACGTTCCTCGTGGACCAGTCTTCGGGCGAGATAGCGGTGGAATCGCAGCGCCTGGTCGGCGTTCCAGGCGGAGCGCCGGTTTCCGGAACGTGTGGTCGCTTCGGTTCCGGGATAGACGGCGCCGATCAGTCCGTCCAGGAGATGTTTCTCGATCGATTCCTGGTCGGGAAACCTGGCCTGGTCGCAGAGCTCCGCCGGGTGGGCCGCCGAGGAGCGGTGGTAGTTCGAGCGGGCAAGGGAGAGCATCAACGGCAGGCTCAGTGTGCGGACGAGCGGGGCGGTGGCGGACGGGGTGGCGGCGGACGTCGCGGTGGTGGACGTCGCGATGAGCGAGCAGACCGCGGACCAGCGGTTCGGGTCGGTTCCGGCCGCGGCGTCCAGGACGGCGATCATCTCGTCGCCGTCGAGTGGGAGGACTTCGACGGCGGGGGTCGCCTCGATCGGGGTTCCGGCTCCGTCCGGTGATATCGCCGCGGCGTAGGCGGCGGTCTGCCAGATCACCACCAGCGGGTCTCCTGCCCGCAGCGCGCGGTTGATCGACCGGATCGCGTCTGTCTGGGAGGCGGGGGCGAGGGTGTCCAGGCCGTCGATGACCGGCAGGAGGAGGCCGGTTTCGCGGAGCCTTCGCACCGCCGTGACCGTCCCACCGGCACTCGAGCCACTGGCGCTCGAGACGGGCGCGCCCAGCGCGGGATGGCAGCGGACGAGCTCTGCTTCGAACCACGCCCAGAAGCTCTGGTTCGTCGGGTCCCAGGATCCGGCGTCGACGAGGACGGGTACCGGTGCCTGTGCGGTTTCCCGTGCGGCCAGCAGGTCGAGGACGAGGTGGATGGCGACCACGGTCTTTCCGGCTCCACTGTCGCCGACTATCGCCAGGCGCCGGGTCGGGATCTGCCGGTACCGGTCGGCGAGGTTCTCCTGGCGACCGTCGAGCAGATGGGGCTGCCAGTCCGGGGCGGTGTTCCCGCTCCGGACGCGTCCGGGGGCGACCGCCGCGAGCCGGCGCACCGCACAGGTGGGGGCGCTGACGCTCGCCGACGCGTTCGTCGCCGCCAGCCGAAGCGAGTACATCGCGCCGCCGGTGAGGCCGCGGTGGACGAGCTCGTCCTCCCACCGCACCCGCACCCGGGCTGCCAGTTCGGTCAGGAGCCGCGGCAGGTTCTCGGCGGAGTGCTCCGCGGTGGCGGCGACCGACGAGCCGCCGACGAAGGCGATGATCGCCAGGGCGAGGCTCGCCGCGGCGAGCAGGCGGTCCACCCCGGCCCAGTTCCACAGGAGTGCGGGGGTGATGACGCTCCCGATCACGGCGGTGAGGCCGACGAGCCGAGCTCGGTTGACCTGCCGGAAGCGCGAAATCCGCGACATTGAAGTATTTCCACCTCAAGTTGGATGGACCTGGGGTTACCACCGGTGTTGTCCAGGCCATGGATGGCCGAACCACCGGTCAGAAGGAGAAGCCGATGTCAGGGCGTTCCGGTGCGTTGGCACCGGCGCCGATATCGACGCTCTTGCGCGGATCGAGACTGCCCCGCCCGCGTTTCCTCGCGCTGCCTACGTGCCGCAGGAGTGGGGCCCGCTCCGGTTCGACCCCGGATGGGGAACCTCCGGACGATGCTCCATGGACAGACCTCGTGCTTTCCGCCCTCATGATCCGACGATGCAGACCGTAGCACGATTGTGCTGATGCATGTGCATAAGCACCGCCAAACGACCGAGCATGGCAAGCCGGGACGTGTCACCGCGTCGATCGCGTCGATCGCGTCGACACCGAAGAGCTGGCATGGGGACCGGCATCCCCGACCGACAATCACGTTAGGTCAGACAGACAAGTGCACGTGTTTCTCGACAACACCGGCCGAGTTGCCGACGCCAGGGCACGTTGACGTGCGGAAACAGTCAGGGACGAACCCTGGAAGCGCGAGTCGTGAATTCCGACCAAACGCGACCGGTGGCCGGCACCGATCACCTGAAGTAGCCGGCGCCGGATCGAACGACCAGGTGGCAGTCCGGCACCGGGTGCCCTCGCCTCCGCGGCCGGCGACGAGAACCGGGCCGGTAGTAGGCTTCTCGCCGGGATGAGGCGCGGGATCGAGACGACGCGCTCGATGGTCGGGTAGCGGGCTGGGCCACGAGAACCCGCTCCTCGCCGATGAGCTGGCGCCCGCGAGGTCGCCAGCGGGTCGGCGGTTCGAAGAAGGTGACTGAGACGACCGGGACCGTGCCGTTGCCTCCCGCCGAGGAAGGCCGCGATTCCGCAGATGGCCGTGGTCCCGCAGACGGCCGAGGATCCGCAGCTGGCCGCGACTCGGAGGAACTGCTCGCCGAGGATGTCGCCGAGCTGCAGGAGGTGGATCCCGATCCGCCCCAGATCAGCTACAGCGGCACCGACTTCGATATCGAGGGAATCGTTCGCCGGCACGACCGGGGCGACATCGTGGTGCCGTCGTTCGGCAACGACGATCCGAGCATCGAGACCGCGGGATTCCAGCGCGAGTTCGTCTGGAAGCGCAGCCAGATGGACCGCTTCATCGAGTCGCTGCTGCTCGGCTACCCCATCCCGGGAATTTTCCTCGTCCAGCAGCAGGACCGCCGCTATCTCGTCCTGGACGGGCAGCAGCGCATCAGGACGCTGAGCCTCTTCTACGGTGGCAGCATCGGCAACCGCGAGTTCGCGCTGCAGAACGTCGCCCCCCGTTTCCGGGATCTCACGTACAACACACTGTCGGACGAACAGCGCCGCACCCTCGACAACACCTTCATCCAGGCGACCGTCGTCCGGACGGACGGGACGACGCAGTCGCTCGACGGTGTCTACCAGATCTTCGAGCGGCTGAACTCGGGCGGCACCCAGCTCACCCCGCACGAGATCCGTGTCGCGCTCTACGCCGGCGAGTTCATCAGGTTCCTGACAACGCTGAACGACAAGCCGGCCTGGCGGGCGCTCTACGGCCCGCGCTCCCCTCGCCTGCGCGACCAGGAGATCGTGCTCAGGTTCATCGCGCTCTACATCTCGCCCGGCAACTACCGGCGTCCGCTCAAGAAGTACCTCAACGACTTCGTCGGAACCCACCGGGACCTCGATGACCTGCCGGTGGAGCTCATCGAGAGGCGTTTCACCCGGGCGACGGAGCTGGTGCTGGCCGACGCCGGGAGAAACGCGCTGCGGGCTCGGGGCCGCCAGTTGAACGCCTCTCTCACCGAGGCTCTGCTGGTGGGCCTGGCCCGCCGGCTCGACGCCGGTGACGAGCCGAGCGCCGGCCAGGTGAGCTTGGCGATCACGAACCTGCTCGGCGAACCCGGGATCGACTACGTGACCACCCGCGCCACCGCGGACGAGGACAGTGTGCGCAGGCGGCTCGGATTGGCCACGAGGGCCTTCTCCCGCATCTGAGATGGGCACCGGACAGATGGGCACCAGCCAGACGGGCGACAGCCAGACAGGCAGCGGCCAGACAGGCAGCGGCCAGACGGGCGGCAGAGGGCCGCGTCGCCATGCCCGCGAGGAGTGGCCGCCCGCCGAGACCCAGCTCATTCTCGGTCGCCTCGGGGAGTTATCGGCCCTGGTGCAGGAACAGGCGCGGATGCCCGACAACCAGGAAGTCGCGTCGTGGCTGGCCCGGCTGCTCGTGGTCCGCAGCTGCGGCTATCTGGAGCAGACCGTCGTCGTGACCTCCCGGGCCTACATCAGCCGGACGTCCAACGGCATGGTGCGAAACTTCGCGCTGGGTGCGCTGAAACGCGCGCCGAACCCCAGCGCCGACGCGCTGGGAGAGCTGGCGCTGCGTTTCGATCCGGCGCTGAAGTCCGAGCTGAGAGCCCTGCTCGGGGCGAACGACCAGCGGTTGAGACGTGAGCTGAACTATCTGGTCGAGCTGCGGAACAAGATCGCCCACGGGCAGAACGAGAACGTCGGTGTGGCCAAGGCGCTGATCCTCAAGGAAGTCGCCTGCGAGGTCGCCGACTGGTACATCCTTMGCTTCCGGCCACGCTGAGACCTTCCGCACGCCGTGCCACGGCGATCTCGGCCCGGCCACCTGCCCTGGCCGCCCGGCACGGCCGTCTCCCCCTGGTCGGCGAGAGTGCTACTGCCCACCTTTGCTGACACCACGGCGGTGTTCCCTCGTAGCGTCACCATGGCCCCGCAATGCGGATGGGGTGACCTGTTTCGCTAGGAAAGGCACGACGATGGCGGATGTATCGGTGCGTCTGCCGGCCGAGGCCGGCAGTGAGATCGTCTTGAATCTGTCTCTCTCCCAGGCAGTCCGGCTGATCGAATCCCTCACGGGCAGGATCGCGGACGTGATGACCAAGCCCGAGCGGGTGGGAGTCGGTTCCCGCTGAGCGGAGACGACCCGCGCTGAGCGGAGGCGGCCCGCCTGCTGCGGTGGGCTGAACATCCACTGGTCGCACCGGCCAGGTGCGCCGATGGTGGGCGCATGACGAACACATCGACGCACCGTGTTGCGGTCGTCACCGGTGGCTCCCGCGGCATCGGCCGCGAGGTGGCCCTGAGGCTCGCCGCGGACGGTTTCGCGGTCGTCGTCGGGTACGCCGGTCGGACGGACGCGGCGCAGGACACCGTGGCCGCCGTCGAGGCCGCCGGGGGTGCGGCGATCCCCGCGCAGGCCGACGTCGCCGACGAGCACGCCGTCGCGGGCATGTTCGAGGCCGCCGGGGCGGAGTTCGGCGGGGTCGACGTCGTCGTGCACGCCGCCGGCAGGATGCCCCTGTCGACCGTCGCCGACCTGGATCTGGCGGTGCTCGACGAGCTGTACCGCACGAACATCCGCGGCACCTTCGTCGTCGCCCAGCAGGCAGCCCGCCGGCTGCGCCGGGGCGGGAGCCTGATCACCTTCTCGACGTCGATTCTCGGGCTCGCCCTCCCCCGCTACGGCCCGTACGCGGCCAGCAAGGGCGCCGTCGAGGGCCTCACCCTGATCCTGGCCCGGGAGCTGCGCGGCCGGGACGTGACCGTCAACGCCGTCGCACCCGGCCCCACCGCGACCGATCTGTTCCTGCACGGCAAGGACGAGCAGACGATCGCCCGGCTGGCCGCGCAGCCGCCGCTGGAACGCCTGGGCACCCCGGCCGACATCGCCGGTGTCATCGCCTTCCTCGCGAGCCCCGCGGGCCACTGGGTCAACGGCCAGAACATCCGCGTCAACGGCGGCATCGTCTGACCTCAGGGGCAGAGTCACCCGCCTACCGGGCCACCGAGCCCAGGCCGCACGACCGGCGGCGGGCACATGTTCAGGTTCGCCGTGGTGTTCGCGCCGACGCCGAGGGGACGGGGTCGCGTGCCTTGCTGCTCGCGAAGTCGTCGCGCTGCTGGTTGAGGAAGCGGCGCAGCTCCGTGCTGGACGTGTGGACGGTGTACGGGAAGTACACGACGCGGGCGCCGACCGTGGCCAGGTCGGCTTCCAGCTTCCGTCCCTTCGGGGTGTTCTGCCAGTCGTCGCCCTTGAACAGGACGTCGTAGTGAACCGCCGGCCACATGGCGAACTTGTCGTGGTGGGGGTCGACGACAACCTCGTCGACCAGGCGCAGGCTGCCGACGATCTCGAGGCGTTCCGCGAGCGGGACGACGGGCAGGTGGCCTTTCACCGCGAGTACGACCTCGTCGGTCACCACACCCACGACGAGATGGTCGCAGGCCCCGCGGGCACGGCGGATGATGTTCAGGTGCCCGATGTGGAACATGTCGTAGACACCGGGAACGTAGCCGACGGTGGTCATCGTCGACCGCCCCGCGCAGTGTTCACGACGCGGACGTTCACCCCGGGCATGAACGATGTCGGAGCGGGCGCCGGCGGAGCGAGCGGCCCTGGAGCCGCCGAGGTCGCAACGGCGCCGGTCGCGGCGGTGGCAGCGGTGGCAGTGGTCGGGGCGGTCACGCCCAGTGCGGTCATCGCCCGGTAGCCGCGCAGCAGCACGCCGAGCAGGTAGAGCGCGTTCGCGGCGGCGAGGGCGGCGTAGGCGACACAGAACGGGGCGCTGAACGCGGTGCCGGCGCCGAGCAGGACGAAGATCAGGCACAGCAGCCCGTAGTCGCTGGGCAGTACGAGAAGCGACCGCCAGATCGGAGCATGTGTCCCGGCCGCGGCGCCCGACGCGACCGCCTGGCTCCCCGCGACCGCCTGGCTCCCCGGGACCGGCTGGCTCCCCGGGACCGGCTGGCCTGCCGCAACCGAACAGCCTGCCGAAGCCGAAGGGCTCCCCGAAGCCGGAGGGCTCCCCGAAGCCGGAGGGCCCGCGGCGGCCGCTGGGCGGGTCCGGCGCAGGAAGTCGCTGATGATCATCGAGAAGAAGGTGGTCGTGGCGACTGCCGCAAAGGCCAGCGGGACCAGGAGGAACTCGCCGCGGCCGAGGGCGGAGAAGCGGTAGCAGGAGACCGCGACGGCCAGGTGCAGCAGCGGGATCTTCGCCGAGTCGCAGACGTGGTCGAGCCATTCGCCGACCGGGCTGCCGCCGCCGCGTAGCCGGGCGAGCTGGCCGTCGGCCGAGTCGAGGGCGTAGCCGATCATGAGGGCGAGGCAGACGGCGACGCCGACGAGTGCGGTCGGGCGGGCGTACGCGAGCAGGGCGATGCCGCCGAAGGTGAACAGCCCGCTGATGGCGGTCACCTGGTTCGGGGTGAGCCCGGCGGTGTAGCCGGCGGCGGCGAACAGCCGGCCCAGCCGCCGGTTCACGAAACGCGAGTAGGCGGGCGCGCCTTTCGGTGACTTCTGCGCGGAGCTCAGCCGGTCCAGAGCCGCGCGGAAACCGGCCGGTGGGGAGACGCTCATGCGTGCCGCCGGCTCGCGAGGCGCAGCGCCTGCCGCCGCGGCACCGAACCCGGAAGCGAAAGCGGAGCCGAAAGCGGGGCCGAAAGCGGGGCCGAAAGCGGGCCCGGAAGCGTGCGCGGAAGCGGGAGTGGAAGCTGGAGCGGGAGCTGAAGCTGAACAGCGGCAGGAACCGAAACGGGGACGGGACCGGGAGCGGTGACGGGCGCAAGGTCCCCGCTCTCGGTGAATCGGCGAAGGGAGCTGGTCAGAGTGGGCCGCCAGTGTGGGTCACGGCCGGCGAGGCGCAGGCAGAGTTTCTCGTAGCCGATCGCGACCTCGTCCCAGTCGAATTTCGCGGCGGCCCGGTTTCGCGCGAGCAGGCCGTACCGATCACCGATGATCGGGTTCCTTTCGGTCGCCTCCAGATGGCGGGCCAGCTCGTCCGGCTCGGTGAAATAGAAACCGGCGTCGCCGAGCACCTCGCGGTTGAAGCGGTTCCCGGTTGCTATCACGGTGGCGCCCGCACCCATCGCGCGCAGCAGCGACGGGTTGGTGCCGCCGACGCTGTGCCCGTGCAGGTAGGTCAGGCTGGCCGCGTAGAGCGCGTTGAGCAGTTCCTGGTCGTAGACCGCGCCCAGGGAGATGACCCGCGGGTCGGTGGCGAGGAGCTGGGTGAGGTCGCGGGTGTACCGCGTCGGGTAGGGGTTTCCGCCGACGACCACGAGTGGATGTCGGGAGCCGCTCGCCAGGTATCCGCGGGCGATGAGGTCGATGTTGTTCTCGGGTTCCATCCGGGCGACGACCAGGTGGAACTCTCTCGCGCGCAGGCCGAGCTCGGCGACCCGGGCGGTCGCGGCGGATTCGAGCAGTGGTGCACCGTAGGTGAGCACGGTCGAGTCCGCGTGGAACTTCCAGCGGTAGTAGTCCGCGATGGCGGTGCAGTCGGCGATCAGGTCATCGGCCCAGGCCACCGCGAGGGCCTCGGCCATCATGTAGTAGCGCCGGCCGGCACCGGCCCATTTGCCGCGGCGCCACTCCAGCCCGTCGACGTGCACGGCCACCGGGATCCTCCGTAACCGGAGCAGGGGTAACAGCGGGGCGTTGGCGGCATTGAAGAGCAGTGCCACGTCCGGCCGGTGCCGCAGGGCGTGCGCGACGCTCACCGTGGTGTGGCTGAGTGTCTCCAGCGATCGGCGGCGCAGGGCCGGCAGCTCGACTCTGCGCATTCCCAGGAATTCGTCCGGGCCTTTGCCACGACAGTAGACGGTGACGTCATGGCCCAGCTCGACGAGCCGGCGGCCGACCTCCTCCACCGCCGTCTCGAAGCCGCCGTAGTTCGCCGGCACACCACGGGTACCGAGCATGGCTATTCGCATTGCGCCCCACCCCACGTTCAGATTCCGTGCATGCCCCGCAACGCGAACGTAGCCGTCACCCTTATCCGCAGATGGCAGGGATCGTCATTTTCTGGAAAATCAATGGTACACGGAGCGGCACCTCTTGTTCAATTTCTGGAAAACTGGTGCCAGCATTCTAGGAAAGGCCGAGAAAGGTCTCCTAATTTGTTCTGCCGGCCTGGTTGTGCCGTTGGACCTGGGCCGGCGTCAGAGCGGTCGGGTAGATCGCCACCTCGTCGATCGCACCGGCGAGGAAGTTGCTGGTCGGCCGGTCCGGCCAGAAACCCAGGGCGTCCCCGCCGACCCGCCAGTAGCCGCTGAACGCCTGGGCGGACGTCGTCGCCGGATCCTGGCCGACCTGGGCACCGTCGACATAGAGCGACATCCCGGCACTGGACAGGGTGGCCACCACGTGATGCCACCGCCCGTCGTTGTAGGCACCGGCGCTGGTGATCGTCCGGAAGCCGCCCGGGTTCACGCCGAACGTGACCCGGCCCGCGTTGGTCAGGTAGACGTGCCGGTCGTAGCTGAAGGACGTCCCGGTGTTGCTGCCGCCGAAGCCGAGGAGCTTCCCGCCACGGGTCGAGGTGGTGTTGAACCAGGCCTCGGCGCTGAACGTGGCCGGCGCGGTCACCGCCGTCGGCGTGGCGCCGAAACCGGTGGAGGTGCCGCTGAAGGTCGAGGCGGTGTCCGCGTCACCGGCGATCGCGCCCGGGGTGCCACGGGTCACGGTGCTCCCCAGGCGCAGGTCCGCGCCGCCGGCCAGGTCACGGGAGGTCGTGGTGCCGGCCGTCTCGCCGAGACGCCAGTAGTTGGCCGGCCCGTCGGCCAGGACCGTCCGGGCGTAGGCGCTGGTCGGCGCGGGGCCCGCGCCCGTCACCGTCACCGGTGCGCTGGTCGGGCCCGGCGTGACGTTGCCGAGCGGGTCGGACACGTAGACGCGGTAGGTGTGGGTGCCGGCGCTCAGGCCGGTGTCGACGAACGTGGCCGGCTGCGGTTTCCAGAACCGCCCGTTGATCGTCGTGGTGTGGACGGGGCTCGCGGTGTTGCCGTCCCGGACGATCCGGTAGGTGAGGGCCTCGTTGTCGTTGTCGTAGGTCGTCGTCCAGCTGACCCGCGCCGAGCCCGCGCCCACCGCCTGGACGGTCGGGGTGAGAGCCGCGGCGGAGTAGACCGGGCCGACCCGGTTCGGCGCCACCGCGCGGATCGCGAAACGGACCAGGCCCTGCTGGGGCGTCCCGTTCACGGACGGGAACTCACCGCCCAGCGACAGGTAGCTGCTGTTCCCGGTGATCGACCAGGCGGCCTGGCCCTGGCCGGTGAACGTGCCGGCGGCGAGCTTCGGGTACCAGTTGAGCTGCGTCGGGGCCGGGTTGCCGGCGAAGTCGGCGTAGCCGATCAGCGTGTTGCGCCCGACGGTGCCGGTCGCCTTGGTGGTGAAGGCCAGCGCCCGGTAATAGGACATCGGATCGGTCTGCGGGAACGCCCCGATGTTGCCGCAGAAGTGCGCGTGCCCCACGTTGTACAGGACGCCGCCGACGGCGAAGTTGTCGTAGGTGTCACCGTGGCAGTCCTCGATCCAGATCAGGTCACCGGTGGTGGGGTTCGCGGCGAAGCTGCCCTCGAGGTTGCCGCTCGTCGCCCCGGAGACCCAGCCCGACCCGTAGATGTTCGTGCCGTCGGTGCGCAGGCTGTCGATGCTCGCCTTGTCACCCGAGTTGCGCACGATCTTGTTCGCCGCCCATGGCAGGGTCGCGCCGGTGGTGGCATCGACGGCGCCGAGCCCGGTCGCGGACACGCCGTTGAGGGAGTTGAACTGGCCGCCGACGATGACCCGGGACCGGTCAGGGGTCAGGACCATCGCGTTGACCTGGCCGTTCGCGGCCGCCGGCGCCCAGTTCAGCAGAGCCCCGGTGGACGTCGAGTAGGCGGCCAGGCGGGAGCGGGTGTTCCCCATCGCCGAGGCGAAGACCCCGCCGGCGTAGAGGGTCGAGTCGGAGGCGGTCAGGGCGCGTACCGACGCGGCGGCGCCGCCCGTCCAGCCGCTGACAAGGGAGCCGTCGACGGTGTTGAACGCGGCGATCCGGTTACGGGTCTGCCCGTCGACGGCGGTGAAGTCACCGCCGACGTAGATCCTGCGGCCGTCGGGTGAGGCGGTGATCGCCCGGCCCTGGGCGTTGAGCGTGTGGTTGAAGCCCGCGATCAGGTTGCCGGTCGTGATGTCGTAGGCGAGCAGGTTGCCCCGCGGGGTCTCGTTCACGCCGGCGGCGGCGCCGGCGGGCCGGGCCGCGGTGAAGCTGCCCGTCACGAAGACGGTGTTGCCGACGGTCGCCTGCGCCCACACGACACCGTTCACCTGGACGGTCGGCAGCGCGTCCGCGCTGACCGTCGCCGGTGTCGACGGGTCGGGTGGCGCGGTGTCCGCCGCGGCTCCCGGCGCTGTCAGCAGGACGGACGCGCCGGTGCCGACGACGGCCAGGGCGGCGACCGCGGCCAAACCGACCAGGCGCCTGGCGAACCCGCCGCGCCCGGCGAACCCCCGATGCCCGACGACCGTGCCGCGCCCGGCGAACCCGCCACGCCCGGCAGGCTGGCCGGCGCCGCCGGCAGGTAAATCTCCGTCTCGCCCTGACTTTCGCCGCGTCACCCGCATCACGCTCTTCCTACGCCGAGCGCGACCGGAAGCACGCCCACCATTAACCAGCATGAATTCACAGCTGCGCCGGTTTTCGGGGAACCTTACACAGCGACCCGCAGCAGCTCAACCGTTCAGCATTGCGACGAATTAGCCTTGCATGGCAGCACGCCACGGAAACCAAAGAAAGTCAACGGAGAATCAACAAGCTCGACCGGGATTTCGTCGACCCGATAAACAGATCAGGCCGCTTATTGAGACCGATGCCCGCGGTGGATGCGCGCCAACCCGCGCGCCAGCGGACCGCCCCGCCAGCCAACCGGGATGTCAGCCGACCGGGATGTCAGCCGACCGGACCGGAGAAGACGACCGCGGGTTTCGTCGGGTCGTAGCTGACGACAGCTGTGACCCTGGCGCGCTGGTCCTCGGGGATGAGGAAGACGTAGACGCCGTCGGCGGTGCGCCCCGGCTGCAGCGGGCCGGCCAGGGGACGCACCGTGCCGCCGTCGTCGGGCTGCGCCGGTGTGTCGTCCGCACCGTAGGACACGGTGATGTTGGCCCCGTTCAGGTCGACGACCTGCCCGGAGTCGTTGCGCAGGGCGAGCGTGAAGGCGACCGCGGGCCGGCCGACGAACTGCCCCGGCCCCTCGCCGGCCGAGCGCACCGGGCTTATGTCAGCCACCGAGACGACGACCTTGCCGGCCCCGGACGCCGGCGCCGTGAACGGTGCCGGGCCGGCGGTCGGCGCCGGCGCGCTCGGCACGGCGGCGAGCGCGGTCGGGAAGGGGCCCTGCTTTCGGTAGGGGTCGTCCCCCGCCCCGTCGTCGTCGCCACCTCCGCAACCGGCCAGCGCGACCACGGCCGCGAGAACCCCGGCCAGCACACCGCTCCCAAGGACGGATAACGATCTCACGCCGGAAACCCTACGACCCACCGCGCTTCACCAGCCAGTTCCCGCCCGCGACACCGACGAATTCCATCGATTCCTGCGACCTTTTCCTGAGGCCACGGACGAGATACCGACACCCGAACCTCCGTTATGGTTCACAGGATTTCTGGCCGCCGGGCCGACCGGCACTTCCGTGCCACCTTTCCCGCAGATTTCCGATGGGACCGCGGAATACCCGTGGCCTCGTTCCGAAGCCCGTCGCGGGCTCCCGAGCCTCGGGCAGCCGTTGCTGCCGGGCAAGAGTTGAGGATCCTGGTCGTCAGAACGACCAAAATCCCATGATCTTCAAGCGGCGACCTCGGGCCGCGGTCAGTGTGCCGATCAGGGCGTTGATCTGGGCGTGGTAGCGCTCCATGCCGAACCGTTCGGCGGCGTCGGCGCGCCCCGCCTCCGCCAGTCGGGCGGCGTACGGCCAGTCGTCGAGCAGGGCGCTGACCGCCGCCGCCAGGGCCGCGGGGTCGTCCGGGGGGACCAGCAGGCCAGTGCGTTCCGTGCTGACGATCTCCACGAGCCCCTGGGCGGCGCTCGCGACCAGCGGACGTCCGGCGAGCAGGGCCTCGACCGCGACGTTCCCGAACGGTTCGACCCGGGACGGGACCAGGACGACGTCCGCCGCGCGGAGGAAGGGCTCGATGTCGGGCTGGAAGCCGTGGAAGCGCACCCGACCGGCGAGCCGTGGGTCGGCGGTGGCGTCCCGCAGCTGGCGCTCGTACCACTCGTACCCCTCGAACGTGCTGCCGACGAGGTCGAGCTCTACGTCGCGGCCGGCTTCCCGGAGCCTGAGCAGCGCGTCGAGGGCGACGTCGGTCCCCTTGCGCGGGGAGAGCCGGCCGACGAGAACCAGCCGAGCCGGAGTGCCCGGCCGCACCGGCGGTGACAGCGGGGGCGGCAGGGCTGGGCCGCCGGCGCGGGCGACCCCGTTGTAGACGAGCTCGGTCCGTCCGGCCAGCGCCGGCATGGCCGCGGCGAGGGTGGCCGCCGCGGCGGAGCTGTTGACCACGATCGTCCGGGCCAGCAGCAGCGGGGCGGTGAGCGCGACGCCGACGAGCCGGCCGGTGCGCTCCGCCTCGTGCACGTGGACCAGGCTCGGCAGCCGGCACAGCCGCGCGGCCACCAGCCAGACCGGGATCGTGATCGTGTTCACGTAGAGGACGTCCGGCCGGACCAGCCGGATCAGCCGGACCAGCCGCCCGACCGCGGCCACCATCCGCACCGCGAGGCCGAAGGCCCGATGCGGGCGCAGGTATCGCTTGCGCAGGACGGGGACGTCGCCGGCCCGGACCTCGGCCCCGGCCTGTTCCAGCAGCGGCCACAGCGGCCCCCGGTCCGGCAGGACCACGATCGCACGTGCGCCGGCGGCGACGACCCCGCGCACCGAGTCGAGCAGCATCCGGTCCGCGCCGTACAGCTCGGCGGAGGGGTGCGCGAACAGGACCGTCCGGCGGGCCATCAGCCGGCCCCGGCCGGGATCCGCTCCGGCGCCGGCCGGCCCGTCGGGCGCGCCGGCCCCGAACCGCCCGAACCTCCGGGACGTCCCGCCGACGCCGGATCTCGCTCGGGCACCGAACGTCCCGAAGGCACCGGACCTCGCACGGGCACCGAACGTCCCGCTGTCACCGGACCTCGCTCGGGTGCCGGCCCCGCGGAACCGGCCCGTCGGCGGGTCAACGCGCCGGTCCAGCCGACGATCACCGCCAGCAGGATGTTCGCGACGTTGGCGGGTGCCGCCATGTGCTCGGCGGTCAGGCCGTCGAAGAGGAGGAACAGCAGCAGCGCGGTCAGCAACGTCAGGTCCGCCCTCTCGTCCGCCCGCTCGTCCGGCCGGGCCCGGCGCCACAGCCCGCGCAGCGTGACCGCGATCCCGCCCAGCAGCGCCAGCCAGAGCAGCGCACCGATCGCACCTCCGTCGACCAGGACGTTGACGAACGCGTTGTGCCCACCGCCGAGACCGATCGCGTCGAGGAAGATCCCGCGGGAGGCGGTCAGCCCCCAGCCGGTCATCGGTTTCTGCTCGAACGCGTCGAGGGCGAGCGACCACAGGTTGGTGCGCTCGTTGAGCGTGGCCAGCTTCTCGGCGGACTCGCCCCGGCTCAGGTAGGAGAGCACGACGTCCGAGGAGGTGACCGCCGCGATCGCGGTGAAGACACCGATCGTGGCCAGCAGGTCGAGCCGGCGCGCACCGCGGGCGCCGCAGACCATCGCCAGCAGCGCGGCGACGACCGCCCCGCCGAGGGCGCCCCTGGTCCGCGAGGCGAGCAGCCCGGACCCGACGACGACCAGCAGCACCTGGTACGTCCAGGTCGGCCAGATGCGGTGCCCCCGGCCCGGCCGGGTCAGGTAGACGGTCAGGATCACCGTCGCGGCGCCCAGGTAGATCCCGGCGACGACCGGGTGGACGTACAGCCAGGTGAAGCGTCCGGCAGTTTCGCCGCTCACCGGCGGGAACCGGTGCAGCGCGCCGAACAGCACCGAGCCGGCGACGGTCGCGGCGAAGGCGTGGGCCAGGCCGTGCAGCTGGGCGCGGCTGGCGTACCGCGCCGCGGTCTGCGCCACGGCCACCGTGAGCAGCAGCTGCGCCGCACGCACCACCGCCAGGCTGCCGTACGGCGACCAGACCACGGAAAGCGCACAGTAGGACCCGAAGACCCAGGCCAGGACGACGACGGTGGCGTTGCGCCGCTGCGCGGGCGCCCGCGCCACGGTCAGCAGCAGCACCACGCCGACCGTCGCGTACACGGCCATCTCCACCAGGATGAACAGGTCAGCCTGCCCGGACGTCGTCGCCTCCTTGCCGCGCAGCCGGACCTTGTAGTCGCTGGCGAGCATGAGCGGGAGCACGACGGCGGCCAGCGCCCACCGGTTCGGGCTGGGAAGGAGCCGGGGCAGCCGCCGCGCACCCGCACCCGCGCCCGTGCCCGGCGACCGAAGGCCTCGGTTCCAGGCCCGGGCCCGCGAGCGGGGCCAGCCTCGGCTTCGGTGCAGCGTTGGCTGCCGGCCTGGACGCCGGTCCGGTTGCCAGCCCGGTTGCTGGGACCGGTGCCGGTGCCGGGAGCGAGCCTGCTCGTCCGTGCGGCTGGCGAGGACGTGCAGGCACAGCGCGCTCCCCAGCCGGCCGACCGCCAGGCCCACCGGGACCGCGACCGGATGCCCGGCGGCCAGGATGACGACCACCAGGGTGACCCCGACCAGCGCGTCGCCGAGCCAGGCCAGGAACACCGTCCGGGTGCGCCGGCGCGCGACCAGCGCCGTCGCGGCGGGCAGGCCGGCCGCGAGCGCGCAGCAGTACACCGACCAGGCGAGCACGGCGCCGCGAGGCACCTCGACCCCCGGCCCGACGACCAGATCCGCGAACGGGCCGACGACAAGCAGGGCGACCGCGCCGACCAGCACCGTCGCCCCGATCAGCGCCACGCTCGCGCGACGGGCCCGCCGGGCGGACGTCGCACCATCCGCCGCGAACGCCGGCAGCAGGACGTTCCCCGCCGCCGCGACCACCGTCTGCGCCGGCGCGATCATCAGCCGGGCCGCCTCGACCTGGCCGAGCACGCCCCGCCCGGCGACGGCGCTGATCAGCACCCGCGCCGTGAACAGCAGCGCCGGGGTGAGACCGGCCTGCAGCGAACGCCACACCGCGAAACCGGCGACCTCGCGCACCAGGCCCGCCGTGGGCCAGGCGGGACGCAGCTGGGCGAGCGGGAGCTGCCCGAACGCGAGCCCGATGGCGACGGCGGCCCCCGCGCCCATCGCGAGGATCACCATGAGCAGGCTGACCGTCATCCCGGCCGCGCCCGCCGCGGTGAGAGTCAGGAGCGTGACCGCGACGTAGCCGGCGTCGTTCGCCGCCAGCTTCCAGAACGACAGCCCGGCCATCAGCGCCCGGCGCCCGAGCTCCTCGTGCAGCCAGAGCACGATCAGCCCGGCGTAGGCGGCCCCGACACCCGGCCCGAGGCCGGCGAGCCCGATCGCCACCCCGAAACCGACCCCCGCGGCGGACGTCACCAGGACCCCGTGCGCGACCAGCACGGCGCCGCGCACCGCCGGATCGTCCCGACCGAGCACGGTCAGTGCGTCACCGACGAACGCGGTGTAGAGCGCCGTGCACAGGACCAGGCAGGAGACGAGCAGGRCCAGCGCGCCGAACCGGTCGGCGCCGAGGGCACGGGCGGCGGCGAGCTGCACCACCAGGCTTCCGCCCGCGTTGATGGCCTGCGCAGCGACCGCACCGCCGGCCCGTCCACCGATCCGTCGGGCGACGGATCGGCCGGGCGGTCCACCGGACGGTCCACCGGGACGTCCGCCGACCGGCCGCGACCGCTCTCGCCGCGCTGGCGGCTCTGGCCGCCCTGCCGGCTCTGGCCGCCCTGCCGGCTCTGGCCGCCCTGCCGGCTCTGGCGGCTCTGGCGGCTCTGGCGGCTGTGGCAGGCCGTCGCTGTGGGGCATCAGAGCCGGGCGGCGACGGACGGCTTGTGCACCGACGGCTTGTGCACGGGTGACTTGTGCGGGGCGGCGGCTTCGTGCGGCGGGGTTCGGTCAGGCCGGTCCCCGGACGTCCGCGGCCGCAGCGTCTGGGTCCGCTCGACGTCGAAGGCGATCTGCTCGCCGTAGGCGTCCTGGTAGCCGCCACGCACCCGGCGGCCATGGGTGAGCACCACTCCGACCAGGGGAACGGCTGTGGCGTCGGCCTGCGCGCGCAGCCGCCGCAGCGGACCGCCCGGGGTGCGCCAACGAGCCACCGCGATGATCCCGGTCGCGGTCGCGGCGAGCAGGAACGCGTCGGCGGTCGGACCGGTAGCCGGTGTGTCGACGAGGACGATGTCGAAGAGCTTCTTGAGCCGGCTCATCGTCTCGGTGAGCTCCGCCCTGCCCAGCAGCCCGGCCGGGTCGGTGGCCAGCTGGCCGCGGGGAACGAAGGCGAGCTCGCCGCCCTCCGCGGTCGAATACGTCCGGATGGCGGTGGCGAGGTCGGTGGTTCCCCGCGCGAGCTGGGCGAGCCCCACCGCGGCCGCGGGGAGCCCGAACCGGGCGGTGAGCCGGCCGGTTCGAAGGTCACCGTCCACCAGCGCCACCCGGCAGCCGCCGGCCGCCAGCGCCGTCGCGAGGCCCAGGGCTGTCGCCGTCCGCCCGTCCTGGCGTCCAGGGCTGGCCAGGACGTACAGCCCGCGCCCGCCGACGGCGGTGAGCACGCCGGCGGCGGCGTGGTGGCCAGGCTGCGGAGAGCTCCGTGGCCCGTCAGCCTCGTCGGCGCGGCCACGTTCAACGGAACGGCCGCGTCCCCTGATACCGCCGCGCTCCCTGACACCGCGACGCTCCCTTGCATCGCCACGCTCAGTGGAACGGCCGCGTTCTCCGAAACGGCCGCGTTCCCCGGTGGTGGGGACCTCGCCCAGCAGCCGGGTGCCCAACAACCGGGCGGCCGCCTCGCCGTCACCGACCTCGCGCCGCCGGCCGGCCCGGAGCCAGGCCACCGTGCCCGCGAGCAGCACTCCCAGCAGCAGCCCGAGCAGGCCGCCCCGTTCCGCCCGCGCCGCGTCACTGGACGGATGCGGCACCGTCGCGTTCTCGACGAAGACCGTTCCCGAGCCGAACAGCGCCGCCTCCGTCTGGGCCCGGGCGGCGGTCTGCTGAAGCTCGCCGAGCGCGGTGGYCGCCGCGGCGGCCCGCGCGCTGTCGCCGGGGCCAGGCGTGAACAGCTGGTCGAGCTGGGTCTGCGCCCGTGCCACCGCCGCGAGCTGGCTGTTCACCGTGTCGTTGGTGGACTGCAGGGTCAGCTCGCGGAACGCCGCGACGACGGCGTCCGCCCGGCGTTCCGCCTGTTCGGCACCCGAGCCGGTGGCCGTCACGACCAGAACGTCCGCATCCGCGGTGGCGGTGACCTCGACCGCCGTCTGCAGTGTCGCCAGCGACGTCCCGTCCGTCAGTGACCGCGCCGCCGTCGCCAGCACGTCGGTGCTCTCGGCGAACCGGGCCCGGGCACTCGCGTACCGGCCGAGATCCGCACCGGACGCACTGCCACCCAGAATCACCGTGAGGCCGCGGGGATTCGCCAGGCCGATCCGGGCGAGGGCTTTCGTGGGCGGCGCGGCGAGCAAACCATGAATCACGCCGGCGAGTACGGCCAGAACTATGACCACGGATGAGGCGAGCCGGTAACGCCAGAGCGACGCCAGCGGCCCGGGGCCGACGTCGTAGTCCGGGTCATGGTCGGAGACCTGCATCACACCCCCCTGGGAGTCGGTAACGCTAACACGAACCCGACAACCGGACGGGAATCAGGAGCAAGAATTGACCAGGCCGATTCTGATCACGACTTGACGAGCAAAAATCAACCACCGCGATGAACCAGCGGCAATTCGGTCTCCTCTTTTATTGCCGCGTACTGAATAATGGCGCAGGATTCACCGCGGGGCGCCCGCACGCCCACGCCCCGTCGGGCAGGAAGGGCAGGAAGGGCGTGTCACGCCACCCGTTTCTCAGCGCCGGTCCAGCGGGCAGTCTCCGCAGGTGCCGCCACCGGGTACCCGGTAGAACAGGCAACAGCTGCGCCGCACGACGGACGGGACCACCAGCTGACCGTCCGGGGTCAGACTGTGGACGGTTGTGCCGGCCAGCGGCGGGGTCGCGAGCAGCCGCGCGGTCAGCCGGCCAATGCCTGCCCCCGAGTCCTCGGCGCAGGCCCGAGCCAGACGCGCGGCCGTGGCCGGAGCCGTGGCCGGAGCCGTGCTGGCCTTATTCGGCTGGGTGCGGAGGAACCGGATCAGCATCCCCGTGGCGCCGACCAGCGCGGAGGCCGCATTCCCCCACAGCAGGCCGAGCGCGAGCCCGGTCTCGGCCCGCACGGCCGCGAAGTACGGCCGCAGGTTCCGCTCGACGATCACCTCGCGGATCAGGTCCGCCGCTTCCAGGTGGCCCTCGGCCTGCACAGCCGGCCAGGTCGGTGTGGCCAACGTCGGTGCGGCCGTGGTCGGCGTCGCCGGTGTCCCCGGCGCGGCCGATGCGGCCGGTGTCCACGGTGCGGCCGATGCGGCCGGTGCGGGTCGCCAGCCGGCGGGCCGGTCGACGATCAGCCGGAGCGGGGCTGTCAGCCGCGGCTGCACCCGCAGCACCGCCGGGTCGAGGTCGGGGACGATGCCCGAGGTCGCCCACGTGCCCAGCGCCACCGACCACAACCGGGCCGCATGGCCGAGCGCGAGCGTCGACGCGGCCACCCGCCGCTCGACGCCGCCCAGCCGCTCGTTGACCCCGTCGACGGCCGCGGCGAGCGCGGCGCCCCCGCTGTTGAGCTCAGCGACCGCGACGGGCTCGAACCGAGCATGTTCGACGTCGCTGGCGGAGGCCGTGGGCGCGGGGCGTTCGATTGCGTCCAGAACGTCGGCTTCGAAGTACGGGCTGATGGCGGCAAGGCTCGCCAGCGCCGAGCGCGCCCGCGAACCGTCGACCGGTACCCAGGCAGGACTCAACCGCGCCTCCTGTCGGCATGCACGACGTCCATGGACGTCCGCACCGGGCGGTGCACACTCCCTGGAGACCATATCCTCAGATCTCGCCCGGCAGCAGCGGCAACCCCAAGCCACAGCCCGAAGAATTGAGGATTTTCGTCGTTCCAGCGACCAAAATTCTTAATTCTTGCCACGCGGCAACGGCAGCCGAATCGGCAGCCGTGGGCCACGACTCGAAGATCTGCACATTTTCGTCGTTCCAACGACCAAAATCCTCGGGTCTTGCTCGGCGGCAACGGTAGCCCGAGGCTAGGGCTCGGGATTCCGCGGCCGGCCCCCAACAACCATTACCCTCAGGTCTTGCTCGGTAACAGAAGCAGCGGTAGCCGGGAGCTCAGAATCACTGGCTGCTCTGACCGCATACGCGGATCGGGAATTTCACCGTGAACTGATCGATGATGCCTGACCGTGACCGGATGTCCTGTGTCGGGCGTCCCGGGCGACGATGTGCGGCCAGCGGTGCGAAACTGCGTCTGAGCTGTGTCTTCAGTGGGATCGGAGTGGTCAGTGCCGTCGCCGTCGCCGTCGCCGTCGCACCCTCGTCCGGTCGACCCCGATGTCGACCTGTCCGATCCTGGCGAACGGGCGGAACTGCGGCCCGCCCCCTGGCCGGTGCTCGGGGCCATCGCCGTCGGTGGTGCGCTGGGGGCACTCGCCCGCCATGGGCTGGCGGTGGCCTTCCCGCACGAGCCGGGCGACTTCGACGGCGCGACCCTGGCGATCAACACCTCCGGCTGCTTTCTCATCGGTGTACTGATGGAACTGGTCGCGACCGTCTGGGCGGGGCGGCGGCTGGTCCGGCCATTTCTCGGCGTCGGTGTGCTCGGCGGCTACACGACGTTCTCCACCTACGTCGTCGACGTGCAGCAGTCGGTCGACGCGGGCGCGGTCGACACGGCGCTGGTGTTCCTCGCCGTGTCCGTCGTTGCCGCACTCGCCGCCGTCGCAGCGGGTTCCGCCCTGGCGGAGCGTGCCCTGCGCCGGCACGCTCCGACCGACCCCGGCCCCGACCTCGGCGCAGATCTCGGCGTTGTCGCGAATCCTGGCCTCGTCGCCGACGTCGGCCCCGACCTCAGCCCTGCTCTCAGCGCCGACACCCATGCCGACGCGGGCGGCGTCGCTCGAGACGGCGACGGCGACGGCGACGGAGACGGGTGCGGGAGCGGGAGCGGAGGTGGTGCGCGGTGACCGTTCTGTGGGTCGCGCTGGGGGCGGCGCTCGGCGCGCCGCTGAGGTATCTCACCGACCGGGCGGTCCAGTCCCGGCACAGTTCGGTCATGCCCTGGGGCACCTTGGCGGTCAATGTCGCCGGGTCGCTGCTGCTGGGGTTCCTGGTCGGGCTGCCGGCGTCCGCCGCGGTCCGGGCCGCTGCCGGCACGGGGCTGTGCGGCGCGCTGACCACGTACTCCACGTTCGGGTACGAGACCGTGCGGCTGGCGCGGGACGGCGACCGCCGCCAGGCCGTCCTGAATGTCGCGCTGAGCGTCGGTGCAGGTCTCGGCGCCGCGTTCCTCGGCGTGGCACTCGGCCACGCGGTCGGCGGGCCCACCGGGTAGGCCACGGCGGTTCCGCGGAACCGCCGCACCGCGTAGGTCACCACAGCACCGCGGAACCGCCCCACCCGCGGCACCGCGGAACCGTGGCGGACCCTCCGGCCGGGCGATGCGGGTTCACCGCGCGAATCCCAGCGCGAATCCCGAGCGCGAATCCCCGGCGAAGGCGATGCGCCGGGCGTACTGCCAGCCATACGTTCGTTCGGCACCGTCGTGTACGGCGGGCACCCAGCCCACGAAGGGACAACGATGAGAGAGCAGCGCCGAGGCCGCAAGATCGCCATGAGCCAGGCCGAGATCGACGTCTTCCTCGCCGAGCAGCGAACCTGCCGGGTGGCGACCTCAAGCCCGAGTGGCCCTCATCTGACGCCGCTGTGGTTCGCCTGGGACGGCACGTCGCTGTGGCTGAACTCGGTCGTCAAGAGCCAGCGCTGGACGGACCTTGAGCGGGATCCGCGGGTGGCGGTGGTCGTCGACACCGGTGACGCCTTCACCGAGCTGCGCGGGGTGGAGATCCGCGGACGAGTGGGGAGCGTCGGGGACGTCCCGCGCGGCGGTGCCCCCGACCCCGACCTGGAAACCCCGGAGCTGCTGTACGCCCGCAAGTACACCGGCGGCGACAAGATGCACTACGACGGCCGGCACGCGTGGCTGCGGGTCACCCCGGAGAAGCTCACCAGCTGGGACTTCCGCAAGATGTAATGCCGCGAGCAGCGCAACAGCGCGGCCGGTTGTGCCCCGCGGCTCTACAGCGCGGAGAAGGCGACCTCCGTCGACTTGATCAGGGCGGTCACCGGCGTGCCCGGGGCGAGGCCCAGGTCGTCGGCGGAGGCGCGGGTGATGGCCGCGGTCAGCTCGACGTCGGACGAAAGGGCGATACGGGCGAGGGCCATCGCGCCGCCGGTGTCGAGGCCGACCAGGGTGCCGCTGAGCTGGTTGCGGATGGTCAGCCCGGACGTCTCGCCGGTGGCGAGGGAGACGTCGGTCGCCTTCACGAGCACCTCGACGGCGGAGCCGATTCCGACGCCGACCTCCTTGATGGCGTCCATGGTGACCGCGGAGGTGACGATTTCACCGTTCGGGAGCTCAATGCGAACGGTACCCATCACCGCGCCGCTGGTTATGTCGGACACGGTCCCGGTCAGCCGGTTACGGATGCTCAAGGTCATGTCTGGGACAGTAACGAGGTCCTGTTGCGGCCCGGTTGCGTCCGCGCGGAAGTGCCGTGGCCCGTGTCACCTGAGCTGGTTGGATCCACACCATCGTGCGGGTGGGGGACGTCATCGTCCGCCCCACCCGCACGACCGGCCGGTGGCCCGACCGGCGTGGCCGCGCGCACATCCCGAATCGGGTCCCGGTTTCCCGCTTCCATGGGCCGGGCTTCCGGAATCGCCGATTCCGGAGGTGGTGGTCGTCGGGTTCGGGAATTCGCGGATCCTCGAGGCTCCCCTGAATCCCCCGAGGATTTCCGCACTGTTCCGACCCGGGAATCGCCCAGCTCGCCTCCGGACCGGGCCCGGTTCCGGCACCGGGCCCGGCGCAGGTCCGCGCGCGGACCTGGCGTGTGGGAGGGGGTCAGGAACCCACGCGCACCAGGGTGATCGAGGTGATCCACGAGACGTACCGGCCGCCCTTGGTGTCGGACGGAACGGTCAGCCGCGGGCCGACGTCGGCGAGGGAGACGCCGTCCTCGGTCGAGGCGACGAGGGCCTGGACGCCACCGAAGCCGGTGGTGATCTCGGGCC
Source organism: Frankia sp. CcI49 (assembly GCF_001983215.1). Taxonomy (NCBI): domain Bacteria; kingdom Bacillati; phylum Actinomycetota; class Actinomycetes; order Frankiales; family Frankiaceae; genus Frankia; species Frankia sp. CcI49. The sequence continues at coordinate 25,474 of NZ_MOWP01000014.1, forward strand.
AGGACAGGACTGACTCGTAGCCGTCGCTGGCCTTGACCAGCACCGCGTAGCGCAGCAGGTCGTTCTTGACCTCGGTGCGGAATTTGGGCACGGCCGCGGTGATCAGGTCGACGAGCTTCGCACCGGTGTAGGTGTGGGTCTGCGTGCCGGAGCCGCTGACGAACGAGACCGTCTGGGTGTACTGCGGGTAGTTCGCCAGGTCGGCGACGGTGAGACGCAGGGTCTTCTCGACCTCGCCCTTCACGACGAAGGAGCCGGGCTTGGGCGTCGGCTTCGGCTTCGAGGGGTGCTCGGGCGCGCTGCTGTGCGACGAGGAGCCGCCGGAGGCCTGGGCCGCCACGCCCGGGACGAACGCGACGAAGGCCGCGATCAGGAGGGCGGGAACGGCGAGCATGGCGGTGAACCGCCGGAACAGGACCCTGCGGATGGGGTGCGGCGACATCTGACCGTCTCTCTGTGTGTGCCGGGGAAGTGAATCGAGCGGAGCGGGCTCGATGCGATGGCGGTGCGAGAGCGCCCGCCGCCCCGAGCAGGGTCAGGCAAGGGACGAGGCGCAAGAGGCTCCATACCGTGCTTGCTTCCCGCGCCCTAGCGAATCTCCGCATCTAAGGAGCAAGCATCTGCAGATAGCCGTATCTGCGGATACGAAGACGTCACGTTGCCATCCGGTCGCATCCGACAGTCCCTCTCAGAAAATCGGACGAACCGTGACGTATCGGACGACTTCTCACCCCTTTGCGACGTCGCTCGCCAGCCGCGTTACAAGGCGAGTACTTCCGCAATACTCGCCCGTTACCTGGACATCCGGTCACGCCAGCGGATCCGTGGATTAGGGAGATGACCGCCATGACATCCGCAGATGCGTGAGCTACTCTCGATTCGTTCCGCATCTGAGGAGTGACGGGCAACGAGAGCCCGACGCCACCCCCTGCGCACCGCTGCCCTAGGGACGCACTCCCCCCGCGGACACCTTCAGCAACTGTTTGATCACCAAACGCCGTCAGGGCATGGCTGGTCGGGGGGAAACGCTTGAGTACACGCCAGTTTCGCAGTCTGCGTCGCAGACAGGTACCCAGCCTGCGACGACGATCATGAAGTTCGGCCTTCCCGGTGGCCGGGGCGACCTCGACACGACGCGACCCGACTCCCTGGCGGAGCTGGGGCGCGTCGCGGAGGAGCTCGGCTTCGACAGCCTCTGGTTCAGCGACGGCCATCTGACCTCGGTGGGCTCACGCACGCTGCGGGCGCGGCCGGCGCCCGTTCCGATGGCGGCGGCCGTCGCGGCCACCACCAGCCGGATCCGGATCGGGTTCACCGCGCTGCACCTGGCGCTCTACGACCCGATCCGGCTCGCCGCCGACCTCGCGACGCTCGACCGGATCTCGGGCGGTCGGGTGATTCTCGGTGTCGGCTGGCCCATCCCCGAATACGCGCGGGTCGCACGGTCCCCGGGTGGGAACGGTGTGGATCTGCCCGAGGCGCTCGACACCGTGCTGCGGTACTGGCGCGGGCATCCGGTCGTCGCCGACGGCGCGCAGTACCGGGTCGGGCCGACGCCTGCACAGCACCCGCATCCCACGGTCGAGGTCGCGGCGCATTCCGACGAGTCGGTCGCGTGGGCGGCGAGCCGGGGCCACGGCCTGATCCTCGCCGCGGTCGAGTCGGGGCCGTCACTCGCCAGCCGTGTCGCGGTGTTCACCTCCCATGGCGGCCGCGCCTGCGACCTGCGGATCGAACGGTTCTGCCTGGTCGCTCGCACTGACAGCGAGGCCGTTGCGATCGCCCGCCCGCTCGTCGAGAAGCTCACCGCGCGGCTGGCCGCCCACGGCGTCCACGAGCACGGGCACCTGACCGGCGGCGAGCCGGACCTCGACCCGGCCCGGTTCCTGCACGAGACCGCGATCGTCGGCGGTCCCGAGACGGTGGCGCGGCGGATGGCGGAGCTGCGGGACTCGCTCGGCATCGAACGGGTCAGCCTCCGCCCCTCGTTCAGCGCCTCCGTCCCGCTGCGGATCCAGCAGAACACGGTCCGGCTCTTCGCGGGCGAGGTCGTCCCCCGGCTGGAGAACCTGCCGGCGAGTCTGGCGGCCCGCCGATGAGCGCCCCATCGATGCCCGGCGAGCTCGCGAAGCCGTCCGGTGAGACGGACGCCGACGCCACCGACGCCGCTGGTGCCGCCGGTTCCGCCGGGACTTCCGGCAACGCAGACACCGCAGACACCGCAGACACCACAGGCACCGCCGCAACCGCAGACACCTCTGTCGCCTCGGTCGCTGACGGCTCGGTATCCGAAGGTTCGGCGGAGGTGCCTGACGGGCCTGGGACGACCTCCGAACCCCGGGCCGCGCGCGGCAGGGTCGTGGCGCTGCTGGTGAGCGGCGGCCGCGTCGGACTGCTCGCGGTGCTGCTCGCGGTGCTCGTCGTGGTCTCCTTCGGGCTGGGGCGTTTCTCGCTGAGCCCGGAGACCGTCGTGAAGATCCTCGCCCATGAGATCGCGGGCATCGGCCCGGAGATCGGCGGGCAGGAGCGGGCCGTCGTGATGAACATCCGGCTGCCGCGGATCCTCGCGGCGCTGCTGGTGGGCGCGGCGCTGGCGTCGTCCGGGGCCGCCTACCAGACGATGTTCCGTAATCCGCTGGTGTCCCCGGAGGTTCTCGGGGTGGCGGCGGGCGCGGGCTTCGGAGCCTCGGTGTCGATCCTCATCGGCCTGCCCACCGCGGCGCTGCAGACGATCTCGTTCGGCTGCGGGCTGCTCGCGGCCGTCCTCGCGGTGAGCATCGCGCGGCTCGTGGGCCGCGGCTCGCTGATCATCCTGGTGCTCGGCGGGGTCATCATCGGCGCCATGTTCAACGCGCTGATCTCCAGCGCACAGTACTTCGCCAACCCGGAGACGACCCTGCCGGAGATCACCTTCTGGCTCTTCGGCAACCTGGGCCGGGCCAGCATGCACAGTCTCCTCGTGCCGGCGATCATCATCGGGGTGTGCCTGGTCGTGCTCTACACGGTGCGCTGGCCGTTGACCGTGCTCGCCACCGGTGACGACGAGGCGCGCTCGCTCGGCGTGAACCGCACCCGGATCTGGGCCGTGACGATCACGGCGTCGACGCTGATGACCGCTACGGCGGTGAGCGTGGCGGGCATCATCGGCTGGGTCGGGCTCGTCGTCCCGCACCTGGCCCGTTTCGCCGCGGGCCCGTCGTTCAACCGCATGCTTCCGGTGACGACGCTGCTCGGGGCGGGGTATCTGCTGGCCGTCGACGACGTCGCCCGCACCGCGACCGAGCTCGACCTTCCGTTGGGCATCCTGACCGCACTCATCGGCGCGCCGTTCTTCGTCGCGCTTCTGGCCAGGGCGGGCCGACAGTGGCTGTGATCGAGGCCGCCGGGCCGGCGACACCACAGACCGGGGACTCCCCGGGCGGCGCCGCGGCCGCGCGCACGGCCGCGGCGCCGCGAGTACAGATGGATGATCTGACGTTCAGCTATCCCCGGGGCGGCCATCGGCTGACCGGGGTCAGCCTGACCCTGGCCGAGGCCGAGGTCTGCTGCCTGCTGGGACCGAACGGCGCGGGGAAGACGACGCTGCTGCGCTGTCTGCTCGGCCTGCTCCGGCCGCATCGGGGCACCGTCCGCATCGACGGGCGGGACGTCGGCTCGATGTCGGCCCGCGACCTGGCCAGGCGGGTGGCCTATGTGCCGCAGACCGCGTCCACCCCGTTCCCCTTCACCGCACTGGACATCGCGGTGATGGGCCGCACGCCGCACCTCCCGCCGCTGTCCGCTCCGAGCGAGGCGGACCGCCGGCTCGCCCGCGACCAGCTCGACCGTCTCGGGATCATCCGCCTGGCCGACCGCCCCTTCCCGCACCTGTCGGGAGGTGAGCGACAGCTCGTCCTGCTCGCGCGGGCCCTGGTGCAGCAGGCACCGGTGCTCGTGCTGGACGAGCCGACGGCCGCCTTGGACTACGGCAACGAGGTGCGGATCCTGCGGGTGGTCGAGGAGCTGGCCCGCCACGGCCATTCCGTGGTCATGACGTCGCATCAGCCGTCGCATGCGCTGACGTACTCCGATCGGGCGGTGCTGATGGCCGACGGCCAGGTCGTCGCCGCCGGCCGGCCGGCGGACGTCGTCACCGGCGAGAGCCTGACCCGGCTTTACGGCGTGGACGTCCACGTGACCGGAATCGAGCTGCCCGCCGGGAACGGAACACACGAGGTACGCACCTGCGTCCCGATCCCGACCCGACTCGTCTCGGGACCACGGGGATGAGGGCCGGCCGGATGGTTTCCCGATCCGTCGATGGGGGATCGGAGGAGACCGGGAAACCATCCGGCCCAACAGCCGCCGCGAAACATGAAGTTTTCACAGTGAACCCCTTCCAGCCCATTCCAGAACACGCTAGAATCCGATTCAACAGATCCGCCCGGTCAGCGGGTCGACACATTCTGGCAGGTTCTCCCAGCGGAATGTGGAGAGCGGAAGAAGTTCTCGCCGGCACGAAGTCGCCGCGGTCACACCACCACCGGCCGGATGTTATCCGATGATCCAGGGCCGCCAATGACGCAGGCCCGACCCGGTGGAAAGAACACCCGGCGCGATCAGTTTCCCCGGTTCAGCACCGATCGCCACACCGAGGTGGCACGGCGGACGCGGGCTGCGCCCGGCCGCCGCCATCATCGCACCGCACCGTCCTTGTCGTTCAGCCAGGAACGACGGAAACGCCGCGGTTCCCATCGCGAAGCCAACTCAGTCATCCTCGTCCCGGAGGAGATCTCATGACGGAACTCGTCGTCGATCCGACCAGAATTCGCCAGTTCGGCGATCCGACCGACACCGAGTTCTGCCTGGTGACGAACACCTCTCTGCTGGACAAGGTGCAGGTCGTCAACACCGAGGGCTACGTCGGAACACGAATAATCGTGTTCACCGGCGGGACCGAGGAGTTTGCGCGCATCATGCGGGAAGAGGTTCCCGAACAGGCACACGTGCTGGTCATGTCGCCAGAATGTTTTTTCCAGTCGCCACCTCCGGACGTGCTCGGCCCGCGCCGCAAGCTGCTGGGCATGGCCTGCAACTCCACTCCGACGGACCTGTCCGTCCTGGCCCACTTCCTGCGCTGTATCGAGGCCACCGACCCCGATGCCCAGGAGGCGTTCTCCGACCGCTTCTTCGAGCTGGCCGAGCGCGGTGACGTGCTCGAATACCGGAACGAGCAGTACGGCACGGTGGCCCGGATGCGGCTCTGGGACCGCGAGCTGGTGTGGAACCAGCAGGCCGGCCGCGTGGACTGGGGCGAGCAGCAGATCGTGCCGGCCGGCGAGATCAGCGTGCTGCCGATCGAAATAATCGAATTCGAGGAGCACTTGTCCCTGCCTCTCGACGGCGAGATAATCATTGCGGGCCTCCCGATTCTCCACTCAGGCACCCCGTCCTTCTCCCGGCTCGACCAGAAGCGCGTTCACAGCGAACTGTGGCCAATGCGCGAAAACCCGGTACGGGCCACCGTGGAGAACGGTAAGATAACAGCACTCCAAGCGATCGGCCCGGCCGGCCAGCAGGTGGTCGACATGCTGGCGGCGCTCTTCAAGGTCGACTCACGTTACCGCCTGGTATGGGAAATCGGCCACGCGGTGAACACGACCCTCGAACTACTGCCCGGAAACCACGCGATGAACGAGGTGTACGGCGCCACCCAGGGCTGCCTGCACTGGGGAATCGGGCTCACCCCCTTCACCCAGTACCACCTCGACATCATCGCCCCCGGCACCGTCGTCACGAACGACCGCGGCGACGTCCTCCTCGGCGTCCTGGACAACGAAATCACCCAGRTGCCGCCCCAGACTCCGGTAGGCCTGGCCAGCTGACCGGCGCGGCGAGACGCACCACCCTCGCCGACTTCCTGCCCGACGCGTAGACCCCGCGAAGGAGGTGCAGCATGGAGCAGAAGAAGATCCAGGTCAAGAAGAACGACCGCTACCTGGGCACCCTCCTCGGCTGACCGGGCGGCGAGACGCATCGCTCTCGCCGATTTCCCGCCCACCGCGTAGACCCGCGAAGGAGGTGCAGCATGGAGCAGAAGAAGATCCAGGTCAAGAAGAACGACCGCTACCTGGGCACCCTCCTCGGCTGATGCCGTCGACTGGGGCGGGCCGGCTATGACCGGGCCGACCCGCCCCAGATCGAGGTTCCGGACCGTACACAGAACGTCGTTTCATGACTTCCCTGCCGGCCCAGGTGGGCCGGAATTCCCGAAATCGGGAGGACTCAATGGCACAGTTCGTCGTCCATCCCGACCGGCATCACGTCTTCGGGAATCCCGGTGAGACGTTCCTCCTCCTCACCCAGGCCGACCGCGTCGAGGACTTCGCCCTCGCCCCGAGCACCCGGTACAGTCGGGCCGCCATCGGCACGATCGAGGCCGACGAGTCGCTCGACGACGTCCTGCGCTCCGATCGCTGCCCGGCGAGCGCTGACATCTTCGTGGTCTGCCCGGACCGGTTCGTGACCTCCCCCGAACCGGCGTCCCTCGGGCCCGGGCGACGTCTGGTCGCCATGCCCTGCGGGTCGACGCCGGTGACCGACGCCCAGGTGGCCTACTTCCTCACCGTCGTCGAGAGCACCGACCCGGTGGCGCTGGAGGCGCGGGCGGACCGGCTGTTCGGCGCACTGAGCGAGACCCCGTACGTCTGGCTGACCGCGCCCCGCGAGGCGACGTCGGCGACCTTCGCCATCTCGGCCGACTACGAGTGGAACCAGCAGGCCGGCACGCTGGGCCCCGGCGAGCAGCAGATCGCGCCGTCGGGTGAGGCCAGTGCCGCCCCGACCGGCCTGTACCGGTTCGACACGTCCCAGCGCCTCGACCTGAACGGGACCATCACCCTGCTCGGCGCCCCGATCGTGCACCGCGGTGACGATCCGGACTGTGTCGAGGAGCAGGCCACGCTGTTCAAGGACCTGGACGCGCTGCGCGACAACCCGGTGATCATGACCTTCACCAACGGCCTGGTGACGGACGTCCGTCCGACCGACCCGGCCGGAAAGGGCGCGGTGGCGGCGCTGACCGACCTGTACGCGGCCGACGAGGCCTACCGGGTGTTGTGGGAGTTCGGGATCGGCCTGAACCCGGTGCTGCGCCAGCAGCCCGGCAACTGCGGGCTGAACGAGATGTTCGGCGCGAACAACGGCGTGGTGCACCTCGGCTTCGGCCTGACCCCCACCACCCGCTACGCACTGACGTTCACGTGTGTCGACACGGTGATGACCGACGAGGCCGGGACCACGGTGGCCGGCCCCGTCCCGCCGCGGCGGCTGGTACGCCGGCGCACCCCGGACTGCGGCTGCTGAGCGTCGAGCGGCAGATCCGTCCCGAGAACCGGACTTCTTCTGAAGCCAGAGCTTTCCGAAAGGAGCGCACCATGGACGACAACCCGCGTGACTGGTACGGCGAGCCGCGTGCCGCGGCGAAGGCCCGGGCCGGTCAGGTCTCACCCGGTCTGCGCCAGCAGATCGACGACACGCTCGACGCCCGGATCGCGAAGTTCTACGCCGACATCCCGTACGCGGACCACCAGATGTCCGGCAAGGAAATCAACATCGAGTACTACAAGCGGCACAACATCGAGACGATCCTGCGGCTGCGCCGTAAGCGGACCATCGACGCGCTGGCGATCGGCTACTTCTCGAAGCGCGACCCGGTCCGGGGCGCGAAATGGGCGCACTACGTCGAGGACGAGATGCTCCACGACGAGTGGTTCGCCGGCGACCTCGCGAAGATCGGTGTCAGCAAGGACGAGATCTACTCCACCGAGCCGTTCGCCTCGACCAAACTGCTGACCGGCTACCTGCAGTACGGCATGGAGTTCGAGGGAACGCCGCTGGCGCTGCTGTGCAGCGTCTACTTCGTCGAGTACGTGACGACGAAGACRCAGCCCTCCTGGGTGCGCAACCTGGAGCAGGCGCTGGGCCGGGAGAAGCTCGCCGGGGCCCGCCGCCACGTCGGCACCGACATCGAGGACGAGCACGCCACGTTCGTCTGGGACGTCCTCGTCTCCCTGGTCGGGTCGCCGGCCGAGGAGGCCCGGGTGATCGAGCACATGGAGGTCGTCGCGAACCTCTGGGTCGCCTACTTCCTCGAGCTCTACCAGCACGTCGTCGCGAGCGGGACGGCCGACGCCGGAGCGGACACCGGCCCGGCCGAGGCCGCGGCCACCAGCACGGCAGCGACCACCGAGGCGGCAGCGGGTACGGGTGCGGACGCCGACCCGTTCGCCGCCGGCAAGGCACTCGCCGCCGGGCTCGTCTGAGCCATGGTGGCCGCCCAGGCGCCGTCGGCTCCACCAGCCGGTTCGGCGGTGGCCGACGCGCCCGCCGTCCCGGCCGGCACGACTCCTTCCGTGCCGGCCGGGACGGGCCTGGCCTCTGACCCGGTTCCGGATCCCGCCCCGACTCCGACCCCGGCCCCGGCCCCGCCCCTGGACCTGCTGCGCTTCCACTCTGACGACAATCCGCTCGACACCGGGACGGACCGGTGGCTCAAGGAAGGCCTCGCGGCCGCGCTGCCCGACCTGCGCATGACGGCGCTGTTCGAGGCCCGGCCCGACCTGTTCCGCTCCACCGAGCACCTCGTCGTCTGCACCCGCGCGGACGGACGTCCCGTCGCCGCGCTCGGTGCGAGCTGGGCGTCGACCGCCGCCGCCGAACGGTTCCTGCACATCGGCATCCAGTTCGTCGACCGCGACCTGCGCGGCGGTGCCGCGTTCAGCTCCAGCTGGCTGGCCCTGCTCGAACAGGTCGTCGCCACCGCCGAGTTCCCGCGGATCAACGTGCTGCGCACCTACAACCCGGTCGCCTACTGCGCGATGCGCGCGTACGGCCAGCTGCCCGGCGCGGTGCTCTACCCCGACCCGCGGCGCGAGCAGCGCGACGCCCGCCTCGGTGAGCTCGCCTCCCGGGTCGCCGACGCGGTCGCGCCGGGTGCACCCTTCGACCGCCGGTGCGGACGGATCAGCGGCATCGGCGTGCCGACGGACCTCTACCAGGCCAGGCCCACCTGCGACGACCCGGCGGTCAACGACTACTTCCGGCGCCACACCCGTCCCGGCGACCGGATCCTCTGCATGGTTCACATCCGGTCCTCGGAGACCGTGACGGCGATCCTCGACGGGTTCACCCGCCGGCTCGGCCGTTCCCGCGGCTCCGCGGATCCGTCCACGAGCACGTCAGCCGCGTCGGCCGTACCGGCCACGTAGGCCGTGCCGATCACGTGGGTCACGTCGATCACGTCGGTCACGTCGATCACATCGGTCACCTGAACGGGAGCGCGCATGTTGGGACTCGAAGGAAAGATCACCGCGGTCATCGGGGCGGCGTCGGGAATCGGCCAGGCCATCGCGGTCGCGTTCGCCGAGCAGGGCGCCGTCGTGGCCTGCTCCGACGTCGACGGCGACGGGCTGAAGGCCACCACCGCCGCCATCGAGGCCGCCGGCGGGCCGACCGACGCCAGCATCGTCGACGTGCGCAGCTCCGCCGAGGTCGACAGCTGGCTCGGCCGGGTCGTCGCCGAGCACGGCCGGCTCGACGTCGCGGTCTGCACCCCCGGGATCAACATCCGCAAGCCGCTGATCGAGTACACCGACGCCGAGTACGACGCCGTCACCGACGTCAACCTGCGCGGCGGCTTCAACGTCCTGCGCGGCGCGGGACGGATCATGGCCCCGCAGGGCAGCGGCAGCATGATCGTGATCTCCTCGATCAGCAGCCGCGTCGTCGAGCCCGGCCAGGTGATCTACGCCGGGACGAAGGCGGCGCTCGCCCAGATGGTCCGCGTGTTCGCCGCCGAGCTGGGCCGCGCCGGCGTGCGGGTCAACGCGATCGCCCCCGGCCCGGTCGAGACGGCGCTGACCGAGCCGATCCGGGCCAGCAGCGCCTGGGCCGGCGCCTACGCGGAGAAGGTCGCGCTCGGCCGGTGGGCCCGCCCCAGCGAGATCGCCGGCCCGGCGGTGTTCCTCGCCTCCGACGCCGCGACGTACGTGACCGGTGAGCTGATGTTCGTCGACGGCGGCTGGGTGGACCTCGACGCCCAGTTCGCCGACCAGGACGCCGTCGCCACCGACTGAGCGTCCACCACCCGGGCGTCCACCGCCCGAGCACCGCGCAGACCGAGCACCGCGCAAGACCGAGCACCGCGCAAGACCGAGCACCGCGCAGACCGAGAAGGGGCACGAGAACAGTGGACATCGCCGTCATCGGCGCGACCGGCGTCGTCGGCAAGCAGTGCCTGCAGCTGCTGGATGCCGGGGCGCTGCCCGGCGTCCAGCGGGTGGTCCCGGTCGCTTCGGGCCGTTCCGCCGGCCGCGACCTCGCCGCCGAGTACGGCCTGGACCTGAAGGTCGAGCAGGTCGTGGCACTGGAGGACTTCGACCCGGCCGGGGCCGAGCACGCCGGGCTCGACCTGGCGATCTTCAGCGCGGGCGCGCCGATCAGCCTGGAGCTGGGCCCGAAGGTCGCCGCCGCCGGCGCGCTGGTCGTCGACAACAGCTCGGCGTTCCGGATGGAGGACGACGTCCCGCTGGTCGTCCCGCAGGTCAACCCGCACACGATGGCGACCCGCCCGGCGCGCGGGATCGTGTCCGTCCCGAACTGCTCGACGATCCAGCTGGTCCGGGCGCTGCACCCGCTGCGGGCGCTCGGCAACCTGGAACGGCTCGTCGTGGCGAGCTACCAGGCGGCGTCCGGTGGTGGGCTGCGCGGCCTGGAGGAGCTGGCGGCGACGTCCCGCGAGGTCCTCGACGGCGGTGAGCCGGCCGAGACGCCGAGCAGGTTCGGGCGGACGCTCGCGTTCAACCTGGTGCCCGAGATCGGCCTGCGCGACGACGCCGGGATCTCCCACGAGGAGCACAAGCTGCGCCGCGAGCCCCGCAAGATCCTCGAGCTGCCGGCGCTGCGGGTCGCCGCGACCGCGGTGCGCGTGCCGGTGGTCAACGGGCACTCCGAGGCGGTGCACATCACCTTCGACCGGCCGGTCACCGCCGCCGACGCGCTCGACGCGCTGCGCGCCGCCCCCGGCGTGCGGGCCTACGGTGAGGACGAGGGATATCCGCGGCCGCGGCAGGTGTGCTCCTCGGTGGAGTCCAGCTCGCTGGTGCATGTCGGACGGATCCGCGCCGACCTGGACGACCCGTGCTCGCTGCTGATGTGGGTCGTCGCCGACAACCTCATGGTCGGCGCCGCGCTGACCGCCGTGGAGATCGCCCGGCTCGCCACCGAGTCCACATGGATCTGACCGGCGGACCCGCAGCCGCTTCCGCCATCGTCCTGAAGTTCGGGGGCGCGTCGTTCGCCGCCCCCGGCTCGCACCGGCTCATCGCCCGGTACGTCGCGGACCGCCTCAGTGACGGCTGTTCCGGAACCGGAACCGGAACCGGCGCCGGGGCCGGGGCCGGGGGCCGCGCGCGGGCGGTGGTCGTGGTCAGTGCCGTGGCCGGCGAGACGGACCGGCTCTCGGCCCTGGTCAGGTCCGTCTCCCCCGACCCCGACCGGGACCTGCTCGGCACCGCGCTGATGACCGGGGAGACCGTCAACGTCGCGCTCATGACCGCCGCGCTGCGCGACGCCGGCCTGCCCGCCCTCGCGCTGACCGCCGCCGACACCGGGTTCCGCGGAACCGGCGAACCGCACCACGCCGACCTCGCCGAGATCGACCCGGCCATGCTGACGAAGCTCGCCGAACCGGGCCAGGTGCTGGTCATCCCCGGCGGCCAGGCCATCGGGCCGGACGGGCACCCGGTCATGCTCGGCCGCAACAGCTCCGACCTCTCCGCGATCGCCGCCGCCGCCGCGCTCGGCGCGCCGGCCTGCGAGATCTTCTCCGACTCCCCCGGCATCTGCACCGCCGACCCGCACCTGGTGCCGGACGCCCGCACGCTGGCACACCTGCCCTACGACATGATGATCACGATGTCGCGGCACGGCGCGAAGGTGCTGCACCACTCGGCCGTCGCCTGGGCCCGCACCCACGGCGTGGACATCCGGTGCCGCTCCCTGCTACCCGACGGGCAGCTGCACTCGGTGGTGGGCGACTCAGCGGGCGACCCAGTGGGCGACCCAGTGGGCGGCTCCGCGGAACCGCGCCAGCGCGAAACCGCGGCGCGGGCACCGATGCCGGCCCGCGGCGGCGCCGTCGTCGTGCACCGCACCGGTGTGGTGTGGGAAGGAGCCGCAGAGCAGATCCGTTCGGCGGTGAAGTGGGTGAACGGAGTGGGCCGCTCCGACGGTGACGTGGTCGTTGTCCCCCCGGCCGCCGGCTCCGCGGTGGCCCACCTCGTCGTCGCCGACGCCCTGCGGGACCTGTCCGGCCTCTCCCTGCGACGCACCGACCTGCGCCTGGTCACGACCATGTTCCCCGACGGCCGGACCGACCTGCGGCTGGTACCGGCGTCCGAGGTCACCGCGATGGCTCAGGCCCAGCACGACCTCGTCATCAGCACCTGACCAGACTCGTCGCCGACCACTGGCGGCGCCGGGGGCCGCGCGGGGCTGTGGAAAGCCGCCCTCTGCTACTGGTTCTTTGGCTCCTCGACAACCGCAGCGGCAATCAGCGCGACCAGATTGTCGGTCCAGCAGTCGCGCTCCTCCGTTGCGACTTCGACGCCACAGCCCGAGCAAACCAGATTGGGGCCATTCTGCCCGTCAGGGCCGCAGCAACCAATGCGCCGCCGAGGGTCGGCGTGACATGCCGTTCCCAGAAGGTCATTCGGGTTCAGAATCAACAAACTGCCATCAAAGTTGACCATGAATGTACCCTGCGCGATCAACGGCGGCGCGGCTCCATGGCCAGACGGCCCCGGGCCTGCCAGCTCTCCCAGCGGTTTACCTGCCCTCACCTCGCTGGTCAGAGGCTGCTTACAGCTTGCACAACGAAAGGTGACCACCGGCCTGTTGTACCAGCGGATCAGCAGGCACCAGACGGATCCGGGGCAACGGGTCCGACGTGGGCGTGGCGGGCCTCCCGGCGTCGGCCCCCGCGTGGTCTCCACAGGTACGGGTGTCCTGCGCGAGGATAGGACGGGTTCAGCGTCAGACGCATGGCGGGTCGCTGTGGGTGACACCACCTACCGGCCTGGGCTGCAGTACGCCCAGCAGGGACGGCGACCTGCTGGCCAGTGGCAGCGCGGACAGGACAGTGCGCTTGTGGGCGCTCCGACGTCGCCGGGGCTCGCGCGGGGCCGTGGAAAGCCCCGCGCGAGAGGCACTCAGGACTTCCGGGCGATTCCGCCGTACATGTGGACGTGCGCGTCGTCCGTGGCGGCCGCTGCCTCGTCGGAGTGCCAGTGGTTGACGAGAACCACGCCGGGATCGATGAGCTCGAGACCGGTGAACAGGCTTTCCGCCCGGGCTTTGTCCCGCGCGACCAGCGGGATTCCATTGGCGTTGTACGCGGCCACACCCACCCGCACTTCTTCCGGCGCGCTGTCGGCTGTGCAGGTGGACAGCGCCAGAACGCTCCCGGGCGCCAGCGGCGCCATGAGCTGCTCGATGAGGGACCGCACGACATCGTCGTCGACAATGAAGTGGACGATCGCGATCAGGCTCACCGCCACCGGCTGGGAGAGGTCGATGGTCTCCTGAAGCTGCGCCGAGCCCAGGATTGCCGCCGGGTCGCCGAAGTCCGCGTCGAGATAGGACGTCCGCCCTTCCGCCGAGCTGGTGAGAAGGGCACGCGCGTGCACCAGCACGATGGGGTCGTTGTCAACGTAGAGGATCCGCGCTTCGGGCGCGGCCTCCTGGACGACCTCGTGCAGGTTGGGCGGGGTCGGCAGGCCGGTTCCGATGTCCAGGAACTGGCGGAAGCCGTGCTCTTCGGCCAGGACGCGGGCGACCCTGGCCATGAAACTCCGGTTCGACCGCATGGATACCGGGAGATGCGGCCAGTCCTTCACAATATCTTCGGCAGCGGCACGGTCCGCCGGAAAGTTGTCCTTGCCGCCCAGGATGTAGTCGTAAACCCGGGCCGAGTGCGGAACGTCAGTCCTCAGATCCACGCCCGCCGGCACCCAGTCCGGCGCAGCCGATCCGGAGTTCCACCCCTCGTCACTTGCAGTCACAGATCCCCCTGCCTCCGGCCCCCCACTCAGGCCCCATAAGTCATTGCAAACCTTCCCATAACCCCATTAGGGGTACTCGGAAGGGTCAAGAAAAAGACCGTCGGGGTTCGGCCCGAACTCCGATCCGCGGCAAGCTCACCGAGCCGCTCTCCGGACGGACCCTTTGACCTGCGGAAATGCGTCTACCGCGGCGACCGGGGCCGGATCCTCAGCGGTGCCCAGTCGTCCGTCCCCACCGCGTGTGCCCCTTCCACGCCGACGCGGGTATCGCGGGCCTCCCGGGGTCGACCCCCACGTGGTCTCCGCAGGTAGGGGTGCCTGGGTCGGGATGGGACGGGTTTAGCGTCGTACGCATGCTGCCCGCCGAGTTGTGCGACGTCGATCGGGGCCATCTGCGGGTCGCTGTGGGTGACACCACCTACCGGCGTGGGCTGGGGTACGCCCAGGAGGGAGCCGTCCTCCAGGTGTCGTGGCGTCCGGCGGGGAACACCCTGGCCGGTGTGGTCGCGGGAAGCCACGGAGAGCGGTACCTGACCACCGTGCAGTTCACCGGCGTCGGCTCCGGTGAGCAGTGGTGGTTCGAGGGCGGGCGGTGCACCTGCCCGGTCGGCCTCGACTGCAAGCACGCCGTCGCGCTGGTGCTGGCGGCGGCCACCCGCGCCGGCGATACCGGCGCCGGTTCGGGCGGTGCCGGTTCGAACGGTGCCGGCCGCGCCGGTGGCACCCCTGCTCACCGGTCTGACGCCACCGGTGCACGGGACTGGGCGTCGTCGCTGGCGGCCCTGATCGGCGAACGATCGGCCACGAACGAGCCGCACGGCACGACGCCGCTCGCCATCGAGCTGACCCTCTCCGCCGAGTCCGCCGAAGTGCCGGCGGCGCGGTCGAGCCGTGGCGGGCGGGGCCGTCGGCGCAGTGATGGAAGGGGCGGCGCAGGTCGCGGCGGCGGGCCGTCAGTGGGTGTGCGGGCACGGCTGGTGAAGGCGGGGAAGACCGGCTGGATCAACGCGCTCCCCTGGTCGAAGCTGAACTCCCCGTACGGCGCTCAGCGCGACAGCTATCTCCCGGCGCACCTGCGAATTCTGCGGGAGATGTACGCCGTCTACCTTTCCGGGCAGGAGGAGACGGGGTACGGCGCCTACGTGTACGGCGACGTGAAATACCTCGACCTCGGCGCCTTCACGAGTCCGCGGCTGTGGCCGCTGCTCGACGAGGCCGCCGCGGCCGGAGTCCGGCTGGTGCACGGCAACCGGCGGCTCGCCGACATCGAGCGGTACAGCTCCGCGGAGCTGTACCTGGACGTGACCTCAGCCGAAGGCGAAGGCGGTGCTGAAGGCGAAGCCGGTGCCGGTGCCGGTGCTGCGGAACTCACCGTCGCTCCGCTGCTGTGCCTGACCGACGTCGACGCGGACATCGACGGGGGCCTCGCCCCAGACGTCGACGCGGATGCGGACGCGGATGCCGCGTTTGCGGTCGCGCCGATCGCGTTCATCGGCGATCACGGCGTCGTGGGCATCGACGGGGCGGAGATCGCGGCCTCGGATCGTCCTGAGGACTGGCACCTGCGACTCGTCCGGCTGAGCGTGCCAGCCTCCGCCGCGCTGATCCAGATGACGATGGAGACCGAGGTCCTGCGGATTCCGGCCGCCGAACAGCCGCGATTCGTCGACGAGTTCTACCCGCGGCTGCGCCGGGTGGCCCGGATCATCTCCAGTGACGGTTCGTTCGAGCCGCCGGTGATCACACCGCCGGAGCTGGTGATGCGGGCGGATTTCGGCCCGGGCCACGCCGTCGAGATCGCCTGGGAATGGGCCTACACGGTCGGCGGCGCTCGGCAGCGCACACCGCTGGCCAGCGCCTCCACCACCGCCGCCACGGGCGGGTTCCGTGACGAGGTGGCCGAGGCCGAGATCCTCGCCGGGCTGCGGCTGCCACCGGGGTCCACCGCGCTGCTGGCGCCGGGCGGGGGTGGCGACGTCCCCCGGCCGCCGGGCGAGGAGTACGTCTCGGCCGCTCCGGTGCGCCTCGCCGGTGTCGAGACGATGCGGTTCGCCACCGGGCTGCTCCCGCAGCTGACCGGGGTCGACGGTCTCACCGTCGAGGTCGGCGGACGTCCCGCGGACTACCGCGAGGCCGGGGAGCTGCTGCGGATCGAGGTGTCGACGGACGACGTCCCGGGTGAGACGGACTGGTTCGATCTCGGTGTCGCCGTCACACTGGCCGGGCGCGAGATCCCGTTCGCGGCGCTGCTGGCGGCACTGAGCCGGCAGGAGCCCTACCTGCTGCTCGACGACGGGGCCTACCTCAGCCTGGACCGGCCGGACCTGCGGGCGCTGCGCACCCTGGTCGAGGAGGCGAAGGCGCTGCGGGACACCCCCGGAGCCGGCGCCGGCGCCGGCTCCGGCGGGGAGCTGCGCATCAGCCGCTTCCAGGCCGGGCTGTGGGAGGAGCTCACCGGCATCGGCGTGGTCGTGCGCCAGGCGGAGGCGTGGCGCCGGCAGGTGTCGGGCCTGCTGGCCCTCGACGCCGCCGGCGCCAAGGAGCCGCCGGACACCCTCCAGGCCACGCTGCGGCCCTACCAGGCGGACGGGTTTCGCTGGCTGACCTTCCTGTGGGGATGCCAGCTCGGCGGCATCCTCGCCGACGACATGGGGCTCGGCAAGACGGTGCAGTCACTGGCGCTGATCTGCCACGCCCGCGAGACCGACCCGGGGCAGCCGCCGTTCCTCATCGTCGCGCCGACGAGCGTGGTGGCGAACTGGGCCGCGGAGGCCGCCCGGTTCGCACCGTCGCTGCGGGTGGCCGCCATCACCGACACGCTGCGCCGCCGCGGCGGATCCCTCCCCGAGATCATCGCGGGCGCCGATGTGGTCGTGACGTCCTACACGCTTTTCCGCCTCGATATCGAGGCGTATTCCGCCGTCTCCTGGGCCGGCCTGGTTCTCGACGAGGCGCAGACCGTCAAGAACCACCAGTCGAAGGCGTACCAGTGCGCGCGGCTGCTGCCCGCGCCGTTCAAGCTGGCGGTCACCGGAACGCCGCTGGAGAACAACGTGATGGAGCTGTGGTCACTGCTGTCGATCACCGCGCCGGGGCTTTTCCCGAACCGCGGCCGGTTCGACGCCTACTACGCCCGCCGGATCGAGAAGCAGGGTGACGCCGAGCGCCTGGCGCAGCTGCGGCGCCGGATCCGGCCGCTGATGCTGCGGCGTACCAAGGAACAGGTCGCGCCGGAGCTTCCCGCCAAACAGGAGCAGATCCTGGAGGTCGAGCTGCACACCCGGCACCGGCGGATCTACCAGACCCACCTGCAGCGTGAACGGCAGAAGATCCTGGGCCTCATCGGCGACCTGAACCGTAACCGGTTCACCATCCTGCGGTCGCTCACGGCGCTGCGGCAGCTCAGCCTGCACGCCGGCCTCGTCGACGACGAGCACGACGACACGCCCAGCGCGAAGATCGACGTCCTGCTCGAGCAGCTGCGGGACGTCGCCGACGGCGGGCACCGGGCCCTCGTCTTCAGCCAGTTCACCCGGTTCCTCGGCCGGGTCCGGGAAACACTCACCGCCGCCGGTATCGAACACTGCTATCTCGACGGCTCGACCCGCGACCGCCCCGAGGTCCTGCGACGGTTCAAGGAAGGTTCCGCGCCGGTCTTCCTCATCAGTCTCAAGGCCGGCGGATCCGGACTGAACCTGACCGAGGCGGACTACTGCTTCCTGCTCGACCCCTGGTGGAACCCGGCGACCGAGGCRCAGGCGGTGGACCGTACACACCGCATCGGCCAGTCCCGCAATGTCATGGTGTACCGGCTCGTCGCCAGGGACACCATCGAGGAGAAGGTGATGGCCCTGAAGGCACGCAAGGCCGAGCTGTTCTCCGGCGTGATGGACAGCGGCGAGTTCGTCGACACGGCGCTGGACGCCGACGACATCCGCGAGCTGCTGTCCTGACCTCCGGCGCCTAGCTCGCGGTCAGGCCGGTCACACCGGTCAGGCCGGTCACGGCTGCGGCGATCACGGCCAGGCCGCGGTCGAGGATCTCGGTGCGCCAGGCCTCGTCCGGTGGGTCGAACGCCGCGCGGACGAGCCCGGCGATGCGCGCGACCTGTTCCTCGGTCACCTCAACTTCCTCGGTCACCTCGACCGCGTCACCGGCCTCCTTGGCCGCCTCGCGGCCCGCCGCGGCGCGGTGCAGCCAGAGCCAGTTGTCGGCCTGCAGCGCCCGCAGGACCGTGATCGCGTCCTGGGTGCCGAACTCCAGGGTGATCGCGGTCAGCTCGGTGTCGGGCAGCTCGTCCATCAGCGCCCGCGCGGAGTTCCCGCCGATGCGCGTCGAGCTGGACGTCCCGTCGTCGGAGTCCGTCAGCGCCGGCCCGTACCAGGCGCGGGCCCGGTCGAACGCGCCCGGGTCCTCGCCGCCGCGGAAAATCGGCTCCGCGGCGCCGCGCGCTCCCAGACCGGTGTGCAGGTCGAGGTAGGCGATCCGGTCGTAGCCCGTCAGATGCTCGCGGATGATCGAGCGCCAGGTCGTGTTCGACCAGCAGGGCTCGGCGCCGCCGTAGAACAGGCCGTCGGGGTGGTGGTACTGACCGGCGGTGATCGCGAGCTGGGTGGCACGCTCCCCCACCGCGGCGAGGTGCGCGAAGATCTGCTCGTCGGCCGCGGCGTGCGCGGGCCCCTCCCAGTCGGCCGGCAGCAGCCCCCGGTGCAGCGCCGAGTACCCCTCGTTCACCGGGCGCCGGTCATGATCGACGAAGTTCCGGTTGATGTCGATGTTGTCCTCGTTGACCCGGCGCCGGTGGGAGAAACCGAACGGGTTCAGCGCATGCACCAGCACGACCGACATCCCGGGGGCGGTGGCCGGGTCGAACTCGGTGAGGAACCGGAGCTGGCAGGCGGAGCCGGCGAAGCCCTCCGTCCCGTGCGTGCCGCTGACCAGCACCAGCGCTGCGCCACCGCCACCGCCACCGCTGCCGCTGCCGCTGCCGCTGCCGGCGCCGGCGCCGGGGAGCTGGCCGAGCTGGATGACGTCGGTGAACAGTTCCTCGCCGCCGGCCCCCCTCGCCGTGTCGTTGCGCAGCGACGTGATCCGCCCGCCCCGGTCGGCCGCGGCGGCGAGCAGACGGCCGCGGGCCTCGGCGTAGGTGGTGGAGAAGTACATCCAGCCCTCCAGACGATCGCGGGGCGCGGCTCGGGTGGGTTCGGGTTCGGGGCGGTTCCGCGGAACCGCCCCGAACCGCGGAACCGGGGTGTTCAGGCCGGTTCCGCGGAACCGCCATCCGCCACCGCGGCAGTCGGGACGGACGGCAGCGGCGGCGGCGCCACGCGTTCTGGGCGGCGGCCGCGGATCTGGCCGAGCGCGGTGACGGCTGCCGTGATGCCGATGAGCAGCGCGAACAGCCCGCGGTAGCCGCTCGCACCGACGACGGAGCCGGCGACCAGCGGGAAGACCAGGATCGCCACCTCGAAGAGCAGGCCCGCCATCGGCAGCATCCGGGCCCGTTCGGCGGGGCCGGCGAGGTTCACCGCCCGTGCCTGGAAGGCCGGCAGGCCCAGGCCGTAGGTGCAGCCCAGCGCGAGAGAGGCCACGCAGTAGAGCACCGGACTCGAACCGACGAAGACGAACGCGGTGACCGACCCGATCATGCCGATCGTCGTCACGGCCACCACCCGGTCCGAGGCGCTGTCCGGCAGGAAGCGCGACAGCCCCAGCCGGACGGCGATCACCGCGATCGTGTACGTCACGTAGAAGATGTCGAAATCGAGGTCACGGCTGTCGGCGAAGGTCGTCTGGAAGCTGTTCATCGTCGTGAAGACGCAGGCGCACAGCAGGACCATCGCCAGCGGCACGATGCTGGGCGACCGGAAAACACTGCGCGAGGCCGCCGGTGCCGACGCCGGGGCCGGGGCCGGGGCCGGACCATCAGCGGCAGCATCGCGAACCGCGGCCTCGGCGGGAGAGGCGCCGACGCGAAGGCGCCCCAGGAAGATCGCCAGCGGAACCACCAGGCAGGCCGCGGCCACGGCAAGCCCGGCCCCGGCGACGAAGACCTCCTGGTAGGACAGCCCGGCCCGGCGCAGCGCGTTGCCGAGCACCGGCCCGATCCCGAAACCGACCTGGATCGTCCCCGTCGCGTAGCCGATGAGGGTGGCGCGGTCGGCGTCCGTCGCCAGATCGGAGGCGATCATCGGTGCGGCCGTGTAGGTGACCGACCAGGCCGTGCCGAGCACGACACAGGCCACCACGAGCCACGCGCCGACCGAGTCGGTGGCGGCGGCGAGCAGCGCGGCGGCGGCGTACATCACACAGGCCACGGCCAGCAGCCGGTGCGGTGCGACCTTGCGCGGGTACCGCAGCAACAGCAGCAGCGCGATCGCGGTTGTCGGGGCCGCCGYGGCGCAGAGTGCCCCGTAGGTCGCCTCGCTTTCGCCGAGCGACTTCACGAAGGGCCCGATGAGCAGCAGGACCCCGAAAGCGGAGGAGGCGAACAGGACGCACCCGATCAGCAGGCCGAGAACAGCCCTCTCGACCGGCGATCGCCGCTGCCTGCCCGACACGGTCTGGGCGGTCGTGATGGTGTCGACCCTCCACTCCCACCCGATGGAGCCGCAGTCACGGCAACACAGAAGGCTCTGATCCTTATTTGCGGATCAACTATAGCTCTTCCTCCGCATCTACGGAACAGCCTTCCACGCTGTCCGTGTCAGGCGCGAAGCCCACGTACGTCCGGTATGCGGGGTCCTTCACGCATTCAGCCATCCGGGACACCCGCACGCCACGACAATGCCCGGATGGCTGGAGACGAAGCGGGCCCAGAGCTCCCGGTCGAGCTTGCCGACGCGCTGCGGCGCGCCCCCGGCGCCTGGGAACAGTGGTCACAGCAGAGCGACGACCTGCGCCAGACCTACATCCAGTGGGTGGCCGGTGGGCACGGACGGCCCGTACGCCGGCGGCGGGCCCGCCGGACAGCGGAATACGCCGCCCGCGGCGTTCTCATCCGATCGGTGCAGCAAGCCCGGGAACGCAGCGTCTCCCGCGAGATCGGTGCGGCGGTCCTGTGGTGGATGATCGCCACCCTCGCGGTCAGCGCCGTCGAGCTGCTGCTGGCGAAGCTGCTCTCGGAGCGGTTCTCCTGGGCGGACCTGCGCCACCTCGCCTGGACGTCCGCCCTCACCGCCATCGGGGCCGCCGCGCCGGTCCTTTGGCGCCACCGCCGGGCGCCCGTCCGCACCGCCGGATGACGCCCGGGCGCAGCCCCGGGCTCCTCTGGAAATCTGACACCAATGGCTGGTTTTCGCGGCAGGTTCGGCTGTCGCGTTCACGGTCCTGTAGGGCTCATTGTGCCCTTCCGCAGAAGGCCCCGCGGCAACGCAGGCGCAGGCGGCACCCAGGCGCAGGCTCGAGCGCGCCGGTCGGGGTGCGAAATGTGACCCATCACCCGACTCGCGGTGGTTCGCACCAGGGAGCACGTGCCATGCCCGTAAGAATGGACAGGGACAGGGACAGGGACACGCGCACCTGAGGCACTCGGAGGGCCTATGCAGCGGACCGCCACCGGCCGCCACTACCTCATGGTCGAGCCGACGTACTTCGACGTCGAGTACTCGATCAACCCCTGGATGCACCCGGAGCTGCCGACCTACCCCAAGGTCGCGCTCGAGCAGTGGACCACGCTGCGCGACCTGTATCTCGAGCTCGGACACCGGGTGGACGTCCTCGAACCCCGCCCCGGCCTGCCCGACATGGTGTTCTCCGCCAACGGCGCGACCGTCGTCGACGGGCGGGTCCTCGTCGCGCGGTTCCGCCACGCGCAGCGGCGCCCCGAATCCGACGTGTTCCGCGGCTGGTTCACCGACCACGGGTTCAGCGTGGTCCGCCAGGCACAGTGGACGAACGAGGGCGAGGGCGACTGCCTGACCGCCGGGGCCCGCATCCTGGCTGGTTCCGGCTTCCGGACGACCCCCGAAGCCCACACGGAGATCCAGGAGTTCCTCGGCCTGCCGACGGTCACCCTCACCTTGACCGACCCGCGCTACTACCACCTGGACACCGCCCTCGCCGTCCTCGACGACGACCTGATCATGTACAATCCGCAGGCCTTCAGCGCCGACAGCGTCCGCCGGCTGCAGGAGCTCTACCCGGACGCCATCACCGCCTCCACCGACGACGCCGAGGCGTTCGGCCTCAACGCCGTCTCCGACGGCCGTCACGTCGTGCTCCCCCACGGCGCCACCGGGGTGATCGCGCAGCTGCGCGACCGCGGCTTCGAACCGATCGGCGTGGACATGTCCGAGCTGCAGAAGGCCGGGGGCGGCCCGAAATGCTGCACCCTGGAGCTGCGCGGCGGCGACTGATCCGGCCCAGCCCTGATCCGACCAGGCCCGTGATCCGACCCAGCCCGGCCGCCGCGTCGTTCAGATGCCGCTCGGCGGCTCCAGCACGGCGCGGGTCGCCTCCATCCAGTTCTGGCCGGAGAGCCGGCGAAAGGCGCTGACCAGGGTCGCCCCGAGATCGAAGTCACGGGCTACGAGCCACTGGGCCTGCAGGCCGCCCCAAAGGGCGATGAACTGCCGTGCGACCTCGACCGGGTCCAGGCTCGGATGCGCCTTCCCGTCACGTTGGCGATCGGCGACCAGCCGGGCGTAGGTCTCGACCGCGGCTCGGTGGTGCTGGGCGACGTACTCCTCGGCGGGGTGGCCGGGGATCGCGGCCTGACCGGCGAGAACGACACGCAGCCGCATAACCGCCTCGCGGACGCCCTCGCCACCCGCGTACGCGCCGAGGGCGTCCAGGTCAAGGCCGGGCAGGCCGGCGCTGGGCGGCACACCGTCGCGCTCGGCCCGATCCACCGCCAGCTCGTCGTCCCGCTCCAGCGCGGCCACGAGCAGATGATCTTTACTCGGGTAGTGGTAGAGGACGGTGGCCTCGCTGGTCGCGACCCGCCTGGCGACCTCGGCGATCGTCACCTGCGCGTGACCTTTCTCCATGACGAGATCGAGGACCGTCTGAGCGATCTCTCGTCGGCGCCCGGCCGTCCGGGCGTAGCGGCCGCGCGAGCGGCTGGCCGTCGATGCCATGTACCGAGCATCGCCCATCCCGAACCTGATTTGACATGAAGGTCCTGCAGCCGATTCTCGCCCGTTAAGTCCGATTTATACCTTTACTCCTCCTTGTTGACGGCAGTTCTTTATGGTTCGCTCAGTTTTCATAGCGATCATGATCGACGATCGGCAACGAAGGAACCCGAGGAAGCGATGCGATGAGGTCATTCAGGAAGCCCGCGCCCCGCGGCGCGACGATCCGGCTCGCCGCGGGCGCGCTCGCAGCGGGCCTGCTCGCGGCCGCCTGCACATCGGACGGAAAGCCCGACGCCGACACCACCGGCACGCCCGCCACGACCGCGTCGTGGAAGAGCAACGTCGGGCGTCCCTTACAGATCTCGACGCCGCTGCCCGGCCAGCCGTGCCGGACCAGGGATGACGCGACGCCCGTGGTCACCGGCTCCTGCGTCGACCCGAAGCTGAACCAGCCCTACGTCGACAAGGACGAACGCCGCACGGTCACCGACCCGGAGACCAAGGTCAAGGTCGACTTCCGCTACGTGCACGGAGGCTTCAGCGGGACCGAGGCGACGTTCGCCTTCTACTTCCCGGACCGCTACGCGGGGCGGTTCTTCCAGTACACCTACCCGACCCTGACCACCGACGACGCCGGGCCGGCCACGATCGCCTTCGCCCTCTCGAACGGCGCCTACCTGGTCCGCACCAACAACGCCGGCGGCCTGCCGAAGGCCGGCGAGCTGGGCGGCTACCGCGCGAACGCGGCCGCCGCGAACCTCTCGCGCACCGTCGCCGCCCAGGTGTACGCCGACTCCGCCAGGCCCCGCGGCTACATCTACGGCGCCAGCGGCGGCGCCTACCAGACCATCGGCGCCCTGGAGAACACCGAAGGCGTGTGGGACGGCGGCGTGCCCATCGTCCCCGGTACCCCGAACGCGATTCCGAGCAGCATGACCACGCAACTGCTCGCGCTGCGGGTGCTTCGTGACAAGTTCCCCCAGATCGTGGACGCGATGGAGCCCGGCGGCAGCGGCGATCCCTACGCCGGGCTGAACACCGAACAGCAGGCGGTGCTCAGGGAGGCCACCCGCCTCGGGTTCTCCCCGCGCGGGTGGTGGGACCACGCCGAGATGGACGGCGGCGCCTTCTACGCGGTGGCCGGTGGCGTCCGCATCCTCGACCCGACCTACGTCGACGACTTCTGGAGCAAGCCCGGCTACGCGGGCACCGATCCGGCGTCCTCGGCCGGCGCCGCCCGCTTCCAGTACGACGCCGAGGTGACGGAGCTGGTCGGGAGCCCGCCGACGGGGCTGCGGCTGTCCGGTGTGCCGGCCGGTGACCTGACCGGCGCGGACATCGTCGTCACCAGCGGCGCCGCGGCCGGCAAGTCCGTCATCGCCGCGGGCTCGAAAGGCACCGAGGTCACCTTCCGCAAGGATGCGGACGCCGCCACGACTGCCGCGATCGGCACGATCCGCCCCGGCGACCACGTGCGCCTCGACAACTCGTGGCTGCTCGCGCTGCAGTACTACCAGCGCTATCAGGTCCCCTCGGCGGACATGTACGGCTGGAACCAGTTCCGCGGCTCGGACGGCGCGCCGTTGTATCCGCAGCGGCCGGTCCTCGCCGGGCCGACCTTCGCCCAGGCGGCGAGCGGAGCCGTCCCGACCGGGAAGTTCCACGGAAAAATGATCATGCTCGCCTCGCTGCTGGATGTCGAGGCGTTCCCCTGGCCCGCGGACTGGTACCGCACCCAGGCACAGACCACCCTCGGCGCGGAGCTGAACGACAGCTACCGCCTGTGGTACATGGACAACGCGGTGCACAGCTCACCGCGCGACGACGCGGCCGAGACGCACGTCGTCAGCTACGGCGGCGAGGCCCAGCAGGCCCTGCTCGACCTGGACGCCTGGGTCACCCAGGGCACCGCGCCACCGGCCAGCAGCTCGTACACCGTCGACAGCGACTCGCAGGTGAACCTCGCACCCACCGCCGAGCAGCGGAAGGGAGTACAGCCCGTCGTCAACCTGACCATCAGCAAGGTCGGCACCCGGGACGTCCGGCCGGCAGCGGTGCGCGCCGACGCGAGGCCGGACGAGGCCGTCACGCTCGCCGTCTCCGCCCAGGCGCCACCCGGCAGCGGGAAAATCGTCCGCGTCGAATGGGACTTCGACGGCAGGGGCACCTACCCGGACCAGTCCGAAATCGACAACCCCGGCAGCACCGTCCAGACATCCATCAGCCACGCCTTCACCAGGCCCGGGACGTATTTTGCGGTCGTGCGGGTGACCTCCGAACGCAACGGCGACGCGGCGGCGCCCTACACACTCGTCCAGAACATCGCCCGCGCCCGGGTCATCGTCAGGTAGGCCGGGGCTAACGAGGCAGGTTCAGCGCAAGCGCGGCGGTGCCGTGGTTCCGCGGCACCGCCGCACCGCCGTTCCAAGGCACTGCGGTACCGCGGCACCGCCGTTCCAAGGCACTGCGGTACCGCGGCACCGGTGCGGCCGGCGCCGAAAAGCAGTCGTCACGGGCCACGGCGGCGGGACAGAATTCCGCCATGCTGACACCCACCCGGGCCACCCAGCGGGTGACCAGAGATCGCGCCGCGGTGCACGCCGTGCTCGACGAGGCGCTGACCTGCCACGTCGGCTTCGCCGCCGAGGACCGACCGCACGTATTGCCCACCCTCCACGCGCGGATCGGCGACGTACTGTACGTCCACGGTTCGACCGCGGCCCGCCTGCTCACCGCGGCTCGGCCGGAACCGCTGCCGGTGTGCGTGACCGTCTCGCTGCTCGACGGTCTCGTCCTCGCGAGGTCGGCCTTCCACCATTCGCTCAACTACCGTTCCGTCATCATCCACGGGAACGCCGAGTACGTTCTCGACCCCGCGGCGAAGGAACGGGCGCTGGCCGCACTGGTCGACCGGGTTGCCGTAGACCGCTCGACGCAGTGCCGCCCGCCCACCTCGAAGGAGCTGGCGGCGACCGCCGTGCTCGCCCTCGACCTGGACGCCGAGTCGACGGACGTCGCACTCAAGGCCCGCACCGGACCACCGAACGACGACGAGGCCGACCTCGACTCGGGCTACTGGGCCGGCGTGATCCCGGTCCGCCTCACCGCCGGTTCCGCGGAACCGGCCTGCGACCTGCCCACACCCTCCGGCCTTGCCCCCTCGCTGGGCTGACCCGGCACCGGACGCCGTGGCAGCATCAACGCCGTGGCGCAGAAACAGGCAGTGGTGGCCGTGCTGACCAGAGCCGGGCGGGTCCTCGTCATCGAGCGGGGGCCGCGGACGGAGCGATCCGGCTACTGGGCGCCGCCGAGCGGGCGCATCGAACCCGGTGAAAACCAGGAGGAGGCGCTGGTCCGAGAGGTCAAGGAAGAGGTCGGGCTCACGGTGACCCCCGGCGCCAAGGTCTGGGAGTGYGACACCGACAACGGAACCTTCCGGCTGCACTGGTGGACGGCGTCGGCCGAGACCGGCGAGCTCGCACTCGACCCGGACGAGGTGAGTGCCGCCCGCTGGGTTACCCCGGCCGAGTTCCTCCAGCTGGAACCCACCTTCGCCGGCGACCATCCGTTTTTCGAGAAGGTTCTCCCTGGCCTGCTCTGACCACGCCAGGACCTGGCTGCCCGCGGGTTCGGATGTGGGCAGCCAGGCGTAGTCACGCGGAAGTCAGTTCTGCRGGGCTCAGCAGGTGCCGAGCATGGTCGTCAGGGCGGACTTCTCCGCACTGTCGACGGTGAGGCTGTAGTAGTACTTCACCTGGACCCACGCACGCGCGTAGGTGCAGCGGAACGAGGTGAGCGACGGCTGCCACTCGGCCGGGTCCTTGTCGCCCTTCGACTGGTTGACGTTGTCGGTGACCGCCCACAGCTCGGGGCCGCCGAGGTCGTTGGCGTAGGTCTGGCGCTGCGCCGTGGTCCAGGCCCAGGCGCCGGACGCCCACGCCTCCGCCAGCGGAACCATGTGGTCGATGTCGACGTCGGAGGCGGACGTCCAGGTCGCGCCGTCGTACGGGCTGTACCAGGAGCCGGAGGTCGCGGCGCAGCTGCTGTTCACGACGACACCGGTGCCGTCGCGCTTCAGGACCTGCTCACGGGTGTTGCAGGCGCCGGAGATCGTGATCCAGTGCGGGAAGAGGTCACGGTCGTAGGTGGAGGAGTGCGACTCGGCGGCGACCGTCAGGGAGTTCAGCCGGCTCAGTGCGGTGCTTGCCGAGGGGATGTTCGGGGGCGTCGCGTTCGCCGGCGCGGCGGCGAGGAGCACGCCGACCAGGATGGCAACGAYGGCGACAGCCGCCGCCTTGAAGACACGAGGGGACACCACGCTCTCCTGACTGGCCCCGCCGGGGCCGGAGGGAATTCCGGTCCAGGTCCGGCGAAACCCGTCCAGGAGAATCCCAGACAGTCGATCAGGCAGAGCAACCCGAGAGCGAATATGCAGTAAATCTTCGCGGCGCATTTCAACCGAAAGTGAAACTGGGTCCGAAAACTGCAAAACCGAGATGAATCCTTGGCTCCGATCAGCCGCACGGCCGCGAAACCCGGCTCCTCCACTGCCGCGCGCGGGCCCGGGATCAGCTCGCGCCCGGAGCAGCGCCCGATGCGGCGGCCGGGATGGCCGCGAAGGCGTTGAGGCTGGGCAGCGCGGTGCCATCGCGATCGAACATGGCCAGGTTCGCCGCGGGCATCGGTTCGCCGGGTTTCGGGCTCACGGTGAGCCAGGCCGGTTCCCACACGAAGAAGCCGAGGCCGCGATGGTCGGGCACGTCACTCAGGATCTGGCGCAGCTGGGCGAAGAACCGTTCCTGGCCGGCTGGTGTCGCCGGCAGGGCGGTGCCGTCCGGTAGCTGGTCGGGTGTGTTTACCCAGTCACCGGGCTTCGCCGCGGCCAGGCTCTGCGGGTAGGCCGTCTCCGCGATGAGGATTCCGCGGTGGTAGCGGGAGGCGAGCATGTCGAGGTTCGCGCGCAGGGCGGCCAGCGAGCCGTTCCAGAACGGGTAGTAGCTCAGGCCGATGATGTCGAAGGATGTGACACCGGCCTGGATCAGGCTGTCGAAGAAATATCGGGACAGGCCGCTGTCCCCGCCGCTGTCGACATGAAGGACCACCGGGAGATGCCGGCCCGGGGCGCCTTCGCGGGCGCCGGCGATGGCACTGTTCAGCAGGTCCGCGAGCCTCGCCCATTCGTCGGCGGTGCCGGCCTGGACGGAGCCCAGCGGCCAGAGGATTCCGTTGGTGATCTCATTGCCGATCTGGATCATATCGACCGGGGTGCCCTGCGCGGCGAACCTCGACACGAGATCCCGGGTGTAATCGCCGATTCTCCGCTTCATGGCCGCCAGGTCGGACCGAGGCCATGAGGCCGGCGGCTCCTGTGCGTGCGGATCGGCCCAGAAATCCGAGTAGTGCGGCACCAGCATGATTTTCAGCCCGGCACTGTGCGCTCTTCTGGCGAGTGTCAGCGCCGATTTCTCGTCGCTGTAACCGGCGGGCGGGCTGACCCAGACCCGCAGCCGGACGTAGTTCGCGCCGCGGGCGGCGAGTATCCGTTCGACGGGACGTCGCTGCCCGCCGTCAGACAGGGCAGTGCCGGCGGCCTCCTCCTGCAGCGTGAAGGAGATGTCGGCGCCGCGGACACCGAGCACCTCCGCCGGGCGCGCACCGGGCCCGCTCAGCGCTGTGACCAGCACCGACACCACGACGAGAACGGCGAGAACGGCGACCAGGATCAGCGGCAGGGCCACCCGCGCAGGAGGGGCCACCCGCACGCTCCGTCCCCGCATCGGTTCCCGCCCCCCTCCCGGCCGAGCGGCCCGCGGGCGCCGCGATCTCGGGCCGCGGGGCCCGCACGACGGCTCGGGCCCCGGCGGCTTCGCCGGGAGACTCCCGGGCCCACCGTTCGGGCAACGCCTCAGATCTCGCAGGATACCTGGCCACGAAAAGCATTCCGCCGCCACCTGAAAGTGATCTCAGCTATCAGCGCGGACAGCGGAGAGTGTGAGCAGAAAAACAAAGTGACCTGCGTTACCACATTCCGCTCCGACACCGGAGAGCGTCCACCCGGACGCTGTGTGCATCAATTTTGCCAAGCCGCCCGGGATGCCTTAGCGTGACCATCTGTCCGGACTACGCCGATCTATACCTCGGCGCTCGATCGGATGCGGGAGGGGGCTGGACGTGCAACGAAAGGGAATTCCTCGGTCACCCGCACGTCCATACCGACGGGCCCGAGCAATGTGACCTGCGCCATTCGCCGGCGGCCCGGGTGGGCCGCCGGCAGGCGAATCCTGCCCGCGCTGCCGGACATCTCTTTCGGGCCTGCGGCGGATTCGGGCCCGCGACGGACCCTGGCACCTGTCCGCGCATTCGGCGACCCCCGAGACCGACCAGCCGCTCGCTCGTTGTTTTCCGCCGCGTGATCAGTCGCGCGGTTCGTGGGGGGAGAGACAGGTGCGTAGCCCGCTGCGTGACGGCACGACGTCGGCGTATTCACCCGGGCCCGGGGCAGCGGCAGGCACCAGGGCTGCGCCGCCCTGGCCGGCCGAAGCCACAGTGCCCTCCCAGGCCGCGGATGTGACGGCCTTCCTGGATCTGGATGACGTCACGGTGCCGCTTTCGGTCGGTGGTGTCGACCAGGTGACCGTGCGGGTGCAGCGTCGCCCGCGGGTGCCGAGCCCCGGCCGCGGGCGGACGCCGGGGGCGGCGGACGGCGCTGGGATTCGGGTCCGGGCGGCGGCTGTGATGAGCCGGTCGCAGGCCTGGCAGTACCGGCTGGTCGTGGTCTGCTGGATCGCCGCGGTCGTCTTCTTCTGGCAGTGGTGGCTGCGTCCCGGCAACATCGGCTCCGCGCCGCTGTTCGTGTTGATGTCGCTGTCCTTCTTCTACGTGGGCACGTTCCTCGCGACGATGTACCTGATCTTCGTGGGAAACATGCGGCGGCCCGTTCGCATCCCGGTGCGGCGGGCGGAGGATGCCGGGGCGATCGGTCGGGTCGCGGTCGTCAGCCTGACCGTTCCCGGCTCCGAGTCGCTGGAGATCGTCCGGCGTCAGCTGGTCGCGATGAGCCGCATCGCCTATCCGCACGACAGCTGGATCCTGGTGGACAAGGTCCCCTCGCCGGAGATCGAGGAGATGGCCCGCTCGGTCGGCGTCCGATATTTCTGCCGGCATGACGAGGCCCGCTGGGGGAAGGCGGGTGTGGCGGGCTGGAACCGGCGCTTCCCGCCCTTCAAGCGCAAGACGAAGGCCGGGAACGTCAACGCCTGGCTCGATGCCCACGGCCGCGGGTACAGCCATTTCACCCAGCTTGACATCGATCACATTCCCAACCCGGACTACCTGCACCAGGTCCTCGGCTACTTCGCCGACCCAATGGTGAAGTGGGTCCAGGCACCGAGCGTCTACGGCAACTTCGAGCACTGGACGGCCCGCGGCGCCGCCGAGCAGGAGCTGGGGCTGCAGGGCCCGCTGCAGATGGGCTTCTACGGCTTCTCCCGGACTCCTTTCATCATCGGTTCCCACTGCACCTACGACACCGCGGCGATCCGTGAGATCGGCGGCTTCCAGCCGACCCGGGCCGAGGATCATCTCGACACGGTCTGCCTCGCCGCGCGCGGGTATCAGGGCGTCTTCGTCCCCGACATCATCGCGGTGGGTGACGGGCCGGAGACGTTCGAGACCTATCTTTCGCAGCAGTTCGCCTGGGCCTATTCGATGATCGAGGTCCTGCTGTGGCACACGCCGCGCCTGCTGCGGAACTACCGGCCACGGCAGGCGGTGCAGTTCCTCTTCTCGCAGACCTGGTACACCTTCTGGTGCCTGTCGATGGTGACCCTTTTCGCGCTGCCGCTGGCGGCGCTGTGCCTGAACTGGCGCATMGCGACGATTCACTACCTGGAGTTCGTCGTCCACAGCCTGCCGCTGAGCGCGGTCGGGGCGGGTGTCTGGTGGTGGAGCCGGCCGTGGCACGTGCCGCGCCGGGTGCGTCTCACCTGGCGCGGAATCGTGCTGCACGCGGCCCGCTGGGTGATCGTCCTCTCCGCGCTGGTGCAGGTCGTGCTGCGGGTCAAGAAGCCGTACATGATCACCAAGAAGGGTGTCGGTGACGATGCCGGCGCGATGTCGCTGCGGCTCGTCGCTCCCTATATCGCCATGGTCGTGCTGCCGTTGGCGGTCTGCTGGTTTCACCTCGCCGTCTACGACGCGGGCGCGACGGCGGGGTACCTCCTGTTCGCCCTGCAGGACACGCTGGTGTTCCTGCTGGTGCTGGGCTTCGTCGTGGCGCAGGAGGTCAGGGCCGCGCCAGGCGGCGGCGCGCCCTTCGCCGTCCGGCTGCGCCGCCAGGCCCGTCCGTTGCTGGCGACGGGCCTGCTCGCCGCCGCGGCGGTGGTCACCGCGGTCGCCTGCTGGCCCCCGATCTGGGACGCGATCTCGGCGATCTGAGCCCTGCCCCAGAGGGGCCAGGGTGCCTGCCGGGGGCCTGCGGGGCCCAGGGGCCGCTGCTACCGGCGCGGGATGACCGGTGCGTCGCGGCCGGTTCCGCCGGTCGCCCGGGCTTTCGCGCCGGTGGCCGACTTCTCCTCGTGATATTCCTGTTCGACGTTGACCTCCCACACGTCGTACCCGG
This sequence comes from Frankia sp. CcI49, assembly GCF_001983215.1. NCBI lineage: Bacteria > Bacillati > Actinomycetota > Actinomycetes > Frankiales > Frankiaceae > Frankia > Frankia sp. CcI49. The sequence goes on from NZ_MOWP01000014.1 coordinate 57,276, forward strand.
TACCGTCGAGAATGTTCTCGACGGTGCGCATGGCGGTCAGCATCGAATGGTCGGCGTTGTTGTACCGGTGCATTCCGTTGCGGCCGACGGGGTAGACGTTCGGAGCGTTCTCCTCCAGCCAGCGCCGCATGACGTCGACGTTGCGCCGGTAGAACTGGTCGTAGGTGGGGTACGCCTTGGGGACCCGCACGACATAGCCGGTCTCGACCATGCCCGGGCGGACCAGCCCGAGTGCCTCCAGCTCCGCGGTGCCGAGCACGACCAGCTCGCTGTCGGGCTTCGTCCACATGTCGTCGCCCTCGAACACGAAGAACTCCAGGCCGAGGMAGGTGCGGCCTTCCTTGACCAGATACGGCGACCATGACCCGTAGTTCTGGATGCGGCCGACCCGAACTCCGGGATCGTGGATGTAGATCCAGTTGTCCGGGAAGCTGAACTCCTGYGGCACAATCAGCGCGACCGTCAGATAGTCGCGGTAACGCAGGTCGTCCGCCGCCGCCAGGACATCCGCCGGCGGAGGCGGGTCGATGCTCCTGAGCAGTGCCGACATCGGCATCGAGGAGATGACGTGGTCGGCGGGCACCCGTTGGCGCTGCCCGGACCGGTTGGTGACGGTGACGGCGACGGCTCGCCCGTCGGCCCGGTGAATCGTCGTCACCGCGGAGTTCATGATGACCTCTCCGCCCATCTTCTCCACCTTGCGGGCGGCTTCCTCCCACATCATCCCCGGCCCGAGTTTCGGGTAGCGGAACTCCTCGATGAGGCTGGTGATGTTCTTCTGGTTGCGCTTCGGGAGGACCGCGTTCACGATCGCCGCGGACAGGGAGAGGTTCTTCACCCGCTGGGCGGCCCAGTCCGCCGGCATCTCACTGACCGGGATTCCCCACAGTTTCTCCGTGTATGTCTTGAAGAACGTCCGGTAAAGACGCCAACCGAACCTGGCCACCAGCCACGACTCGTAGTTGGCATCCTGGTCTCGCGGCGGACGGATTCGGGCCCGCAGATAGGACCCGATGGCGAGGGCGGCCTCGCGCGGCCCGAGATTCCCGAGGGCGTTCAGTGCCCGCAGCGGGTAGTCGTAAAGCTTGCCCTGGTAGTAGATCCGGCTCATCCGTGGCCGGAGCAGGAAGTCGTCGGCGGGCAGGATCTCGTTCCAGAGCACCTCGACCTCGGCCACCTTGGTGAAGAACCGGTGCCCGCCGATGTCGAACCGCCAGCCGTCACGAACGACGGTGCGGCTGATCCCGCCGACGACGTCGTCGGCCTCGAAGACCGTCACGGCCGCGCCGCGGGCGGCGAGCTGGTAGGCGGCGGTCAGCCCCGCGGGGCCGGCACCGATGACGGCGGTGTGCGAACGCTCAGCCTCAGCCTCGGTCAATTCGTCTCCTTCGCCAGGGCCCCGTGGTGGCCGGCGACGCCGCGCCCACACACCCGGACACCAATCAGGACGTGATCGTCTAGAATTTTAGACACCGACGTCCAAGACTAGGCTGAAGGGGTGCCCGAGCGAGTCCCACCAGCCCCGCGTGCGCCCGCACGGGGCCGCCCGGCCAAACGTGAAGCAATCATGGCTGCGGCGCTGGAGCTCTTCGTCCGCCAGGGCTACGCGTCCACCACCCTGGAGGACGTCGCCGCGGCCACGCCGGTCTCCCGCCAGACCATCTACAACCACTTCGGCGACAAGGAGACACTGTTCCTCGCCGTGATCGACGAGCACATCACCGCGACGCTGGAAACCCTGCGCGAGGCGACGGCGCACTTCCCCAGCGAGCTGCCCGACCCCGAGGTCTATCTGAACGAGCTGGCGCGCCGGATCATGGCGACCTTCCTCGACCCACGCAGCGCCTCGCTCCGTGTGCTCGTTCAGACCGAAGGCCCGCGCAACCCACCGCTCATGCAGCTGTGGCGCCAGCGCGTCGCGGCGCCCGTCTGGTCGGAGCTGATCGGCCAGCTCGCTCGCCTCGCCCACGGCGGCGCGCTGCGCATCGACGACCCCGCCCGCGCCGCAGGCCACTTCATCGCCCTGGTCAGCGGCACCGTCTGGGAGATGACCGAGCTCGGCACCTTCGCCGTCTACCACCCGCCCGGGCTCGACGATCCGGCCCTTGACGCGGCGCTGCGCTCCGCGGTGGGGCTCTTCGTCCGCGGCTACGCCCCGGGAGACCGCCGCGCCGGCTGAGGGTGGATCCCGTGCCGCCGCACAGCGCCATCAATTCACACCAATAGCGACATAAGGGTTTTGGCAATTCGCAAGAAGTGAGGATTACGGTTGTTGCAGCAGCCGAAATCCTCACATCTTGCTCGGCGACAGCGGCGACAGCGGCGACAGCGGCGACAGCGGCGACAGCGGGACCGGATCAGCCAGTTCTCACCGGGAGGCCCGGGCCGCCGCGGTGCCCGGCGAGGCTTTCGAAACGGACGACGCACCGGTCCGTGGAGTGGGGACGGAGGCCGAGAAGCCGTGGCGCAGGATGCGGGCGACCATCGGCGGCCGCAGCAGGCTGGAGGGTGGCTCCACCAGGTTCGCCAGGCGCATGAAGGTACGGGCGACCGTGGGGTCCAGGTGCGCGGCGATGTGGGCCCGGCGGATGTAGGCGTTCATGATCCGGACCCGCGGGGTGCGGTTGCCGACGACGCCCGGGTAGTTCAGGTCGGCGTTGGTCGACATCTGCCAGGCGAACTCGATGCGGGTGACGGCCTCCTGGTAGAAGCGCCGCGGCAGGTCGGCGCGGCCCGCGTGCAGGCAGCCGGCGAGCGCCTCGGCCTGCTGGGCGGCGACGGTCATCCCCTGCGCGTAGATCGGGTTGAGGCTGCAGGCGGCGTCGCCGATGACGAGGAAGCCCTCGGGCGGTGCGGCCAGCCGCTCGAAGTAGCGGCGCACCGATCCGCGGAACCGGTGCGGGACGGGATCCTCCAGCGGCCGGGCGGTGGTGACGATCTGGTGGACGTCCGGAACCGGCATGGTGGACGCGAATGCCTGGAAGCCGGCCTCGTCGAGGGGCGGGTGGTCGCCGAGCATGCCGCCGAGGGTGACGTGCCAGCGGTTGCCCTCGAGCACGATCGCGCCGCCGCCGCGCCAGCCCGGCATGGTCGAGACGACCACACCGAGGTCACCGTCGAGGTGCTCCGGGCGGCGCTCGTAGGTGCGTGAGGCGTAGCCCAGGTCGATGTCGATACGTTCCTCGACCGGCCGGTCGCAGCCGATCTCGGCAAGCCAGTCGGGAGCACGGGACGCCCGCCCGGTCGCGTCGACGACGAGGTCGGCCGCGATGACGGCTCCGCCGCGGGCGCCCTGGGATGCGTCCTGGCCGTTGCCGGTCGCGTCTCCGTCGAGGCGAGCTGCGTCCTGGAGGAGGCGGGGTGCTTCCTGGCTGAGGTGGTCGATCGCGGCGGCGGTGGCCGCGTCCGTTGCCGTGACCCGAACGCCCACCACCCGCCGCGCGCCGTCGGGTGCCGCGGGTGCGGCGACCAGGCCGGACGCGGAGACACCCGCATGGATCTCCACCCCAGGCATCGCGGCGGTGCGGGCCCGCAGGGTGCTTTCCAGCAGCGGCCGGCTGGCCAGCACCGTGGTGAGGCCGGTGGACGTCGGATGGACCCGCAGGCCGCTGAGGTACCAGCGGGATCGGGTCAGGACCTCGGTTGTCGGCGCACCGAGGCCGACGAGCTCCGCGGTCACCCCGGGATACAGGTCCTCGATGATCCGGCGGCCGCGTTCCATGAGCCCGTGCAGGTGGCGGCCCTGCGCGGTGCCGCGGCGCTGGAGCACCCCGGTGAGGTCGTCGCGGTCGAGCACCACCACCTGCTCGTAGCTGTCGGCGAGGACCCGGGCGGCGAGAATGCCCGCGATGCTCGCTCCGAGCACCACCGCCCGCCCACGGCGCTCCGAGCTACCGGCGTCTGCCACATCGCCCTCCCACAGCTGTCGGCCTGCGATCAGCCGCGCGATCCACAAGGATTCAGCAGCGAAATCCTGCCCACCGCGAAAATCACCGGTCAAGGCGCTCGACCGAAATCAATCACATTATGAAAACCACCTATCGTTCGCCGTCTCGACATCCGGCGCCTTACGGTTTTCGCACGRCTTTCCGCAGCAGGAGGTTGTCGGTGAACGCGTCAGCCGCATCACCCGGCGTATCAGACACGATCGACTCGGACACGATCGACCTGACCGAGACCATTCTCGCGCTGTTCGGCCTGGAGCACCGGGCCGACCCCTATCCGCTGTGCCGGAGCCTGCGCGAGGCCGGCCCCCTGCACCGCACTCCGCTCGGCCTGTATCTGCTGACCCGGCACAGCGACTGCGTGACCGTCCTGCAGAACTCGGCCTGGAGCCACGCCGACGAGGCAGCGCAGCTGCACGGGGACGTCGAGGCGCACGAGGCGGCCGCCGAGCTGCCGACGTCGTTCCTGTGGATGGACCCGCCGGACCACACCAGGCTGCGCCGGCTGGTCGGGAAGGCCTTCACCCCGCGGCTGGTGGCGGGCCTGCGGCCACGCATCGAACGGCTCGTCGACGGTCTGCTCGACAACGCGCTGGCCGCGGGCGAGTTCGACCTCATCGAGACGATCGCCTACCCGCTGCCGCTGACCGTCGTCTGCGAGCTGGTCGGGGTGCCGGCCGCCGACCACGCGCTCGTCCAGCAGTGGTCCCAGTGGCTGGGGCGCGGCTTCGACCCGGATGCCCTGCTAAGCCCGCAGGAGCGGGCCGACCGCAGCACCGCGTCCCGGGACTTCCAGGCCTACTTCCGGGAGCTCATCGACGAGCGTAAGCGCCAGCCCGCGGACGACCTGCTCAGCGCGCTCGCCGCCGTCGAGGACCAGGGCGACGTGCTGACCGAGCTGGAACTGCTGACGTCCTGTGTGACGACGCTGGTCGCCGGCCACGAGACCACGGTGAACCTGGTCGGCAACGGCATCCTCGCGCTGCTGCGCAATCCCGACCAGATCCAGGTGCTGCGCGAGCGGCCCGAGCTCGTCCCGGCCGCGGTGGAGGAGCTCCTGCGCTACGACCCGCCGGTGCATCTGACCACCCGGTCGGCCACCCGGCCGCTGACCATCGGCGGGCGCACGTTCGCCGAGGGCGAGGGAGTCGTCGTTCTCATCAACTCGGCGAACCGTGACCCGGCGGCGTTCCACGATCCGGACCGCCTCGACGTCACCCGGTTCCACCAGCGGACCCCCGTCCCGCCGCACCAGCTGGCGTTCAGCCTCGGCATCCACTACTGCCTCGGCGCCCCGCTCGCGCAGCTGGAGATGGAGATCCTGCTGGACCGCCTGCTGCGCCGGGCCGGGACGCTCGAACTGCTCGACGACGACCCGCCCTACAAGCCGAACATCGTCGTTCGTGGTCTGGCCGCCCTGCAGATGGCCGCCCGGGCCTGACCCCGGTCTCCTGACACCGATCGCCCGAAATCGATCGCCCGACACCGATCGCCCGACACCGATCTCGGAGGGAGGACCGATGGCCTCGACCCTGCCCGCGGACGACGTCACCCGGATCCTGCTGGATCTGTTCAGCCCGGCGCACCGCGCCGACCCCTACCCCCTGTTCGCACAGCTGCGCGAGGGCGGGCCGGTACACGAGACGCCGCTCGGCATCCGGCTGGTGACCCGGCACGCGGAATGCACCGCGGTGCTGCAGAACCCGTCCTGGGGGCACAACCAGGGCCCGGACGGCGCCTTCCGGGGCGGCGACTCTTTTCTTTTCATGAACCCGCCGCAGCACACCCGGCTGCGAGGAATGGTCAGCCGGACCTTCACCCCGCGCATGATCTCGGGGCTGGCGCCGCGCATCGAGCGGCTCGTCGACCAGCTGCTGGACGACATGGTCTCCGCCGGCGAGACCGATCTGATCGCCGCCCTCGCCTATCCACTGCCGATGACGATCGTGTGCGAGCTGCTCGGGATTCCCGCCACGGACTACCCGGTCTTTCACAAGTGGTCGATCGCCATCGCCCGCGGGCTGGACCCGGAAATCCTGCTCAGCCCGGAGGAGAAGACCCGGCGGGACGAGTCGACGGCCGCCTTCTACGACTATTTCCGGGAGCTGGCCCGCTCCCGGCGCGACCATCCGGCCGATGATCTGATCAGCGCGCTGGCCGCGGTCGACGAGAACGGTGACGGGCTTTCCGACACCGAGCTGCTCGGCACCGGGAACCTGCTGCTCAACGCCGGGCACGAGACCAGCGTCAATCTGATCGGGAACGGCCTGCTCGCGCTGCTGCGCCACCCGGAGCAGCTCGCCGCCCTGCACGCCGAGCCGGAGCTGGTTCCCAGCGCCGTCCAGGAGCTGCTGCGTTTCGACGCGCCGATCCAGCTGATCCCCCGCGACGCGCTGACCGAGCTGGAGCTCGCCGGCGAGCTGCTGCCGCCCGGTTCCGGGGTGGCGGTGCTGCTCGCCGCCGCGAACCGCGACCCGGCCGCCTACCCGGACCCGGACCGCCTCGACGTCACCCGCTTCCACGGACGCCAGGCGGCTCCCCCGCGCCATCTCGCGTTCAGCCTGGGGGTGCATTTCTGCCTCGGCGCCGGGCTGGCCCTGCTGGAGATGGAGACGCTGCTGCGCCGCGTGATCGAACGGGGAATCACCATCGACCCGCTCACCGACGAGCCGGATTTCAAGCCGAACGTGATCCTGCGCGGTCCGGAACGCCTTCCCGTCTCGGTACACGAACCGGCTCCGCGGCACCGGTAGGGACGGATTTCAGGACAGAGCCAGTCAGAGGATGCCGTCAGAGGATGACGGGCAGCGTCTCGAAGCCGCGCACCGTGAGATGCGGCCGGAACACCGGCTCGTCGGTGGCCAGCGCGAGGGCCGGGAACCGGGCGAACAGGCGGGTGACCGCCAGGCAGGTTGTCTAGCCGGCGGTCCAGCCGCCATCCACGACAAGGTAGGTTCCGGTCACGTACGAGGCGTCCGACGAGGCGAGGAACGCGGCTACGGCGGCGATCTCGTCAGGGTGGCCGGGGCGGTCGAGCGCCGATTTCGAGGCGGCCCGCGACACCGCTTCGGGGAATTCCCGTTCGCCCATGAGGGTCATGYCGGTCGGGTAGACGAAGCCGGGGCAGATGGCGTTCACCCGGATGTCGGACTTTCCCCATTCACGAGCCGCGGCACGGGTCATCGCGAGGATCCCGGCCTTCGAAGCGCCGTAGACGGCCGTCTGCGGCGACGAGACCAGGGCACCGACCGAGGACCAGTTGATGATCGATCCGCCGCCCGATGCCACCATCGCCGGGATCGCGTGCTTCATGCCGAGGAAGACACTTTTGAGGTTGATGGCGAGGAGCCTGTCGTAGTCGTCCTCGTCGATGTCGGGAATGGGCGCCTGGGCGATGCCGGCGACACCGACCACGTTGCAGAGGATGTCGAGTCGGCCATGYCGCCCGACCGCCTCCGCGACAAGCGCCTGAACCTCGTCGCCGCGGGTGACATCCGCGTGGACCGGCTCGATCTGATCCGGTGCCTGCGCAGCGGTGTCCCTCTCGGCGCCGCTCACGTCGACGGCGAGTACCTTGGCGCCCTCCTTCGCGAGGCGAAGCGCGGTGGAACGGCCCTGCCCGATTCCGGCGCCGGTGACGATGGCGATCCTGCCATCCAGACGTGCCATGTTCTCCCCTTGATCCCCTTGATCAGATCCGGTCTCGTCCGCGCCGGGCGTCCGCGCCGGGGCCGTCGTGCCTGCTAACCGCTCACCCATGACCGCACGGCGGGAAGAACCTGCTCGCAGACGGCCGCGAGCTGCTCCAGATAGGCGGGTCCCTGGTCGAGAATCGCGAGGATGAAGTGCCCGCACCCGGCGGCGTGGTACTCGGCGAGCCGCGTCACGACCCGCTCGGGAGTGCCCGCGAGCACGTACTGTGCCGGGCTGGCCTGGAAGTTCTTCGTACTGGCGCCGCGCATGAACTCGGCCGCGCGGTCGTCGGCGCCGGTGTCCCGCTCGGTGATCAGTGTCGGAAGCACCATCCCGAGCGGGAAGTCGATGTCTTCCAGGCCGAGCCGCTTTCGTTCGAGGACAATCGTGTCCCTGGCCGCGCGGAACCCGTCGACGTCCTTGTAGAAGCCGACCCAGGCATCACCGAGCCGAGCCGCGCGCCGCAGTGCGGGAGGCGTGTGCCCGCCGAAAAGCAGCGGTATCCGCGGCGGGATCGGTGCTATGCGCACCCCCTGCAACGGGCCGTCGGAAGTGACCGGCTCGCCGGACCAGAGCTCACGCAGGAGCAGCACGGACTGCTCCAACCGTGCGGCTCGCTGGTCGAGTGGTACCCCGCTGGCGCGGAACTCCGCCGGATGCTCACCGCCGACGCCGACGCCGAGCGTGAGACGCCCCGGGTGATAGGCGGCGATGGTCGCGAGTTGCTTCGCCGCCGCGAGCGGGTTTCGCAGGGCGAGCAGCATCACCGACGTTCCGACGCGCACCCGCGTGGTCACGCTCRCCACGTGTTCAAGCGTCACGATCGACTCCAGCAGCGGGAGCGGATGCACCAGATGGTCACCCAGCCACAGACCGTCGATGTCATGCCGCTCGCCGTAGACCGCCGCCTCGGCGATGCTCGACGGACTGATGCTCCCGTCGATGGTGCCGAACACCGGAAGCATCACGCCGAGAGTCGGAACCAGCTGGCCCGATGAATGTGCGCCGGGCGGCCCGAAAATCCTTCCACCCGCCGAACCGGATCCAGTGGCCATGGATCTCCCTTCCCCGGAGAACGCCGCCGCGTTCACGGTTTTCTGGTCTGGGATTTCGGTCACACGGGTCAGACCATCGCGACGGTCTTGATCCGCTGGAACTCGGCCAGGCCGTCCGGGCCGCCCTCCTTGCCGTAGCCGCTGAGGCCCAGACCGCCGAACGGGCGGTTCACCATCATGTTCGGCGCACCGTTGATCATGGTCGCGCCGGCCACGAGCCGCTCGGCGACCCGGTGCGCGCGGCGCACATCCGTGGTCTGGACGTAGGAGGACAGCCCGTACCGGGTACAGTTCGCGATCTCGACGGCCTCCTCCTCGGTGGAGAACGGCATCATCGACAGCACCGGGCCGAACACCTCGACCTGGCCGAGCTCGCTGTGCGGCTCCACGTCGGCGAACACCGTCGGCTCGAGGAAGTACCCGCCGGACAGCGGCCCCTGCAGGCGCCCGCCACCGGCGACCAGCCGGGCGCCGTCCAGCCCGGCCTGCTCGATCATGCCGAGGATGCGGTCGACCGCGGCCTGGTTGACGACCGGGCCGATGTCGGTGGCGGTGTCCCACGGGTCACCCACCCGGATCCCCTTGACCAGGCGCGCGACCCGATCGATCGCCTCCTCGTAGATCGACTCCTGCACGAGCATGCGGGTCGGAAAGGCGCAGCCCTGCCCACTGACCGTGCCGAGGACGCGCAGCGTCCCCCAGGCGATCGCGGCGTCGAGATCGGCGTCGTCGAAGACGAGGTTGGCCGACTTGCCACCGAGCTCAAGGCAGGCCGGTTTCATCTGCTCGGCACAGGTCCGCAGGATGGCCTTCGCGGTCACCGGACCACCGGTGAACGAGACCTTCTGGACCAGTGGATGCTCGACGAGCGCCGCTCCTGCCTCGCCGGTGCCGGGCAGCACGCTGACGACGCCCGGCGGGAACCCCGCGGCCTCCACCAGGTCGGCGAACAACTCGGCGGCGAACGGTGTCAGCTCCGACGGTTTGACCACGACGGTGTTGCCCGCGGCGAGCGCCGGCGGGACCTTCATCGACAGGGAGGTCAGCGGGCCGTTCCAGGTGATGATCGCGGCGATGACGCCGTAGGGCTGCGCGAGGGTGTAGCTGAACTCGCCGTCCGGGCCGAACGAGGACGCCACCCGACCGGAGATCTTGTCCGCGAAACCGGCGTAGTACCGGGTCCACTCCACCGCACCGCCGACCAGCCCGACCGCCGAGCTCACCGCCATACCGTTGTCGAGAATCGCTCGCCGGGAGAACTCGGCCGCGTTCTGCTCGATGAGGTCGGCCAGCCGGAAGAGCAACCTGCGTCGTTCGGCGGGACGCACGTCACGCCATCGCAGAAAGGCCTCGTGCGCTAATCGCACGCTCTGCTCCACCTCTGCCGGCCCGGCAAGGGGAACGATCGCGTCGACTTCACCGGTGCACGGATCGACATGCTCGAACGTGCCACCCGACCCCGCGGCGAGCCGCTCGGCGCCGATGCACAGATGTACGGGTGGGCGTGTCCGGTCCATCCCGGTGTCTGCCATGACAACCCCCATTCAAATTGGCGGGCAAAGCGGTGCCGTCGGCGGGGAGGGACGTCGACCAACCCGCGGCCGACGCGGCTGGCCTGCAGCGTTCGCAAAGTAGCAGAGTAAGCATGTACTCCGCTAGACCTTTGCTGTAGGCAATTCGCGCTCACCACCCCACCCAGGGCATCCGACCATCTACACCGCCAGGYGGAATTTCGTACGCGCTTGACTACGGAAAGTGGTCGAACCACGGCCAGGGGAGGTAGAAAATGCGGACAAATCTGGGCATTCGACGGGCAATCGATGCAAAAGAAGTGCACTCCTTAGCCTTGATTGGTGAGTGAATATTCACTAGAGTCCCCCACCTAGCCGCTCCAACCAGGGGAGAGAAATGCACTTACGCAGGCTCCTGATAGCCATGCTGGCATTCGTCGCCATGACGGTTGCGGCGTGTGGCGATTCAGGATCGAGCGACTCGGCCGACGCGAACAGCTCGGCAGCCGCTGGAACACCGGTCAACGTGGCGGTGATCTGCAGTTGTACAGGATCCTTCGCGCACAGCATCGGCCCCGCCAGCAAGGTCGCTGAGGCTTGGTCGAAGTCGGTAAACGCCGCCGGCGGCATCAACGGGCACCCGGTCAAGCTCAAACTGTACGACGACGCCGGAAACCCCGGAAACTCCGTCACCAAGGCAAAGGCGGCGATCTCCGACAAGGTCGACGTCATCATCAACCTCACCACGCTCGTCTCGACCTGGATCAAGGCTGCGGACGACGCCGGCATCCCGGTTGTCGGCGGTGACTTCTTCAACGCGGTGTTCAGCAAGGACCCGAACGCCTACCCCTCCGGGCAGACGACCAACGCCCTGCCGTACGCGATCATCTCGACCGCGAAGCTCGCGAAGGCGACCAACCTCGGCATCCTGTACTGCGCCGAGTCATCCAGCTGCGCGGACACCGTCAGTCTGATGAAGGGCGTCGGCGAGGAGCTGGGACTCCCGGTCATCCACAGCGCGTCCATTTCGGCGACCGCCGCCAACTACACATCCCAGTGTGTCGCGGCCAAGCAGGCCGGCGTCACCGCACTGTATGTGAGCCATTCCGCGTCGGTGCTGGAGAAGGTCGCCGGCGACTGCGCCCGCCAGGACTTCCACCCGACCCTCATCGAGGCCGGAACGGGTTTCACGATGCGGCTCGTCGACAACGCCGTGACGAAGAACAACCTCTGGATCGCCTTCCCCATTCTTCCGTTCTTCGTGGACCAGCCGCAGGTCCAGAAGCTGAACGAGGCGGTCGACCGGTACTCCCCCGGCCTGCGGACCGACCCGCAGTCGTGGACGACCCTGGCCGCCCAGGTCTGGACCGGCGGGCTGCTCGTCGAGCGCGGCGTCGAGTCGTCCGGCGTCAGCGCCGGGCAGGACGTGTCGGCCGCGGCGATCACCAAGGGCCTCACCTCGTTGAAGGACGAGACGCTGGACGGCTGGGCGCCCCCGCTCACCTTCACCGCCGGCAAGGCGAACCAGGTCAACTGCTGGTACGTCGGACGGGTCCAGGACGGCAAGCCGGCACTGGTCAACGACGGAAAGCGCAGCTGCAAGGACGGCTCGACCTCGTAGCAGGCAGCTACGCAGGCCCGGCCAGCACCTGCCAGCGCTGCCAGCCCCGTCAGCACCGGCAACCCCGGCAGCCCCGTCAGCACCAGCCAGCGGGCGTGCCGGCCCGGTTCAGGACAGATCCGGGCCGGCACGCCCTCGTCGAACCGTCTGTTCGCCACCGGAGGCCGGATCTCACCGTGGACGACTTCCTTCCCTTCATCGTCGTCGGTCTCGCGACCGGCGCGGTCTACGGCCTGGCCGGAATAGGCCTGGTACTGACCTACAAGACGTCAGGAATCTTCAACTTCGGCTACGGTGCCGTCGCGGCGCTCGTCGCCTTCTGCTTCTATTTCCTGCGGGTCGACCACGGCCTGCCCTGGCCGGTGGCCGCCGCGATTTCCCTGCTCCTGTTCGCGCCGCTGCTCGGGCTGGCGCTCGAGCTGCTCGCCCGGTCGCTCGCGGGTGCCAGCGAAACCGTCAAGGTGGTCGCGACGGTCGGCCTGATCCTCATCGTCTCGAGTCTCGGGCTGCTGTGGCATGAGGCCACCCCGCCGGAGTTCCCGCATTTCCTGCCGCAGTCGACGATCCGGCTGGCCGGGGTGAACATCACCTGGGAAGAAATCATCCTCTTCGTACTGTCCGCGGCGGCCGCGGCCATTCTGTACCGCTTCTTCCAGGCGTTCCGGATCGGCATCGTCATGCGCGGCGTCGTCGACAACCACGAGCTCGTGTCCATGAGCGGCGACGATCCGGTCCTGGTCCGCCGCTGGGCCTGGCTCATCGGCAGCTTCTTCTCGGGTGTGGCGGGCCTGCTGCTGGCGCCGGGGCAGCTCGTCGACGGCGTCACCCTGACGACGGTCGTGTTCGCGGCGTTCGGGGCCGCAGCCATCGGCTACTTCACGAACCTGCCGCTGACCTTCGTCGGCGGTCTGGTGATGGGCGTCGCCAGCGCGCTGGTCGACAAGTACTCGGCGACGTCCACCTGGATCGGTGGGCTGGCACCCGCGCTGCCGTTCGTCGTCCTCTTCGTGGTCCTCATCGTGCTCCCGCGCCGCCTGCTCACGCAGCGGCGGCTCGTGGCGGCCGCGAGTGTCCGCCGCTCCTACCAGGCGCCGATCCGAGTGCGCCTGTCGGCGGGCGTGGTGGCGGTCGGCCTGCTCGCGGCGGTCCCCACGATCCAGGCGGGCTACGTCTCCGTGTGGTCGGCGGCGCTCATCAACATCATGCTCTTTCTTTCGCTGGGGCTCCTCGTCCGCCGATCCGGCCAGATCTCGCTGTGTCACCTGGCGTTCGCCGCCGTCGGCGCGGCGGCGTTCGGGCATTTCGCGAGCACGATGCCGTGGCTGCCGGCGCTGATCCTGGCGACACTGGTCGCAGTGCCGGTCGGCGCCCTCATCTCGATACCGGCCGTACGGGTGTCCGGAGTGTTCCTCGCGCTGGCCACGCTGGGTTTCGGCATCCTCGCGGAGCAGGTCTTCTACACCCGTGGCTTCATGTTCGGGCAGTCACCGCTGGGGCTGGAGGCGCCGCGCCCCGCGGTGTCGATCGCGGGCCTGGACCTCGCCGGCGACGAGGGTTTCTACTACCTGCTACTCGTGATCACGGTGCTCGTTGCCGTGGGCATCACCGCGATCGGCCACGGCCGGCTCGGCCGCCTGCTGGAGGCGCTGGCCGACTCGCCACTCGCGCTGGAGACGCACGGGACGACGTCGAGCGTGCTCAAGGTGATCGTCTTCTGCGTCGCCTCGGCGGTGGCCTCCCTGGCGGGGGCGCTCAACGCCATGCTCTTCTACTACGGCGTCGGCACCTACTATCCGTCCTTCAACTCACTGACCCTCGTCGTGCTGGTGGTGATCGTCACCGTCGGCGAGCCGTGGTACGCCATCGTCGCGGCGATCGGCTACAGCGTGCTGCCCGCCTACATCTCGGGGGACACGACCGGCGACATCCTCACCCTGCTCTTCGGGCTCGGCGCGGCCACCGCGGCGTACGGCACAAGAGGCGGCACCATGCCCGCGCCCGCGCGGCGCCTCCTCGACCACCTCGGCGGCCGGGCGCCGATTCCCGCCGCCCCGCTGGACATAGCCCCGACCACTACAGCACCCGAGCCAGCCGGTTCCGCTGAACCGCCAACGATTGAACCACCGGCAACAGCCGGGCCACCGGCAAGAGCTGAGCCACCGGCAACAGCCGGGCCGGGGCTGGCGCTCGCACGGCAACGATCCGCTTCGTCCCGCCGCGAGCCCACCGGCAGGGACGGGCTGGTCGTCCGTGATCTGTCCGTGCGTTTCGGTGGGGTCCAGGCCGTGGCCGGCGTCAGCCTGCAGGCACCACCCGGCGCCATCACCGGCCTCATCGGCCCGAACGGCGCGGGCAAGACCACCACCTTCAACGCGTGCAGCGGGCTGAACCGCCCGAGCTCCGGGCAGATCCTCCTGCACGGTTTCGACGTCACCCGGGAGGGGCCGGCACGCCGGGCCCGGCGCGGGCTCGGCCGGACGTTCCAGCGGACCGAGCTGTTCAACAGCCTGAGCGTGCGGCGGAACGTGGGCATGGGCCGCGAGGCCTCCCTGGCCGGCGCGAACCCGTTCACCCACCTCATGGGATCGCGCCCGTCGAGCCGCCTGCTGTCCGAGGCGGTCGACGAGGCACTGGCACTCACGGGGACGACGCGGATCGCCGACGTCCAGGTCGGGCTGCTGCCCATCGGGCAGCGGCGGCTGGTGGAGCTCGCCCGAGCCCTCGCCGGCCCGTTCGACATGCTGCTGCTGGACGAGCCGTCCTCCGGGCTCGACGAACATGAGACCGAGCAGTTCGGCCAGGTTCTCCAGACGGTGGTGAGGGAGCGCGGCTGCGGCGTCCTGCTCGTCGAACACGACATGACCCTGGTCCGCAGCATCTGCGACCACGTCTATCTGCTCGATTTCGGCAAACTGATCTTCGAGGGGATTCCCAGCGAGATGGAGAGCTCCGACCGGGTACGCGCCGCCTATCTCGGCAGCGCGGCCCTCACCACGGCGGACGTACCCGAACCGGCCCCGGACGGATCCGAGCCGGCCAGACCCGAGCCGGCCGGGAACAGGCCTGAATCGGCCGCCGACCAGCGCCTGGCCCTCCCGGCACACGAGTAGCCGGCGATGCTGACTCTCCACGAGGTGACCGCCGGCTACGGCGACACGACAGTTCTGCGCGGCGTGAGCCTCACCGTCGGCGACGGTGAGGTCGTGGCGCTCCTCGGCCCGAACGGCGCCGGGAAGACCACACTCCTGCGCGCCGCCACGGGATTCCTGCGACCGCGGTCCGGCCGGGTCTCCCTCGACGGAAAGGACATGACCGCAGAGCCCGCGCACCGGTTTGCCCGGCGCGGGGTGTGCCATCTCCCGGAGGGGCGAGGAATCTTTCCCTCGCTCACCGTCCGGGAGAACATCACCATCCAGGCCCGTGGCCGCGATGCCGAGAAGGCGGTGGCCGAGGCCGTCGACCTCTTCCCCGCTCTCGGTACCCGGCTCCGGCAGGCCGCCGGCAGCCTCTCCGGCGGCGAGCAGCAGATGCTCGCGTTGTCCCGTGCCTACATCACCAGCCCCAGGCTCGTCGTCGTCGACGAGGCCTCACTCGGGCTCTCGCCGCGGGTGACGGACACGATCTACGAGCTGCTGGCTCGGCTGGCCGAGCGCGGCGTCTCGCTCGTCGTGGTCGAGCAGTACGTGCAGCGCGCGCTGGCACTGGCCCGAACTGTCTACATCCTCAACCACGGCGCGGTCATTCACGCCGGAAGGGCGAACGACATCACCGCGGACGACATCTACGAGAAGTACCTCGGTATCGGGCACTGACCCGGCGCCGGACGGAGCTGGGTGGTTCAGAAGCTGGGTCGTTCAGAGGTTGCGGCGCCGGAAGGAGGCCGCCGCGACGCTCCAGACCAGGACCACCCAGACCACCGCCCACGCCAGATAGGCGGCGGTCAGCGAATGCACGCTGAGGAACGGGAAGGCCTCGAACTCACCCGCGGCGAACCTGTGCAGCACCGACGGGTCCTGGAAGCCGTGCATCGCCCCGCGCCACAGTCCGTCGGTGGGCAGCAGGATCCGCGAGACGGTGCCGACCCGTTCCACGGCCTCGTTGTCGAGTGCCGCGCCCACGCCGCCGATCACCCCGGCGACCCAGGCCGACCCGAACAGCCCGATGGAGACCACGCCGGAGGCCATCGGCGACACCGCGGTCGACAGCAGGACGGCCAGGGTCAGCAGCACGATCGCCTGGGCGGCGAGCAGGGCCAGTGCCGTCGCCGGCTCCGGCGGCCAGTAGCCGGACGTCGCCAGCACGACCAGGCACTGCGCGACACCGGCGAGCACCACGTAGACGGTGCCGAACACGACCAGCCCGAGCCATTTTCCGAGGAGGAACGCCGAGCGCCGGATCGGCCGGGCGAGCATCGCCAGCGCGATGCCCGACTCCGTCTCACCGGCGAGGGTGGGCCCGGCGAGAAAGGCGGTGCCGAGGGCCGCGATCAGGCTGAAGCCGAACATCACCAGGTTGAGGATCTGGGAGCAGGCCATCAGCTTCTCGCCGGACGTGAGCCCGCCGTCGTCGGCCGCGGCGCCGAGCTGGGAGAACCCCCAGGCGCTGAGCGCCAGCAGCAGGACGGTGAGCGCCCCCAGCGCACGCATCACCTTGCGCCGCGACGCCTCCCGCAGGGTGAGCCCGGCGATGGTGAGCACCGTCCGGACCGGCATCAGCCGTTCCGGAGTCGTCCGGGATGCCGTCCGCCCCGGCGTCGGCCGGGGCGGCGCCGGCTGTCTGGCCTGCGTCGTCGGCTGCGTGGCGGGCGTCGCCTGCTGCGCTGTCATCGCTTCCCCTCCGGCTGACCGGCGGTGCCGGTTCGCAGAATGCCGAGCAGGCGCTCTTCCAGGCTGATCCGCGCCGGCTCGACCGCGTGCACCCGCACGCCCAGGCCAACCAGCTCGGCGACCAGCCCGGGGACGACGTCCCCGGTGGCCCCGACGGTCCCGGTGGCGCCGGTGGCCCCGGTGGCCCCGGCCTCGTCGGGCGGCAGGGCCACGGTGTACCAGTCGCCGGACTGTTCGACCCGGCCGACGGCGGCGAGACGTCGCTGCGCCGCGGGTGGGACGTCGGTGAGCCGCAGCCGCAGCTCACGCTGGCCGAGGAGCTCCGCCAGGGTGCCGGCGGCCGCGACCCGGCCGTGGTCGAGGATCACGACCCGGTCGCAGACCCGTTCGACCTCGCCGATCAGATGCGAGTTCAGCAGCACCGCGACGCCCCGCGACCGCAGGTCCAGCACGATGTCACGGACGTCGGCGCGGCCCAGCGGGTCCAGCGCGCTGGTCGGTTCGTCCAGGATGACGAGCTCGGGGCGGGCGACCAGCGCGACCGCCAGCCCCAGCCGCTGCTGCATGCCCTTGGAGAAGCCGCCCACCCGGTCGTCGGTGCGGCCCGCGAGGCCGACCAGGCCGAGGCAGTCACGCCGCTCCCCGGCCGTGACGTCGGCGCCGGAGAGCCTGATGTGCAGGGCCATCACCTCGGACGCACTGAGCCACGGCTGGTATCGGAACAGCTCCGGCAGGTAGCCGACCCGGGCTCGCGCGGCCGGGTCGGTCGCCGGCCGCCCGAGCAGCAGCACCTCGCCGGCGTCCGGGCGGACCAGGCCGAGGAGCATTTTGATCACCGAGGTCTTGCCGGCACCGTTGGGGCCCAGCAGCCCGACCACCTGCCCGCGGCCGACCTCCAGGGAGACGTCCTCGACCGCGGTGCGGCGGCCGTACCGCTTGCGCAGGCCCGAGGCCCACACGGCGGACGACGGTCGCAGGTCCCCGACCAGTCGTGCTGCCGCGTCGAGCGCGGATCCTTCGGCGACTGTCGTCAACGCAGCTCCCTGGCGACGGTGAGGATCTCGTTCTCGGTCAGCGAGCCGGCGACGGCGCACACCACCCCGCCCTGCACCCAGACGACCGCGGTGAGGGCACCGTCGCGGCTGGTCAGCGCGGTGGCGGGAATGCCGTTGACCTTCACCTCCCGGGTGGTGGCCTCCTCGGTGGGCACCGGCAGCGGCAGGGTCGAGCCGTCGGCTGCGAAGGTGCGCAGCTGGGCCGCGACGTCGGCCGGCAGGCCGGGCAGCGACAGCATGTAGTCGCGGACCGTCTCGAACGGGACGCCGGTCGAGAAGGCCCGGGGCGCGACGGCACGGGCGACGACGAGGCCGGGTKCCCCGGAGCCGGAGGACCAGACCCGGGCCGCACCCGGGCCGGCGACCATCCGCACCCGGGTGCCGTCCAGACCCGGAGGTACCGGCGGCAGGGTCTCGCCCGCGTCGGCCGCAGCCTGGGCGGCGCGTTGCGCCGAGAAGGTGAACACCGCCTCGACCTGGTCGATCGTCTCGTAGACCGGTTCGCCGACGATGCCGCCCGGCAGTCTGGTCACGGCGGGCAGGTCGAGGCCGGTCCGCCTGGTGGCGGTGGCCGCGGAGTCCACGTCGCGCAGGTCGGGTTCGCTGACCATGTCGAGGTCACCGTAGGCGCCCAGGTTCGGCAGCGCGACGAGGTCCTCGGGGCCCAGGCCGATCACCGCGACCCGTTCCGTCTGGAAGATCTGCAGCCAGCCGTTCGCGGCGGCGGTGCCGGCGCCGGCGAGAACCGTGGCGGCGACCAGCGCGGCGACGGCCGGGCGACCCGCGAACCGCCGCCCGAACGACGGCCGACCGGTGCGCGGACGGGCGTGCGCGCGGCCACGCTCGCCGGCGGACGCCTTACGCCCCGTTCCCGCGGCGGGCATGGACGCGACCAGGCGCCGCCAGGCGGCATCGACGTCACCGGCGGCATGCTCGCCGGCTGCGTGCTCACCCGCGGCATGCTCACCGACGGCGTGCTCACCGACGGCGTGCTCGCCGCCCGCGGGAACGGCGAAGGACAGTGCGGCGTGGACGGCGTCGGCGTCGGCGCGCATGGTGGCCAGCACAGCCAGGCAGCGTGGGCAGGCCGCGGTGTGCTCGCGGTCGGCGTCGGTCACTCCGGCCGGCTCGTCGAGCAGGCGGCGCAGCACGCCGTCAGACGTGTGACCCATGGCGGTTCAGCTCCTTGCGTAGTGCCGACTCGGCGCGGCGCACCGTGGTGCCGATGCTGGTCGGGGAAAGATCGAGAGCGGCGGCGACGTCGGCGTAGCTCAGGCCGCTGTGACGCAGGACCAGCGCCACCGCCTGGGTGCGGGGAAGCTGGGCGAGGGCGGCGCGCACCCGGCGGTGCTCGTCCCGCCGGACCACGGCGTCGGCCACATCCGGCACGGTGGCGTGCTCGGCCGTGGCGGCGGCCTCCTCCCTCCCGGTGCGGCGACGACGCGAGCGGATGGTGTTCAGCGCGGTGTGGGCGGCGGCGACGCAGAGCCACCCGCGGGCCCGGGCCCCGGGAACCGAGCAGCCGCTGAACGACAGGAAGACCTCCTGGGCGACGTCCTCTGCCTGGTCCCGGTCGCCGAGCACGCGGGCGGCCACGCCGACGACCACCTGGTAGTCACGCCGGAACACCTCGTCGAGGTCAGGCCGCACCGCTGCCGCCTCGCCTGCCGCCGCGCCGCGCGCCGGACGGGATCGCGCCACCCGGGCGCCCCTGCCCCCGCCGGCGGCGATGCCCCCTTCGCCGCCCCGGCGAGCCGCGGTGACGGCAGCCGCCCCGGGGCCCGCCAGGACGGGGACACCCGCCGCCTGCCTGTGCCGAATCAGGTCCATACCCACACAGCACCGCACGGCGCGCGAATGTGACACACAGCCGCGTCCTGGGACGGCCGAAGGGCGATGCGGGAGCCACGGGCGATGCGGGAGCCACGGGCGATGCGGGAGGTGCCGGCGATGCGGGAGGTGCCGGCGATGCGGGAGGTGCCGACCGCGATCGGATCCGGTGACGCGGAACACAGGCCGCCAGGGTGAGGTTGCGCTGTGCATGGTCACTCTCGGATCCCTTGGCATCGCCGCCGCCAGCCTGCCGACTGACGGGCCCGACGCCGAAGTCGCCTTCGCGCGCGAGGCGGAGGCGGCGGGCTACTCGACTCTGTGGCTGGCGGGAGGCCAGGGCAACAACCTGCCCGTCATCGACCGGGTCGTCCGCGGGTCGGAACGCATCCAGGTCGCCAGCGGCATTGTCCCCGTGGATGTGGTGCCGGCCGGCGAGGTGGCGCGGACCTACGCGGATCTGGAGGAGTCCTTCCCCGGCCGGTTCGTCGTCGGCCTCGGTGGCGCGCACGGTGCCAGGCCGCTGCACACGCTCAGCTCCTATCTCGACGTTCTCGACACCGAAAAGCCCGGGGTACCGGCGTCGGCCCGGATCCTCGCCGCGCTCGGCCCGAGGGTCCTGACGCTCGCCCGGGACCGTGCCGCCGGCGCCTATCCGTTCCTGGTCACCCCCGAATATGTCGCGCAGGCACGGGTGACGCTCGGGGCCGGCCCGGCGATCGCCGTCCTGCTCAGTGTCATCCCGGAGAAGGATCCGGCGACCGCGCGGGCCATCGCCGCCGACAACATCAGGTTTCTCAGCACCGTGCCCGGCTATCGGCGCAGTTTCGGGCGCATGGGATTCACCGAGCCCGAGATCGCGGGTCTCGATGCGAGGCTTCTCGACGCGGTGACAGCATGGGGCGACCTCGACACCATCGTCGCCCGCATCCGCGAATACCAGGCCGCCGGCGCCGACCAGGTCGTTCTGCGGATCAGTACGGGCAGCCAGCCCGTCGGCGAGTGGCTGGGCAGGTTCGCCGACGCGCTCCTGCCCTGAGCACCTGATCCGGTGGTGCGGGCTCAGCAGTGGTCAGCCCGTTTCAGGGCGACCAGCGCGGTCCGCAGCGTCGTGGCGGCGGCCGGGGCCGCGTTCGCGCCTCCGGTGAGATGGCCACCGGCGGGTGCCTTCAGGTAGACCGCCACCACGACCTCCGGCTCCTCCGCCGGGGCGAACGCCACCGTCCAGGCGTTGGTGTCGGGGTTGGCCGAGGGCGGCCCGGTCTCCGGCGTTCCGGTCTTCGCGGCGACCTGGGCACAGGGGACGGCAGCCCCCTTCGCCGTGCCCGCGTTCACGGCCTCGACCATGCCGGTTCGGATCATCTCGGCGTTCTCCGGCGGGATCACCGGCCGTGGCGCGACCGCGGGCGCTTTCCAGAGCACGGTGGCATCCCGCTCGACCTGCTCGACGATGTGCGGTGGACGCAGCTGGCCTCCCGCGGCGACAGCCGCGGCGACCAGTGCCATCTGCAGCGGCGTCGCGTAGACGCAGGCCTGGCCGATCGCCAGGTGCTCCGGCAGGCAGCGCTCGCCGTCGGCGGTGCCGGACTCGACGGAGGACACGTCGACGGACAGGCCGTCCAGGTCGCACTGGTGCTTTCCGAGCGGCTCCAGCCCGAGGGCCCGGCAGGCGGACGCGGCACCGGACCTGTCCGCGGGCTGCCCGCCGGGCCCGGCGCCGGGCTTGTCGGCGGGCTGGCCTCCGGGCTTGTCGGCGGGGCCGGGGCCGGGCGTGCTGAACCCGAAGGCAGCCGCCGCCCGGGTGATGCCTTCCGGGCCGATGTCCTTGCCGACCATGGCGAAGGCGGTGTTGCAGGACTGGCGCAGCGCGTCCACCAGGGCCGGGATCCCGACCATGTCCCTGTCGGGGCAGATGCTTCCGCCGAAGTTCCGCAGCGAATGGCCGTCCGGCAGGGGCAGGCTGCTGTGCGGTGCCAGGTGGTAGGCGTTCAGCCTGGCCGGGTCGATGGCGGCGGCGGTGACGATCTTGAACACCGAGCCGGGCTGGCTGGCGTCCCCGGTGACGGTGGTCGCGAGGTCGTCGTCGGCGGCGATCGCCAGCACACCGCCGGTGCGTGGGTCCAGGGCGACGACGGCGCCGCGGGATCCCGGGGCGGCCTGCTTCGCCTCCGCCAGCGCGCGGACCGCCGCCTCCTGGATCTCGGCGTTGTACGACGTCCGCACGTCGGCGGGCTGGCATCGCTGCCCCAGCAGGCCGCGCGGGCCGGCCAGGCCCTCCTCCGGCCGAGTGCCGCATTCGAGCTGCAGCGCCCAGGTGTTCTCCAGCCCGGTGCCGTCGGTGTCCTTCCTGGACGGCCGGAAATCACCGATCGGCAGGCCCGTGGACGTCCCGTGGCGGGTGGCGTCGACGCCGGACCCCACCGTTGCGGCGAGGACCGTGCCGTCGGCGGAGAGGATCCGGCCCCGGTTGAACGTCGCCCGCTCGGTGCGGGCGATCCCGCGGCTGCGGTCGTGGTCGCCCAGCCAGGCGCCGGCGGTGACCAGCTGCGCGTTCAGCAGCGAGCCGGCGGTGACGATTGCCAGCAGCCCGGCGAGTGCCGGCGCCCGCCAGGTCAGCGGCGACCGACGCCCGGCCCTCGTCACGTGGCGGCCGGCCGCGCCGACTGCACCGCGAGCGGGAGCGACGGAACCGGGAACGGGGGCGGAAGTGGCGGAGGCGGAGGCGGAGGCGGAGGCGGCTGGCCTGGGGCCGGCGCAGCCCGCGGCCAGCCCCACGATGCCGAGCACCACCAGCATGGACGTCCCACCGGCCGAGAGCAGCGGGGTGGTGATGCCGGAGATCGGCAGCACCCTGGTCGTCGCCAGCGCCGGCCAGACGATGTTGGCCGCCAGCATGACGGAAAGCCCGACCAGCCAGGCCCGCAGCCAGGACTCCTCACCGGCCCGCCGGGCCAGCCGGAACAGCTGGATGAGCAGCAGCGCGTACAGGACACCGGTCAGCAGGGTGCCGACGAGGCCGAGCTCCTCACCGAGCACGGCGAGGATGAAGTCGTTCTGGCGCTCGGTGCCGATGCTGTCCACTCGGCCGAGGCCAGGCCCGGCGCCGAGCAGCCCGCCGCGGGCGTAGGCGAGCAGCGCCTTCCCGGGCTGTTGCAGCGCCCGGCCCGAGCCGTGTTCGCCCATGTAGAAGGGGTCTTTCCAGAGGGCGAACCGGTCGCCCAGCACACCGACGCCCAGCAGCATCGCGACCGCTGCCAGCACCGCGAAGGAGGCGGTCGCCGCCGCGGCGTAGCGCCAGCGGCCGGTGAGGTGGACGACCAGGCCGACGATGCCGATGAAGAGCACCACCGCCGGCCCGAGGTCGGAGAGCTTGACAAAGAGCGCGGTGGCCACCACGGCTGGTACCAGCGCGTACTCGATCAGCGCCCGGCCGGCCCCGGGGGGCCGGTAGGAGCCGAACAGGCGGGGGGCGTCCGGCGGCGCCTTCAGCCGGAACGCGATCCAGCCGAGCAGGCTGAACCGGAACACCTCGGTCGGCTGGACGTGCAGCGGGCCCAGCGTGAGGCCGATCTGGGCACCCCGCTCGATGGGTGCTCTCAGCGCCAACACCCCGGATACGACCACCAGGATGAGCAGCGCGTTGCCGGTGCGCCCGTTCCGTCTGATCCACCGGTTCCGCGCCGGGCCCTCCCGGCGCCGGTCGGTCTGCGCGAGCGACCGGCCCAGGTGGAACAGCCCGACGCCGACGGCGACGGCGACCAGGTAGGCGCCGAGCGAGATCCGGTCCCCGACACCGACCCGCATCCGCAGGACGAACCCGAGCGCCGTGAGCGCCTGGACGGTGACCACCAGCAGGCCGAGGGCCGGGTCGCCGACGCGGCGGGCGCCCCGGAGCAGCAGCACCGTGATCATGGTGTGGAGGGCGACGGTGGCCACGGCCCACATCGGGTCCACCATGGCCGGCCGGTGCCACCAGAGGGCGAAGACCAGCGCGGCGAAGAACAGGCCCGGCCACGCGGCGTGCGAGGGCGCGACCGGGTCCCGCGATCGACGTCCGCCCACCGTGCCGAAACCCGTGGCGGCGGTGCTCACGTGAGCAGCGGCAGGAAGATCGCGATGACGAGGACGGTCGCCCCGGCCATGCAGAGCCAGAAGATCAGCCAGCTTCTCCGGCGCTCGGCGTCCTCGGCGCGCATCTGGTCAAGTGGGTCGGGCGCCTGCGGGATTCGCCGCTGTTGGCCCGGTGCCCGCCTGCCCGCGAGGCCGCCGGCGGGCGGCGGGGCCGTAGCGGCCTTCCGGGCCGGGGGCGCGTGCACGGCGGGAGGCATCGGCCGGGACGGAGCGGCCGGCCGGATCGCCCGCGCCGACCGGGGCGGAGCGGGCCTGCGCGGCTGGCGTTGGCGGGGGGTGAGCGGGGGGTGGCCGAGCCGCGCCAGCCACTGGTCGACGACGAACGCGCTCAGCACCGGCTCGGCCGGCGGGGAGGACGCCGCGTCCCGCGCGACCGTCAGAAGCTCGGCGACCAGGCCCGGGGGGAGACCGTGCTGGAGGAGGCCGCGCAGCTCCTCGGCGAACTGCCAGCCGTTGTCGGTGCGTGGATCTTCGAGCTCCGGCCGGAACAGCAGGTCGACCATCAGCCGGCGTTCCACGACGGGCTCGGGCAGCAGCACGGACCCCGACAGCTGCGCGGACTCCGGCAGCAGCGCGGACTCCGGCAGCGCGGGCTCGGGCAGCTGCGCGGGCTCGGCCCACAGCGGGTCGAGCTTCGGGCCGACGAGGTGGCGGCGGATCTGCCCACGCGCCCTGGCGGGCTCGAGCACGCTGTCCGCGATGACTCGAGCGTCCCCGCCGTGCCCGAGCCGGTTGTTGAGCACATGCAGCGTGACGGCCAGCGTGGTCGCCAGGGTTGCGGCGTCCGTCCCGGTGGGAAGCTGTTCGGCGACGCGGCCGAGCGGCACGCCGGCCAGCACGAGCGCGAGCACAACCCCGAGCTCCCGCCGCTGCACCGGGTCGGGCAGGCCGGCCGGCGGGTGGTTCCCGGCCCATGGGCGGTCCCGGTCGGGGTGGCCGGCCTCGGCCCAGATCCTGATGGCGGTCTGCGCGGCGCGCAGCCGGCCGGCGGCGCCCGGCTCGCTCGCACCGATCTGCTCCCACCAGCGTTCCACGACGGTCCGCACCGCGGCCGGACCGAGGCCGCATTCGCTCACCGCGCGCTGGATCGCGCGCTCGACATTCCGGTCGAGGTCGCCCACGCCCGGGTCGGGGCCGTCACCGGCGCCGGCCGCGGAAGGCACGTCGTCCGACGCGGCGGCGAGGGACTCGTCGAGCACAGCCTCGACGAGTCGCTCACCGAGGATCGCCCACACGGGCTCGGCGGACGCCACCAGCACCGGGGCCGTCCCCATCCGCCAGCCGCTGCGCAGCCACCCGAAGCCGTCCGCGCGCAGGCGCCGTATCTCGTCACGCAGCAGCGCGGCGGTCTCCGGCCGCCCGATCTCGGCCGAGTCGCTTTCACCACCACGGCCCTGCAGCACCCGGCGCAGGGACCAGAGGTGACCGGAGGCCGCCATCGGCGCGCTCGCGGCGCGGACGACCCAGGGCGCCACGGCGGGCAGCGAGTCCGGAAGCGGGTCGGCGAGCGCGCGGGCAACCCTGGTCATTCCGCCCGGCCCGTACTCCCGATAGGCCTCCACCAGCTCGACGGCGACCTCCGCGGCGGCGCCGAAGTCCTCCGGCGGCAACGCGGACCCGTATCGCACCCGCAGCCGGGTCTGCTCGAAGTCGGAGTGGCTCGTGCGGTCGAGAAAGATGTGCCGCAGCGGGGACCGGCGCTCCGCCGTCTCGGCGGTGGAGAACGACCAGTCGTGGCCGGGCAGTCCGCCCAGCAGGTCGTCGAGAACCTCGATGAGGCCGAACATCAGCGGGTCGACCCGGCCCGGGTATCCGACGGCGCTGACCTGGCCGGCCGGGTCGGCCAGCACTCCGGCCACCAGCTGGACCAGGGGTTCGTCCAGCTCGCGTGCGGCCACGCCGAGCCCGCGCAGCGACGTCTCGACGTCCGGGGTACGCAGTCCCGCCGCGGACGTCGGACGTCGCAGCCGGACGGCGTCGACCTGCCCGGCGGCCGGTCCGAGGCCGCCGTGCCACCCCGCGCCGAACCAGCGCGGCCAGGCCCGCAGGGCGAGCGCCAGGCGTGGCGGCAGGAGGTGCTCCGGGCCGACGAGGGCATGCGCGAGGACCGAGACGCGGCCCTGTGGGTCGAGTGCGGGGACCCTGCGGATGACCGCCGCCTCCCCCTCGGCCTCGTCCGGCCCGAAGCGCAGGTAGCACAGCGATCCGTCCGGTCCCTGCCCGGAGGCGGCGAGCACGGTGCTGAGCAGCCGCGTGTTCCAGGACGCGAGTCGCCGCAGGTCCTCCAGCGAGGTCAGCGCCGGCCCGACGCCCTCCTGGCCGAGGGGCGACTGCCGGCCCGGCACCCAGTGGTAGACGATCTGATGGATCGGGTGCGGGTCCGCGGCGCTGCCAGGGCTGGACACGTCAGATGCCCACCTCTCCGGTCCGGTCGCCGACGAAGACCGAGCGGTCGATGATGCCGGCCATCGCCAGTACCGCCACCAGCGGTTCCAGCACCCGGTTGGGCTGGACGCGGCGGCGGTAGTACCCGGGCCGGTCGAGGGCTTCCTCGGTTCCGGTCGCCGAGGCGAAGTGCAGGGTCGCCCGCCGGCATTCACGTACCGGCGCGAGCCAGGCCGTGGCGTTCCGGCTGTACAGCAGCCCGTAGGCGACGGTGCTCTCGTCCAGGATGTCGTCCAGGTCCACCTCGCCGCGGGTGCGCTCCCGGCGGTACCAGTCCTGGACCGGAGGCTGGAACCGCAGGACGTCCGACTTGTTCACGACGACGGCGGCGTCGATGTCGAACAGGCCGGTGCGCTGATCCATCCGGCCGACGAGCTTGAGCTTCCCGAGGACGGCGTTGAAGGCCTCGTCGTCGATCTTCCCCGGGCGGCCCGCCAGCCCGCTGTGGTGCGGGTCCACGACGAAGACCAGGGCCCCCGCGGCGTTCACGAAATCGGAGGAACGCCGGTTGCTGGCGAAATCCTCGCCCCGGATGTCGTAGAAGGTGACGAGACGGTCCCGCCGGGTCCGGAGATTGGTGATGATCACGGCGTCCACGAAGGACACCGCCTCGTCCTCCGGCGTCAGGGTGGCGGGCAGTACCGCCGACCTGCCCAGCAGCGGGTCCACCTGGTCACGCACGTATTCGCGGTGCCGGCGCGGGTCGGCCACCGTCACCGACAGGCCGAGATCGTCGAGGCCGCGCTGGTTCACCAGCTGGCCTATCATCGCCGCCAGCAGGTGGCTCTTACCTACCGTCGTCGCCCCGACCATCCCGATGACGAACGGCTCGCCGTACCAGCCGTAGGGATAGAAAAGGTAGTGCGTCGGGTCCTTGAAGGGATTCGGGCACCGGAGGTATTTGCTTGCCAGCCAGGCCTGGAAACGCCGCCGGTGCTGGTCCTGGTCGTCCTCCCGGAAACTGCGCAGGAGGCTTTCGTCGACGGGCTCGTACACATCCCGTTCGGCGTCGTACTCGTAGAACTCGCCCTCGTACGCGTCCGGCCATTCATCGAAGACGTACAGGCAGATCGGGCATCGTACCTCAGGCACAGCTCTGTCCCCCGTTCCTCACCACCGCTAGAGGCTGCCCAGACCGACGATCACCACAAGCAGGAACACCACGATCGTGACGATGGCGACGATCACCTTCATGGCCAGATCACCCGAGACCGGTCCCGGTCTCGGATCCGGATACGGATCCGGTGGAGGCTGCCTGTGGGTGATCGTCTCGTCGTGGGATTGTTCGAACCCGGGCCCGGGCCCGGGTTCGGGCCGGCGGCGGCTGTGGCCGGGCCGCCTGCGGCCCGGCGGAGGATACGACGGCGCAACCGGCGCCCGGCGCCATTCCTTGTCCTTCACCAGGCCGTTGAACCGGTCCCGCCCGGCCAGCATCCCCGCGGGGTCATACCGCGTCCGGTGCTCGGGCCGCCGTTCGCGCAGCCGCGCGAGCATTTCCGCCGCGACCACCGGGGAACCGGGCTCGAAGACACCCGCGAAGAAGCCCTCGGGAAACCAGGTCGAGATGTTCGGCTCGGTGACGGACGAGCTTCCACCGGACCAGCCCGGAACCGGGTCCGGGTCCGGGTACTGCTGTTCGCCTCGGGGCCAGTAGCCGTCGGCATCAGGGCGCCAGCTGGGCAGCGACTCCGGCGGCTCGCCGGTCGCGGCGTGCAGGATGAGCCAGCAGGCGCGGGAGACGTCCTCGGTGAAATCGGCGATCAGGTCGGCGCGGGGCGGGTCCAGCGTGCTCCACGGCGGCGCTTCCACGTGCGGCCGGTGCGCCCCCGCCCAGCAGGCGTGGCTGAAGTCGAAGATGAGCGCGGTCTGGCCATCCCAGAGGATGTTCTCCGGGGTGAGGTCCCGGTGCACGATCTCGGCGGCCTGCAGCCAGTACAGCCCGTGGAACAGGCTGGCCGCGAACCGACGGCATTCGTCCGCGCCCAGCGGGCCCGCGCGCCGCAGCCGCCGCCCCAGCGTCTCGCCGTGGGACAGCGACGTCGTGAGGAAGAACGGGGCGTCGCCGTGCTCACTGAAACCGATCAGGCGGACGAGCTGGTCCGGGTACCGGAAGGGGCGGTGGCGGTCCGGGCGCGGACCGTTGCGCTCCATGGCGTGCCAGAGGGTCAGCAGGATCTCGATCTCCGCGCGGAGATCCTCCGCGGCCTGCCCGTCGGCCGGGGAGACCCGCTTGCGGGCGACGGCCTGCGCCGCACCGCCCGGGCCGGGCAGCGTGCCGCGCTGCACCTGGTACGGAGGGCCGCTGACCTCGTCCTCGGGGTCGAACTGCACCCACCAGCTCCCCCGGGGGCCTTCCGGGGTGTCGCCGTCGATACCGCCGGCAAGGCCGCTGTCAGTCATGGTCATGCACCACCCACCAGGCGACGAACGCGACGTTCCCCAGCAGGAGCACCAACAGAGCCATCTGCATGATCAATTCTGCTCACCGGTGCCCCACGCTCCGCGCCGGCGACGCCCGCCCGGCCGTGTCGTCAAAGATGAACCAGCCCTGGTCCCAGAAGAGATTCAGCCAGGTGTGCCCCACCTGCAACGGGTAGCCCGGATCGCGGGGAGACAGCGTGACCTCCGCGACCAGCGGGGTGTCACCGACGACGGCCTGGTGACGCGGGTCCCGCGACGGGGTGATCGTGACCCGGCCGTCGGGATTGACGCGGACCTCGGCATGTGCCTCGGCGGAGATGTGCGAGTCGCGCCGGCGCGAGACGCCGAACACCAGGTCCCGGTTGATGACGGTGGCCGGGCCCAGCGACCGGGAGCGGTCCCGGCCGGGGTCCCGCGGGTCGGTGAGAAACGCCTGCAGGCCCCAGTCGGCCCGCGACTCCACCGTGAGCTGCGGCCGGCCCTGCCGGACCCCGGGAGTGCCGTCGAGGATCACGGCGAAGTCGTCGTGGAACCAGACCTGTCGCCGGCCCTCCCGCTCCAGGGCGGCGGTGAGGACGTCCTGGACCGCCGGGCCCGCCTGGCTCAGCTCGAGCCCGAGAGTCCGTAGCGACGCCTCGGCCCGCCTGGCATCGTCCGAGTTGAGCCGCACCCGGACCCGGCGGGGGGCGACGAGTGCCGGGCCGCAGGTCGCCCGCCGACTTTCGTCGAGTGTTCGCCAGGCGATCTGCTCCAGCACGTCAGATGAAGAGTGACCACGTGCGCTGACGGCCTTGTGCCTGGCCCATTCGCGTAAACGGTCCCATTCCGGCCCGAGCCTCACGCGCGCCTGTCCCCCATATACACAGCCGGCCCCCCGGTACACGAGCAGTGCAGATTGTCATCTTATGATGCGAAGATTACTCACAACAGTGAGGGTCCTGCGTCCGTCAGCACCCGGACAGCTGGCGGCCACGGCGTCCCGGTCGCCGTCAGTAGCCGGGCGGGCGTGACGATGATGGTAGATTTGCCCCGCCGCTGGCGGTTCTGCCCCAGTCGGTAACCGGATCGGGGGCGGTACGGGGCACATGAGCAGCATCACCAGCAGCAGTACCGCGGGAGCCAGCCCGAGGTCCGGCCATGGCGCCTAGCGGGCCGCCGGTCCAGCGGCGCATCGGGCTGTGGGGAGCCACCCAGAGCGGCAAGACGACCATGCTCGCCGCCCTGCAGATAGCCGCCGGCCAGCAGGTCCGAGAAGACCGCTGGATGGTCATCGGGGCCAACCCGGCGTCGTCGACGTTCCTGAGCCGAAACGTCGACGTCCTGACCACGGACAAGAAGTTCCCGGTGGCGACGGAGGCCGCCGAGCCGCTCTCCTGGCTCTTCTACCGCCCGGACCCGGCGCCGCGCGGGCTGAACGCGTGGCTGCGCAGGCGGTTTCGGCGCCCGCTGGCCACCGGCCAGCAGGTGTTCGAGGTCAACACGCTGGACGTCGGCGGCTACATGTTCCGCAACCATCTCGGCGAGGTTCTCGACGACCCATACCACGACTACTACGACGACGAGGACGAGGGGCTCCCGCTCTTCGACCCCGAGCAGACCGCGGGCGCGGACGCCGACGAGGTCATGCGCGCCATGGCCGACTGCGACGGGCTGGTCTACCTGTTCGACCCGGTCACCGAGCACCGGGAACAGAACTCCTTCCAGTACTTCGCCCGGGTGCTCGACCAGATCGGCCGGCTGTCCCACGAATCCGGGCGGATCCGGAACGGCCGGCTTCCGCACTACCTGGCGGTCTGCGTCAACAAGATCGACGATCCGGGTATCTACCGGGTTGCCAGCCAGAACGGCTACATGCTCAGCGGTGACAACGACCTGCTGCTGCCCGAGGTGCCCCGCGAGTACGCCGCCGAACTCTTCGAGCGGCTGTGCGACGGCCGGGAGGCAGGCGGCGCCGCCCAGGTTCGCCGGATCATCCGTCGGTTCTTCGACCCCGATCGGGTGGCCTACTTCGCGACCTCGTCCATCGGGTTCTATGTGCAGCCGGGCCGGCTGTTCCGGCACCGCGACAACCAGAACGTGATCTCCGGGCCGGACGGGCGCCCACGAATCCGCGGCGAAATCCGGCCGATAAACGTGCTCGAGCCGTTCCTGTGGCTGGAGGACGAGATCCGGCGGAACCCGCTGCCACCGCCGATCATCCCGGAACCCGCGGAATCCCCGGAATCCCCGGAGCCGGATTCGGAGCTGGACGCGGAGCTGGACTCGGATTTCTCGGACTTCACCCGGTCCGGCCCACCCCCAGACCTGTGAGGCCAGACCTGTGAGGCCGAAGCTGTGAGCCCGCCGGCCGCAGTACCCGGACCGCCAACGCCGGCCGGGCCCACCCTGCGGGTCGGGTGGGCGCTCATGGGCAAGGAGCGCGGCGGTTTCACCGACTACGTCGTCCTCCGGTCGAACGAGGCCTACTTCAGCAGGTCCGCCTACCAGACGATCCTGCACCGGTACTCCCCCGGAACACCGCCACACGCGCAGCGCACCAGCCTGCCCGGGTCGCTGCCCTGGGTGACGGTGAGCTACGCCCCACTCGGTCGCGACACCGGGCAGACCGTGCTCGGGATCGCCGAACGCACCTGGTCCGACGAGGCCGACGCGTCCGGGCGCCCCATCGCGCACACCCGCTACCTCTGCGTCCCGTTCAGCGCGCTCGCCGCCGCTCCGGTCTCCTACACGGGCCTGCACACCGCTCTGGCCAGCCCGACGATCCAGCGCCCGATGCTCCAGCACTCGGCGACGGGAACCCAGCCCGCGGTGCCGGGGACCGCCGTGGGCAGCCTGCCCGTCACCGTGCCGCGCCTCGACCCGGCACGGATCGCCGAAAGCCTGGCCACCGACGACGAGCAGTGGTTCCTGCTGGCCGCCGAGGCCGCGGCGCTCGTCCTGGCCGGCAGGGTGGCCATCCTCGGCTTCCCGGCTCCCAGCCGCGACGAGCCGACCGCGCGGGCACGGCTGCGATTCCTCGACGCGGTAGCGGCGCTGCTGCCCTACGGCCAGCGGGCCCGGCTGACCGCCAGCACCTGGGCGGTCAGCGGCGCCGCTCACCGGATCCGGCTCGCCTTCACCGACCAGCCCCGCCAGGGTGACCTGGTCCTGCGCTGGCGCGACCCGAGACCGCGGCCCGCCCAGCTGCCGGGCCCGGCCGCCGACTACTTCGATCTGCTGCTGCGGCTGCGCGACCAGGCAGGCGGATCGCTGGCCGCCCTCGTCGCCCACCTCACCGGCTACCCGACCGCCTACCCCGCCGCCTGGCACCGGCTCAGGGCGACCGCACGCGCCTACTTCCACCTGCACGAGATGGGCGGGGGCGACACCGCCGACGCACTGGCCGCCCTGGTCGCCCGGCGGCTGGCCCCGGGCCGGTTGTTGCCTGACACCGCCCCGACGGACGCCGAGCAGTGGCAGGCCGTCCAGGAGAAGGCGGTGGAGGAGGTCGCCGAGCTGGTACGCGCCGCCTGGGACGACGAGCGGCCGCGCGACGACGACGCGGCGCGGACGTTCAGCCGGCGGCTGCTGGCCGTGGTCGCGCAGGTGCCCCGGGACGACCTCGCCCTCGAACTGATCCGCCTGGCCGTTCTCGACGACCTCGGCCTCGACGGCGCCCCGAACACAGGCACAGGCACAGCCATGGACGCCAGAACCGCCGGCGAGCGTCAGGCGACGGCGTCGACGCGACGCTGGCTGCGCTGGCTGGAGGGCGCGCCCGAGCTCGCCGACCAGACGCGCCCCTTCCGCGCCGTTCTCGACGGCTCCCCCAACCCGGACGTCGTCGAAACGCTGCACGGCCGGGCCCGCTACCTGCTGTCGCTCTCCCAGCTCGCCCGGCTCCGCGGCACCGGCGCCGCCATGGTGGTCCTGCTGGATCCCTGGCTGTGGCAGACCGTCCCAGCCCTGTCGCCGCGGCACCGGCAGGACTGGGCCACCGAGATCCGCGGCTTCCGCTTCGGCACCCCGAGCAGGGCGGCCCGCTACGACCTGCTCCTGCTGATCCTGGGTGAAGCCCCCGGCAGGCCGTTGGGACGCCGGATCAGCACGATGGCGACGGACTACACGGCGGCGTTCCAGGAGCACTTCGCCACCCTGGTGCGGGAGCAGGGGGCGGACGGGCGGGCGGACGGGCGGGTCGACCAGGCCCTGACCGCCCTGGCCCGTTCCATCCTCGACACCGGCTGGCCCCAGGACGAGGCGCAGGTGGACCTCATGCTCAGGGTGCTGGAGCAGCTCGTCCGCCTGGTCCAGGCCAACATCGACCAGCGTGATCGACCACCCGGGCTGGCCGTGATGATCAAGGTGGTCGGCCGCTTCCTGATCAGGAACCCGTGGGCCAGGAACCTGCCAGCCGGCCGGCAGTGGCGTATCTGGCTACCGAAAATCTGACCGGTAGACCTGCCGCCGAGGAGGATGCGGCGCAGGCGGAGGCCGCAAGCGAACAACGGAGGATTCTGGTCGTTGGAACGACCAGAATCCTCCAGTCCGGTGTTCGTGCCCCGTTCCCAGGTGCAGGATCGAACCTGCGTTGACCCGCACAGGGAAGGTTGCTTCGTGCACTTTCAAAGATATGCCGCCAGTCATGTGACGCGGTCACGGCCTCGCGGCCGTCTCATCGGCGCCGCACTGTTCGCGCTGACGGTGGCCGCGCTTGTGGGTTGCTCCGGGACCAGCGGCCCGACTGGACCGGACTCCGCGGCGCCGCCGCCGACCGCCCGGCCGCCCCAGGCGCATCCGGCCAGCAGCGAGGGCCTGCAGGCCATGTGCAGGTACGGCGGATACATACCGGCGATGCCGGCGTATGCCGGGCCCGCGCCACATCCGATCGAAGGTCTCCAGCCTGGCCAGAACACCGGTGCCGTCGCCCTCACCTCCATTCTCTGGAGCGATCCACCGGACGACCTTCGTGGTGCGTTCAATGTTCTCACCCGCGATCAGTCCGG
Organism: Frankia sp. CcI49; assembly: GCF_001983215.1. Taxonomy (NCBI): domain Bacteria; kingdom Bacillati; phylum Actinomycetota; class Actinomycetes; order Frankiales; family Frankiaceae; genus Frankia; species Frankia sp. CcI49. The sequence continues at coordinate 90,793 of NZ_MOWP01000014.1, forward strand.
TGCCCTCATCCCGGATCTCATCCGGACACAGCTCGTCGTGTGTGTCACCCGGACCGGCTCGTCTCCGTCCGGAATCGTGTGCGAGGACCTCGGCAGCAACGTTCGACTGCTGCGCAGTAATTACCGGATGACGGTTCTGGAAGCTCATACCGGCAAAGTGGTCCAGGTCACCGATATGGGCGCGGGGATCGAGGACTGCCCGAGCTTCGCCTACGTCGACGGCACCGATCCCGCCGTGTTCACGAGCTTCGATGGAGGCCAGACCTACGACGTGCTACGGCCGCTGGTGCTGTGGGACGGAGTGACGGCCCAGCCCGCCGTACCTGGCACGACATGGACCGGCCGGGGCTGACGCCCTGGATCTGTGGCCCGCGCGGGAGTGCCGGACCCACGCCAGGTCGTCGAAGAGCCGACGCTGCCTGACGCCGCTCTAAGGCCGGCGCTGGTATCGGCCCAGCGGCAGCACCGTGGGCGGGCCGCCGCGGGCCGGGCTCAGCAGCAGCGCACCCAGCTGTGAGCGGTCCGACCTGACCCCGACGTGGTAGTCGCCGGTCGGCAGCTCGGCGCCGAGCCGCACCCGCAGCGCCCGCGGCGGGTCGCCGTCGGCCTGGACGTCCACGACGAGCACGCCGCCCGCGGACCCGTCATGGTGGACCGTGATCAGCTCGCCGGCCAGCTCACACCGTTCCAGCGGGACGTCTCCCGCCGAGATCACCCGCAGGCTCCCGCCGGTCAGCCGGCCGGCCAGGACACGGTGGACGCGCAGGCTCACCGTGTGCGGGTAGAGCTCCGTCCCGCGGACCCTCGCCGCGGCGAGCAGCGCGGCTCCCCGGGCAGCCGCGTACTCGGGCTCCGCGACCGGCCACACCGGCACCTGCGCCTCCCCGCCGCCGGCGGCCTCAGCTTCGCCGAGGACTCCCGAGACGTCAGACACGCCGGAGACACCGGAGACGCCGGAGGCGTCGGAGCCGCCGGGCAGGTCGGCCGGCCAGGCCTCGGCGACCGCTGTCCGGACCGCCTCGACCGCCGACGGCAGGAAGCCGAGGCCGCCGACGACGATCACCTCCGGCCAGGAGGCTCCGCCCCGCGCCACGGCATCCCCGCCTTCCGGCTGGCACAGGTCCTCCGGCTGGCACAGGTCCTCCGGCCGGCGCAGGTCACCCCGCCGGCGCAGCAGCCCGCCGACGGCGGCCCGCACCGTCTGGGCGACCGGCTCGAACGCGGCCGCCAGCTGGCCCGCGCTCAGCTCCCGGCCGGGTCCGAAGACCAGCGCGCTGCCGGCGTCCCGGTACGGATCGGCCGTGGTCCCGACCGGGCCGGCGCGGACCGGCTCCCGGCCGGCACGCGCACCCCGCAGAAACGTCAGGACCAGGTCGTTCTCCGTCCTGATCGGCACCGTGTCGTCACCGATCCCGCCGAATGCCCCGGGTCCGACGCGTCCGGCGGGACCGGCGGAGCCAGCTCGCCGGACCGCGTCCACGGCGAAACCGCGGCCGGCGTACCCAGGCTGGATCCAGCGTTCCAGCAGCCGGACGGTCCCCATGCCCACCGAGGCCGAGGCGGTGCCAGCCGGGGCGGTGGCGACCTCGACCAGGGCTGCCTCGACCGAGTCCGCGCCGATGTCACAGACCAGCACGAGGCGCCCCGGGATCCCCGGCCCCCCGTCCACCGCGAGCTGGTCGGCCCGGACGGCCGCGGCGCACACCGCCGTGCTGTGGACGGCGACGGCGTCCTGGGGCAGCCCCAGCCCGGCCGCCAGCGCCTGCTGGAGCCGCGTCCGGACCTGCGCTCCGGAGTCGGTCGCGAAGCAGTCACCGGTCACGGCGACGGCGAGGCCGGCGGCGGACCGCAGATCCCACGGGCCGGCCTCACCCGCGATCGTGATCTCGCTGTCCGCGGCCAGCGTCGAGAGGAGGTCCCGCCCGGCCGCCACCGGACCGCGCGGTCGCGCAGCGGCGGGACCGGTGACCATCCACGCCCCGGCCCGGCCGCCGGCGCCAGCGCCAGTGCCAGTGCCAGTGCCAGGCCCAGCGTCGGTAGCGCGGTCGCGGTCGGTGTCGGTGTCGGTGTCGGTGTCGGTGTCCAGGATGACGAGCCTGGTGAACTGGGTGCCGAAGTCGACGCCCGCCCGGTGGCCCGGTGACCTGGCGCTCATCTGGGCGGCCCCGCCACGGCGGCACTCGAACCGGCGGCCCCGCTCCGCAGGAACGAGTCCACCAGTGCTGGGCGAGTGTGATGCAGGGCCCTCAGCAGCTGGGCGAACCGGCCCGGCGGCCCGTGCCGTTCGCCGTAGCGGGCGATCTGCAGCGCGGCCAACAGCGCATCATCCCCATGGACCGCCAGCAGCCGCAGATCGATCGGCGCGGGACGCGGGGTCACCAGTGCCTGGAAGACGGCCAGCGCCGGCGGCAGCTGCCCGCTCGGCGGAGTGAGCCAGCGGAGCCATCCGCCCTGCGCGGCGTTCAGCGCCGCGAAGCTGCCCGACCGGGTGAGATGGATGATCCAGGAGACCGCGGCCTCGGGCAGCTCCTGCAGCGCCGCCCGGACGGCCTCTCCGCCGCCGGAAAGCTGCAGCAGCAGGAGCGCTCCGGCGTGCGTGCGTGCCACCCGGTCGGTGTCCCTCCCGTCGCCGCGGATCAGTCGGGCGAGGATGCCGTCGAGGCGCTGGAACGTCTCGAGGCGGTTGGCGAACACGACGGCGTCCTGCAGGTCGGCCATGGTGCCGCCGGAGAGCAGGATCCGCAGGGCGTCGGCCTCCTCGGGCTCCCGGGCGAACCTGCCGGCCATCGCCGCCCGCCGTCGRCTGCGGGCCTTCTCCAGGCTTTTGCTGGCCGGCAGCGGGGAGACGAAGGCCGGGTTCGTGTCGGTGAGCACGTCGAGCAGGTCCTCGGCCTGGTCGACGTCCAGTGGGTCACGCCAGGCGGACAACGCGTGGACCAGGCCGGCGGTGTCCTGGAAGAGGGCGCGGGCCGACAGCAGGCGGCGGAAGTACTCACGGCCGTAGCTGCTCGGCGGCTCCGCGGCTTCCGGCAGGTCACCCCAGGGAACCAGCAGCCTCGACCGCCCGCCGGAGATCTGCCCCTGGGTGGTGAAGGCCAGCCGGAAGGGGGTCGGGTTGTCGGTCGCGGTGGTCACGGCCACCCCGGCGAGCAGACCGGCCGGCAGCAGGGCGAGCACCGCCTCGATGAAGCGCAGGCGCTGCTCGGTGGTCAGGGCCGGCGGGGCGCCGACCACCGACACCGGGCCGTCGAGCAGCCCCGCGGCGACGGCGGCGACCGCGCCGAAGCCGAACGCGTCGACGTCCAGGGCACCCAGGCGCTGGTCGGCGGCGACGAGTTGCAGCCGGCTCGGCCGGGAGCCGGCTGCCGCCGACGCGGCGGCCGCGAGGCTCAGGCCGGTGATGCCGACCCCCGAATCCACGAACCGCGCGAGGCCGGTGTGGCAGCACCAGTCCGCGCCGCACACCGCGAGCCGCCCACCGCCGTCACCGAACAGCACCAGCCCGTCGGACGTCCCGCCCGGTGGACCGTCACGGCGCACGCCGGGGGTGTACAGCCGGGCGAGCTCCCAGATTCCGCGGCCGTCCGCCGAGGCGGGCTGCGGTGACGGGGCCGGATCGACCCAGCCGGCGCCGAGCTGGACGCGGGTGCCCGCCGCCAGCCGGGACGACGGGTCGTCCGGCACCGCCTCGCCGTCGGTGGGCTCCGTGTTCCGGCGGAGCAGCCGGCGGCGGGCTTTGGGCTCGCCGATCAGCCTGCCGAGCCGCTGTCGCTCGTCGGCGCGGCGGTCCGGCCACAGCTCGTCCAGGGCAGCCGTCCAGGTTCTGCGGCGAGCGACGCTGAACGGAGCCCGGTCGGCTTCGGCCCAGAGCCATTCCTCGAGCGCCGGTGTCAGCGCCTCGGCCCGGCCGCTCCACCCGGCGAGCCGGACGACAGTCAGCATCGCCGCCTCACCGATCCCGTCCGCGGCTCCGACCGCGGTGAGATCCGGGTGACCGACGGACTCCTGGCTGTTGCCGCTGTTGCCGCCCAGCACGCGGAACGGGCGCAGCACCGCGTCGGTCTGCGGCTGCCCGGCGGCGGCCAGCCACTCCACCAGCTGGAGCAGCCCGGGCACTCCCCGGCTGGCGAAGTACCGCACCAGCACCTGCAGGGTGCGCGCCGGGCTGGCGGCGAGCCCGTTGCGGACCGGGGCCCAGGTCGCCCGGTCCCCGGTCGCCCCTCCGTGCTCCCGGATGATGTCCGCGGCGAGCTCGACCGCGTCCAGCGGCGGCGGGTCGTCGTCCGCTCCCGGCTCCAGCAGCCCGCCGACGATCGCGGCGAACATCGCCTCGGGCGCACCCTGCAGGTGCGAGGCCAGGTCCCGGTATTCCCGCCCACCCGCGGCGCAGAGCCGGACCACGAGGTCGACCACCGCCGGGGCCAGCGCCGGGGCCCAGTGGCGGGCGACCAGGGTGAGGTCCTCCGGCCGGGCGAACGGCAGCAGCAACGGGAGGAGGACGCCGGTCGGGTCCGCCGGCGCGGGCAGGGCGGCCAGGTGCCGCCGGAGGTGCTCCGGGCCTGCCCTCCCGGCGGCGAACCGGGTGGCCAGGTCCAGCGCGGCGGTCTCGGTGAGAGCCTGGAAGATCTCCCCGGGCCGGCTGAAGCTGCGCGGCGTGATGTCCTCGGCGAGCCATCCCAGGACTGTGCGCAACCCGGCTTCGCCGTCGCCGTGGCTGTGGTCGTGGCCGAGCCCGTTGTCGCGGCCGATCCCGTTGTCGTGGCCCGCGTCGTGGCCGAGCCCGTGACCGGCGCCGTGGTCGGCCGGCCGGTTGCCGTCGATCAGGTAGGCCAGCAGGGAGGCGTAGCGGGGAGCCCATTCGTCGTTCGGGTTCGGCGGGCCGAACCGCGGGGGTGCCGTCGGGTCGACCAGCCGGCCGGTGCCGCCGAGGTCCTGTCCAAACGCGACGCGCAGCCGGTGGCTGGTCGCGACGTCTACCCAGGTACCGGCGGCGAGAGCGCCCTCGGCACCGGCCGGCAGCAGCGCGGCCACCAGATCGAGAAAGGCGATCCGGGCCGAATGGGTGGCCAGCTCGGGTACGGCACGCACCACGACCGGACCGTCCAGTGCCAACGCGGCGGTGACGACCGCGCCGCGCAGGAAGCGCAGGGCCGGGCTGGCCAGGGCACCCGCCCGGCGAGGCGGCGACGCGGCGGGGCGCAGGGACAGCGCCTGGCCGCCGGTGACCTCGGGAAGCCGGCGCAGCTGGCTCACGGTCGCCACCCGCACCGCCTCGTACAGCGCCGTGAAACTCCCCAGGTGACGGCGGAAGTCGTCCAGCGGCAGGCAGAAGAAGCGGGTGGGGATGACGACCCGGCCGGTGGCGTCGACCGCCATGGCCGGGTCCGCGGGCCATTCGCGGATCGCGACTCCCACGTAGGGCGTCTCGCCGGACGTCGCGGCGGTGAAGGTGATCCACGGCAGCGCGTCCGGCTCGCCCGCGCGCTCACCGGCCGGCGAGCCGGGCGAGAAATGCTGGATGATGCGTTCCAGCGTCGCCGGTCGAAGCCGGGCCCCGCCGGCGCACAGGATCTGGTAATCCTCGCGCTGCCCGGGCTCCTTGCCCAGCAGCGCCCATTCGAAGCCGACGGTGCCGGTCACCGGCGCTCCCCGTTGATCCGGGTCACCAGGCCCACGACCGGCTCCAGGACGTTCATCGGCGCCACCCGGCCGCGGATGCGGGGCACCCCACCGGTCATCACGATGTTCGAGTAGTCGACGGGGTTGAACCGGCCGTCCGGGCCGACGAACAAGCCGATGGAGGAAGTCGCGTAGAAACGAACCCGCGACGGGTCGAAGAATCCGCCGATCGCGTCTCGTAGATGGGAGGCGCCGGTCGATCTGTTGCAGAGCTGATCGAAGTAGCGATGGGCGACATCGTTTTCGATCCTGGGCGGCCCCGATCCGTTGGCCAGCGTGTTGAGCCTGCCGTCCAGGGCGACCCCGAGCACCCGGGGGTCGTCGAACTTCGTGACGCAGACGGCGAGGTGGTGCGGCAGCAGCCCGCCCCGGCTTCGCCCCGCGGTGCGGACCTTCTCGAGCACACGGTTGATCATGGCATCGAAATAGGCGTAGTTGTCGCCGTCCGCGCGGTCCCGCTCCCGGATCGGGTCGAAGAGAAGGACGATCCCGTCGCAGCGGACCAGATGGTCGACCAGCTCCTCGTGCTGCGCCGCGCCCCGGTCCGGAGGGCGGCGAGCCGGGGTCGGCGCGCTGGTCTCGTCGTCGTCGAACCTCAGCCCGTCGTCCTCGAAGCCACCGCCACCGCCACCACCGCTGCCGCTGCCGCCGTCCAGGGTGCTGATCTCGCTTCCCCCGCCCCGGTAGTACAGCGCACCGGAGACGTCCAGGAAGTCGAGGGTGAAATCGATCGGCGGCGTGCGCTCAGGCCTCGGCCGCGCGGGACTCGAGCCCGGCCGCAGCACGCGGCCCTCGAAGATGAGCCGCAACGGTGTGTTGGCCAGCGTCGCCGGCGGGAAACGGTGGTCCTGGACCAGGGTGCTCCGCAGCCTTTCCAACGCGCTTCCGGTCGCCCGGTCCGCGCTGGTGATGGTCCACCGGACGTGCCTGCCCCCCGGCTCGCGGGGCTTGTGCTGGATGGCGGCGAGCTGCATGGCGGCCATCAGGGTCGTCTTCCCGCTGCTCGTCGCTCCCCAGAGCCCGAGGCGCACCCGGCCCCGGGGCGACGGGCGCGGGCCCGCCGGCGGACGCGTCAACGCGGGCCACCCGGCGCCGCGACGCCCGACGCCGACGCCGACGCCGGTGCCAGCGGCAGCGGCAGCGGCTGCCCGGCGGACCCGGCGAACAGCCCCAGCGCGTCGGCCACCTCCTGCGCGGAAGCCGTCTCGAGCAGGAGCAGCGCGTCCGCACCCAGCACCCGCCAGACCGCACCGGCCCCGGACGGACCACCGGCACGCCCACCGCCACCCACGCCGAAACCGAAACCAGCGCCGAAGCCGACGCCGGAGCCGGAGCCGGCCAGGAACGCTTCCTGCCCGCAAACGGCCACCCGACGCGGGCGCTGCACAGTGGCCAGGCTGTCCATGAGTGTTCTCCAGTCGTGCCGGTCCAGGCAGGGAAGCGTGAGATCATCGGGTCGCTGCCTCGGTGGATGCGGAGGCCTGGCGGCGACGGTCACCAGCGCGCGGGCAGCCCCCGGCCGCCACGGCAGCCGGGCCGCCACGGCCAGCGCGTCCTCCAACGGGGCGGCGAGGTCATGCTGGGGAACGCTCGGGCCCCACTCCCGCAGCGCCACCCGGACCTGCAGGCCCGCTGCCGGCCCGACGGTCCGCACCACCTGCCCCTGGTCAGGCCACCCCTGGCCCAGGTAGTCGTGGTCGTCGTAGCCGAGCACCACGAAGCGGACCGCGTCGGCGTCGGGATGCTCGGCCACGACCAGGGCGATCAGATCGTCGACCAGCCCCAGTCGGCGCAGCACGTCCTGCGCCGTTCCCGCCATCTCCACCAGGCAGACCACGTCCACCGGGTCCGCGCCGTAACGCCGCGGGACGCGGGCCAGCAGCTCCGGCCAGCCCGGATTGTGCACCCGGATTCCGGCTGGTTCGAGGAAGCGGATCCGGCCCGGCCCGTCCAGGGCGAACCGCAGTCGCAGGTCGGCCCGTGGGGTCGCCGCGACCCAGCCGACCGTGATCGGTGCCCAGCCGTCCGGATGCGGTTCGGCGCCGGCCACCCCGCCCGCGCCGGCCACCCCGCCCGCGACGATCACCAACGCCAGCTCGGGCGGGGTGGCGGCCGGCACCGAGACGGTGATCTCGGCGGTGGGAGGCTGCCCGTCGGCGATGACGGTGCCGGGCGGGAAGAGCATCCGGGTGGTGAGGCGCACCCCACGGGTGACCCGGTCGACGTCCGCCACGACCAGCCCGTAGCCGACGGCGAGCGGCAGCTGCCGGCGCGCGGCCTCGAGTGCGGTGGCGAAGGGCTCCCGGGGCCGGGCCCGGGCCTGCTGGACCGCCGGCACGCCGTCGGCCCGGCGCGGCCCGGCAGCCCGACCCAGCTCGCCGGCCAGGACGTCCGCGACCTGGCTGGTCACCGGCCAGTCGACCGCCGGCCGGATCAGCAGGATCTCGGTGGCCAGCGTCTCGGCCACCGCGGCGAGCACCGGCACCAGCGGACCGAGCGCGATGTCCTCCTCCAGACCCGCCGCGAGGCGCAGGCGGCGGGCGTCGGGGTCCGTGGGCAGGGCTGGCAGCAGGTCCGGCCAGGCCCACTCCCGGGCGGCCGCCAGCCGGCCGGGCTGCCCGTCGAAGCCGGTCGTCAGGGTGCTGACGACGACGGCGTCGGGCCGCAGCTCGATGACCGCGATCCGCGCGGGGCCACCCGAGGCCATCCGCCGCAAAAGCGGGCCGAGCACGATCTCGGGCCCGCGCAGACCCGGCCGGTCGGCCGCCGCGGCCGCCGGGGTGGCGGCCCGCTCGGCCAGCTCAACCAGCTCGGCGGCGAGTTCTGTGGCGGTTCTGTCCCCGCCGCGGATGAACGCGGCGAGACGGACCGGCAGATCGGGGTCGGCCTGCTCCGCCGCGGCCAGCACCCGGGCGGCGGACCGGAGGTCGTGGCTGCACCTGGCCTGCGCCAGCCGGGTGTCGAACGCCTGTCGCAGCTGTGCCGTGATCTCGCCGAGCACCTGGGGGCTCCGCAGCTGCCAGCCGCACCGCGGGCAGGCGGTGTCCCGCTCCGCCACCCGCCGCCGGCACACCGGGCAGCCCACCGCGGCCTCGGCCGCGCTCCAGCTCACCGCGTCGTCGTCCCTCATGAGTCGTCGAAGTCAGCCGTCCGGCCGGATCCCCGTCACAAGCCGTGCGGTACACACCCGCCGGTCTCGCCCGCGGGCCGCAGGGCCCGGGCCCTGCGGCCCGGGGCCCGGTCACGCCTGGCTGGTCAGTTCCGCCACTGGCCGTAGCCGTTGCCGGAATCGCCGTCGAAGAACGGGCCTGAGGGCGGGATCGGCTCGTTGCTCGGGTAGGGCTGGTACTGGTCCGCGCTGGGGTGCTGCCCGCCGGAGACCTGCTGCAGCCCGATCCGCGCCAGCAGGTTGTCGAGCCGCGACCGCCGGGGTGCCGGGACCGGCCGCACCGGAGCGGGGCGCCGGGTCGAGAACGCCGTCGGATCCATGTAGGCCTGCGGGTTGCGCCTCGCATCCCGGGTCATCCGGCGTTTGAGCTGGTTGAGGGCGGCCTCGCTGGCGTGCTCAGCCGCCTCGGTCTGTATCTCCACGCCGATGGCCCGCCGTCGGTGCAGCCCGGCGTTCGCCATGATCGCCGCCGCCCGCCGGTGCCGGATGCGCTCCTCCTCGGCCCGCAGCCGGCTCTTCCCGTCGAGGGCGACCGCCTGCTCGTAGTCGTTCGCCGGGCCGACGGAGATGATGAACTTGACGATGATCGGCAGGCACTCGATCGCCGTGATGAACACCAGCAGGAACCGGTGCGCGAGGCCCAGGGCCGGCCGGTGCGCGGTCAGGTTGTCCAGCGCCTCGATGCGGATCAGCAGGCCGTTCTCCTTGCCGTTCTCCTTGCGGAAGTTCTCGATGGCCGCCGTGCGCGCCGTCCTGAGGTCCGTGAGCTCCGTCTCGACCGTCTTCAGCCGGCCCTTCGCGGTGTTCTGCGCCGCGCCCCTGGTGTCGGTGGCCTTCGACCGCGCGGTCGCCTGGGCGGTGGTGAGCTGGCCGTTCAGCACACTGAGCTCATCCCGGTACCGATCCCGGAGCGCCACCTTCTCCGCGTAGGCCGGGCCACGGCCGACCTTGCCGCTACCGCAGGTCCCCTCGTTCTCGCAGATGACAGCCTGCTCGGCGGCGTCGTACTGCTCCTGCTTGGCATCGACCAGCTTCTGTATGCGCGCGACGTCGGGGTCCGTGCTGACGTCCACGGTGTCGGTGCTGGTGTCGATCGTGGCCTGCAGCGTTTTCTGTTCCGCTTCCAGCGCCTTGATCCGCGTGCCGCGCTCGTCGGTCTGCGTGGTGGCCAGGAATTCGCTGTCGCGCTCGCTGCGCATGAGCGAGAGCTCGGTCGTGATCTCCGCCTCGAAGATTCGCAGCACGAGCGGTGTCGAGATCACGACGCCGATCAGTATCGCGAGGGCGAGCCGGGGAATCGCGATCGGCAGAATCTGATACCAGTGGTCCCGGCGCTGCATCGAGACGACCAGCCACCGGTCGAGGCTCATGATGGCGAAACCCCAGGCCACCCCGAGCAGCAGATAGAAGAACGGGCTCAGGCCCAGCGCCATCCGTAGCGCGAAGGCGCAGGAGATACCGGCCATGGTCGACGTGGTGAGCACGGCGGCGCCGATGCCCACGTACTTCGGGACGTCGGAGGGAAAACGATCCAGAATATCGGTGTTGGCGCCGGAGAGCCACAGCAGCACCCGGGTCGGACGCGACCGGCGCTTGCCACCCTCCGCCCACGGGTCCTCGTCAGGCAGACCGCCCGGCCAGGAACCCCCGGAAAGCCCCGACCCCCGGTCCTGCGAAAAACTGTCGTTCGACATGACGCTCCCCGTTTACGCCATCTGTCGGTGTGGGTGGCCGGTGGCCCGCCCAGCCCGATGTTTCGCCCAGCCCGATGTTGAGGTGCCCCTCAGAGCCCCGCCCGCATTTCCCCGCGGCCGCGGGGGCCGACGGGAGGCGTGCCGGCACCCGCCGGCCGGCGGCCCTGCCGCGCCACCCGACCACTCCCCTCCCCCGCGGGCCCGCCGCGGGGCGACCAACCATCGCTCCCGTGCAGGCGGCTCAGACCAATGCAGCTCAGGTGTACGCAGCTCAGGCCGATGCACCCGACACCCGCATACCGACTCTCGGAATGAACGTACCGCACACCGCGGGCAAATCACAGCCGAGGCCGGGGCGCGAGCCCGGCCTATAACCGAACCAGCAGGCAGAGCCTTTGCCTCATAGCAACCAAGGTTGGCCGCCAGGCCGACAACCACGCACCCGCTACACCTCCGCCCACGGTTGCCCTCGCTTTGAGAAATCCACCGGGCCACGGACCGGAAGACCACGGCATCAACCGGCCGGCGGGCCCGCGAGCCACCTCGGACAGGCTCTGGCCATCCTCGGAGCAAGCCCCGGGCAGGGCCCCGGCCAGCCACTATGATGGCGGCACTATGACGGGGGCGAACGACCACGAGGCGAACTGGTCTAACCACTACCTGCTCGCCAATTTAGAGCAGCGCCGCGGGTGGCTCAGGTCGGCGATACCAGCTGCGGTAAAAGCGCGGCGACCGGAGATCGTCCTGGGCCCCGAACTGGGCTCGGGTGGGTACGGGCTGGTGCTGGAGGCAACCCAGAAACAATTGAATCGCCGGGTTGCCGTCAAGGGAATTCTCGGCGCGACCGACGAGGCGCAGCGACTGGCCGAGCTGAATCATCCACATGTGGTGCAGGTATACGACTCGTTCAGCCAGATCTTCGGGCAGCACCACCTGCAGGTGGTCGTGATGGAATATCTTCCGGGTGCCACCCTGAACGGGCGGCGCGAGCGGCTCTCACCCGAGCAGTCGTGCGCAGTGGGGCTCGCGGTCGCCGCCGGGCTGAACCACGCCCACCAGAGACTGCTGCACCGCGACATCAAGCCCGCGAACATCATGTTCGCCGAGGACAACACGCTGAAGGTCGGCGACTTCGGGCTCGCGAAGTCATATGTGGGCCAGGCCGTCCACACCGACAACGTGGTCGGCACCCAGGCCTACATGGCGCCCGAGCAGATCACCGCGGGGAAGCTCACCCCGGCGACCGACATCTACGCCCTCGGTGTCGTGCTCTACCAGCTCCTGACCGGCCAGCTCCCGTTCGGCCCCAAAGGGAACATCGCGCGACCGGAAACCGGGGCCGGGGACCAGCCGCCGGCGATGGGCGCCGTGGACGACCGGATCGCCCGGGTCGTCCTGCGCACCCTGGCGAGAAGGCCCGGCGACCGCTACTCCAGCGCCGCCGAGCTTGCCCTGGCCCTGGCCCACGCCGCCACCGACGCCTACGGCCCCGGCTGGGCCGACAAGGCGCGCACGGGCCTCCCGCTGCATCTGACGGACCTGCCTGAACTGATCGAGATCCTTCGCCCCACCGGGCCCAACGTCATCAGGACTCCACGCCTGAACCGTTCGGACACATCTCGCGGCTCTGACCCGCGAGCCCTGGGGGCCCCGCTGCGCGGCCACGAGAAGCCGGTGCACGCGGTGGCGTTCTCCCCGCGCGGGAAGATCCTCGCCAGCGCGGGCGCCGATCAGCGCATCCAGCTGTGGGATCTCACCGCCCCCGTCAGCCCCCGGCCCCTCGGCGGGCCGCTGCAGGGCCACGACGGCACCGTCCTGTCGCTGGCCTTCTCCCCGAGCGGCAGCATCCTGGCCAGCGCCGGCGCGGACCGGACGGTCCAGCTGTGGAGACCGACCGGCCCGACAGCACTGCGCCTTTCCGGCCGGCGACCGCTCGAACACGCCGGCCAGGTCAGCTCGGTGGCGTTCTCGCCCAACGGCCGCATCCTCGCCAGCGGCAGCAGGGACACCGCGATCCGGCTGTGGGACGTCACCGATCCCACTGCCCCGCGACCGGTCGGCGAGCCACTGCTGGGCCACCAGGGCTCGGTGTGCTCGTTGGCGTTCTCCCGGAGCGGGCGCATCCTCGCCAGCGGCGGGGCCGACCAGAGGATTCGGCTGTGGGATCTCACCGAGCCGACCAACCCCCAGCTCATCCACGACCGGCTCGGCAACCAGTTCGGTCAGGTGGACGCGGTGGCGTTCTCCCGGCGTCGCGACACCCTCGCCGGCGCGAGCGCCGGCGCCACGAGGGTCGGCAGGGCGACGGTGACGTTGTGGGATGTGGCCGATCCGGCCGATCCGCGGCCGCTCAGCCAGCCGATGCGGGGCCGCGGGCGCGCCGGGGTGAACGCGATGGCCTTCTCACCCGTCGCGGAGATTCTCGCCGCCGCGGCCTTCGACAATGTCGTGCGCCTGTGGCACACGACCAATCCGGCCGCGCCCCAGCCCCTCGGCGAGCCACTGCGCGGCCACACCGACCGGGTGCGCTCGGTGGCCTTCGGCCCGCAGGGCGACATCCTCGCCAGCGCCGGCGAGGACGGCACGGTACGCCTGTGGACGAGGTTCACCACGACGGCCCCGCCGCAGCGGGGCTGAGGCCCCCTTCGCACCTTCGCCGGGACACTCCCGTCAACCAGATGGTTGACGTAGCCGCCCACCCGCTCTACCTTCATCCTCAACCAACCGGTTGAGTTTAGATGGGGTGATGGTGGATCAGCTGTCACGGCTCTTCTCAGCCCTCACCGACCCGACGCGGCGGGATCTCGTCGCCCGGCTCACGGCGGGCGACGCCACCGTCGGCGAGCTCGCCGCGCCCTACGACATGAGCATCCAGGCGGTCTCGAAACACCTGAAAGTCCTTGAACAGGCGGGCCTGGTCAGCCGCACCGGCCCCGGCCACCGCAGCCCCGTCCACCTGGAGGCACAGGTGCTCGACCTGATGACGGGGTGGATCGAGCGCTACCGCCGCCAGGCCGAGCAGCGCTACCGCCGCCTCGACGCGGTGCTCGCCGCCCTGAACGACCCCGCGGCGGCCGACCCGTCCCACATCGCCGGCGAGAAGTCGGCCTGAGAAAGGTAAAAGACTGATGAGTACCAGCAGCAGCAGTGCCACGGCCGCCATCGAGACGACCCGGATCGAGGCCGACCCGAACGTGCCGCTGATCCGGCTCACCCGGGATTTCGTCGCCACGCMGGAACAGCTGTTCCGCGCGCACACCGACCCCGACCTGTTCGCCCGCTGGGTCGGGCCGGACGGGATGGTCACCACCATCGAGCACTGGGAGGCAAGCAACGGCGGAAGCTGGCGCTACGTCGCACGCCGCGACGGCCTGGACTTCCGTTTCCGCGGCTGTTTCCACGACGTCCGCCCCAACCGGATCGTCCAGACCTTCAGCTTCGAGGGCGAGCCGGACCACGTGGCGCTGGAGACGATCTGGTTCGAGGATCTCGGTGCCGGCCGGGCCCGGCTGCACGCCCAGTCGCTGGTCGACAGTTTCGACGGCCGCGACGCCTGGCTGCGCAGCGGAATGGAGACCGGCATCAACGAGGGCTACGCCAAGCTGGCCGCCCTGGTCTCCTCGGGCACCGTCTGAACCGGGAACCAGCCGGGCGAAGGGACGACATCCATGACCGAGAACTCCACGCTCTCCGTTTCACCCGCCGGGCTCTCACCCGCCGAGCGCCATCGGCTGATCGCGGGCGCGTTCACCGACCGGGTGCTCGGCACCCGAGACTGGGACGCCCCCACACCCGTCGCCGGGTGGGCCGCACGCGACGTGGTCCGGCACCTGTGCGAGTGGTTCGCCGGCTTCCTCGAAGCCAGCGGCGGACCGGCGCTGCCCCACGGCCCGTCCGTCGACGACGACCCGGCAGGCGCCTGGCAGGTGCATACCGCCGGCGTGCAGAGGCTCCTCGACGATCCGGCCACCGCTGCCCACATCCTGCGCAATCCGCACGTGGGCGAACTGTCGGTCACCGCCGCGACCGACATGATCTACACCGCCGACGTCTTCATGCACACCTGGGATCTCGCCCGGGCCACCGGGCAGGACGACCGGCTCGACCTCGCCTTCTGCGCCCAGCTCGTCGACGGAATGGCGCAGATGGAGGACGTCCTGCGGTCATCCGGGCAGTACGGGCCGGCGGTCGCCGTGCCCGCGGGCGCCGACGCCCAGACCCGCCTGCTCGGGTTCATCGGCCGCGACCCGCACTGGCGGCCCGAGCCGTCCTGAGCAGTCCCGAGCCGTCGGCGATCATCCCGACCCGGGCGGCACCGGCTGAGGGCTGCGCGCCGGGCGGGGTCAGGGCGCCGGGCGGGGTCGGGGCGCCGCCTCGGCGGCGGTCCGGGACAGCCACGCCAGGGTGGTGGCGGCGTAGAAGGCGTCGTAGTTGTGGACGACYGCGGCCGGGTTCCCGTGCCGGGCGGGGGCACCCAGCCCCAGCGCCGCCGGCGGGCGGATCAGCTTCCGGTTGACGATGAACGGCACCGCGAGCTCGCCGAGCCCGCCATGCGACCGCAGCGGGACGTCCAGACCGCTCAGGTCGTGGGCGGCGGCCCGTTTCCCCAGCACGGTCGCGGCGTCGGCGAGCACGACCACGTCACCGAGCCGGTCCGCGGGCATCGCGAACTCCCGGGCGGCGTCGGCGCGCAGGTAGGTCGCCTGCACGCCGTCGAGGGTCGCGAGCGCCTCGGCCACCGCCGCGGCCGTCCCGGCTGACGCCGCGGACTCGACGCCGCCCACCACGTGGACGTTCGCCAGTGAGCCGAGGGCGCCATGGTGGGCCACATACGGGTCGGTGATGGGCAGGACGACACGTAGATCGGCCCGCCCGTCCAGCAGCCGCGCGATCTCGTCGCAGAGGTGGACGACCCGCGGCCGGCCGTGCGCGTCGGACTTGGCGCTCATCCCGTGGTCGGCGGTGAGGACGATGGTCGCGCCGAGCTCGTCCAGCGCCCGCGCGTACCGGTCGATCATCGCGTAGAAGTCGTTCGCCGCGGCGGTGCCGGGAGCATGCTTGTGCTGGACGTAGTCGGAGAGCGACAGGTACGTCAGGTCCGGCCGGCGGTCCCGCAGCAGCGCGACGCCGGCCGCGAGGACGAACTCGGACAGCTCGGCGGAGTACACCTCGGGCACCGCCCGGCCGATCAGCCCCGGCACGTCCGCGATGCCGTTGGTCTCGATCCGCGCCGCGCCGGCCTGTTCGGCGGAGAAACAGACCGCGCCCGGCCGCGGCGCACCGGTCCTGGCCGGTCCGGGTGCGTCCAGGCCGGTTCCCAGCAGCCGGCGAAGCTTGTCCTTCGCGGTGACGACGGCGACGCCGAGCCCGCCCGCGTGGGCGGCGGCGAACAGCGTCGGGGCGCGCAGCAGGTCCGGGGACGTCATCGGCAGCTCGGTGCCGCTCGCGTCGTCCCAGTAGGTGTTGCCGCTGATGCCGTGCACCGCGGGCGGGCGCCCGGTGGCGATGGAGAGGTTGTTCGGGTTGGTCAGCGCCGGCATCGCGCCGTGCGCCGGCCACGAGGTGCCGGTGCCTGCCCCGGCCCCGGCCCCGGTGCTGGCCAGCAGGCCCGCGAGCCAGGGCATCCGACCGGCCTCGACGGCTCGCTCGTGGTAGGCGGGGGCGCTGCCGTCGACGCAGATCACCACGACCGGATCGGCGCCGAAGAGGTATTCACGGCCGTTGACCTCGACCCGGGTCACCGCGCCGGTCACTCCGCGAAACGCTTCCGGACCTGCGCCGACACCTGGTCGACCACGATGATGAGAACCAGGACGATCAGAATATGGGTGAGCATCTCGTCGAACTGGAACAACTGGATGGACTGGTTGATCAGGAAGCCGATGCCGCCGGCGCCGACCAGGCCCAGCACCAGCGAGGAACGGACGTTGACGTCCAGCCGGTAGAACAGCAGCCCGACGATCTGCGGCAGCACCGTCGGCAGCACCGCGTTGGTGGCGATCTGCAGGCTGGACGCCCCACCGACCCGCAGCGCGTCGCGCGGCCCCGGGTCGCTCTCCTCCATCGCCTCGGCCCAGAGCTTGCCCATGACCCCGGTGTTGTGCACGACCAGGGCCAGCACGCCGGGGAACGGCCCGAGCCCGACCGCCGCGACGAAGATCAGCGCGAACACGACGTCCGGGATCGCCCGCAACGTCGACAGCAGGGTGCGGGACACCTGGTAGACCCACACGTTGCGGGTGGTCGCCCGCGACGCGAGCAGGGAGAGCACGAACGCGGGCGGGACCGACAAGGTCGTCCCCAGCAGCCCCATGTAGAAGGTCACGAGCGCGGCGGTGAGGCCGGGGCGCACCACCTCGGACCACGAGAAGTCGGGCGGGAACGCGCCGGACAGGAAGTCCCCCATCCCCCGCCAGCCCGCCATCAGCTCGCCGGGCGAGATGTCGGTCTCGCGCCACGCCAGCGCGTGCACCGCCACGACCAGCCCGAGCAGCACCAGCCCACCGGCACCGATCAGGCGGCGCCGCGGCGGTTCCGGCGCCGGCCCGTCGAGGGCGGTCTCGTCCACGGTCGCGGTCAAGGAGCCTCCCCGGCCCGGGCGCGGTCGGCGGCGTACAGCCGCTCGATCTCGTCAGCGTGGATGTCGTTCGGGGCGCCGTCGAACGCGACCCGGCCCGCGGCCAGGCCGACGACCCGGTGCGCGTACCGCAGGGCCAGATCGGGCTGGTGCAGGACGGCGACGACCGCGTAGCCCTCGGCGGCGAGGTCACGCAGCAGCCCGATGACGTTCTCGGCGGCCGCCGGGTCGAGGGCCGACACGGGCTCGTCCGCGAGCAGGACCGACGCGCGCTGGCWCAGCGCCCGCGCGATCGCGACCCGCTGCTGCTGGCCGCCGGAGAGCCGACCGGCCGGCTCCCCCGCCCGCGCCGCGAGCCCGACCCGATCCAGGCACCGCATCGCCTCGACCCGCACCGACCTCGGGAAGGTGATCGGCAGCAGGGAACGCCACAGCGGCAGCCGTCCCAGTGCCCCGCAGCAGACGTTGTCGATCACGCTGAGGCGCCGCACCAGGTGGATCTGCTGGAAGACCATGGCGGCCTGGCGGCGCGCCTGGGCGGTCCGCCGCAGGTCCGCCGCGTCCAGCGGGACACCGGCGAGTCGGATGGTCCCGCCGTCGGCTTCGAGCAGGCCCACCACGCAGCGCAGGGCGGTCGACTTCCCGGAGCCGTTCGCGCCGAGGACGGCGACGAACTCCCCGGCCCGCACGCACAGGTCGAGGCCGGCGAGAACCTCCTGCGCCCCGAACGACTTGCGTACGTCGACGAGTTCGAGCAGCACCGGCGCCTCGGCTTCCCCGATCGCGCCGGATTCACCGAGCTCACGGGAATCCCCGAGCTCACCCGGATCACCGGCGGCGACGAGGGTGCCGGCGCCGGGTCCGGGCGGCGCGGGCCGCCCGGACGGCTGTGACACGGTCAGGCGTCCTTCTCGGTCAGGCCGAGGGTCTGCGCCAGCGAGAAGATGGGCTGGTAGGTGTCCCTGGTGACGGCGACGAGCGGCCCGGGCGGCGAGACGTCCAGCAGCGCGCCCAGCTTGCCGACGTCCTTCGGGGACAGGTGCAGCAGCGCGTCGGCGACGGCCTTCTTGAACTCCGGGCTCAGGTCGCCGCGAACGGTGATCGGGTCGTTCGGGATGGGGTCGGAGGCCCAGATCTGCCGGAAGCCGCTCGGGTCGAACTCCTTCGCCTCGGTGGCGGTGGCCAGCTGCTGCGTGTTGATCTCGGCGGCGTCCACCTTGCCGTTCTTCAGCGCGAGCAGCGCCTGCGGGTGCCCGCCCGCGTAGGTCAGGTTGACGTCGGACTCCTGCAGACCGGCGGTGCGGATGGCGTAGCGCGGGAACGCGTCGCCGGAGGTGGAGCCGGCGCTGGACAGCGCCAGGTTCCTGCCCTTCAGCTCCTCGACCTTCGTGATCGGGGAGTCCTTCGGCACCCAGATGCCGGCCTTGTAGGAGCTGAGCTTCCCGGTGGAGTCACCGAACGACGCGACGGCCTCGGCGTTCGCGTTCTTGCTCGCGAAGACGAAACCGAGCGGGCCGAACACCGCGACGTCGATCTTCTTGTTGCGCATCGCCACGACCTCGGCCGAGTACTCCGTGACGACGGTGGTCTCGACCTTGCAGCCGAGCTCCCGGCTCAGGGCCTCGCCCACGAGCTTGAACGCGGGCGTGAGCTTGGCCGGGTCCTCGAACGGCTCGACGGCCATCTGGACCGTGCCGCCGTTCGGGCACTCGACCTTCCCGGCGGCGGTGTCCGTCTTCGAGCCGGAGTCGTCGGAGCCGCAGGCGGCGGCGAGTACGAGAACCATGGCGCTTGCCACGAGTGCGGCACCACGACGAACAATCATGACGATGACTTCCTGTGAGTGGGGAAGATACGCGGAGCAGAGCGGAAAGAAGCGGAAGGGCGCGGAGAAGAGCGGAGCGGAAACGACGGCGGATCAGGCCGAGCCGTGAGTCGGGACCGCCGTGCACCAGAACAGGCCGGAAACAGGGCAGGCCACTGACCAGGCCGTGGGTCAGAGCAGGTCGTGAGTCAGAGCAGGCCGTGAGTCAGAGCAGGTCGTCGAGGACCGTCGGGGCCAGGCCGAGCGCGGTGGTCATCCCGATCCCCGACGTGACGGAGACGACGCGCACGCCGGCCGTCGGGGCGGCGATGAGGAATGGCTGCGGCGCCGAGGCGTAGACGCCACGCCAGCGTTCGAGGACGTCCAGCCGCGCGACCCCGAGCAGCCTGGCCGTCTCGGCGAGCACCAGCTCGTCGCGTCGCTCGTCGGTGAAGGGCGCTGGGGTCAGGGCGTAGTCGTGGGTGTCGCCGATGGTGAGGCTGCCGTCGGGGCGCTGCGTGAACATCAGGTTCAGGCCGGCCTCCACCGCGCGCGGCGCCTCCCGGGCGATCCGGTCGCGCAGCGCCGGCAGGCTCGGGCACTCGTCGAAACCGCTGTAGCGCAGCAGTGAATGCCCGGTGAGGATGGCCGGGTCGATGGGCAGCTCGTGCGGGTCACGCACCCGCAGCATGCGCAGGGCGCAGCGGCGGACACCGTGGTCGGCCGCCAGGTCGGGGAACAGGCGGTCGACGTTGTGACCGACGCAGACCACCGTCCGGCCAGCGCCGATCGTCCCCCGGGAGGTGTGCACGGCGCCGGTCTCGATGCCGCCGACCGCCGTGTTCCAGTGGAAGCGGACGCCGTGGGCGGCCAGCCAGGCCGCGATCGCGCCGGCCGCCGCGCGCGCGTCGATGCACAGGTCGAGCGGGAACCAGGCGCCGCCGAGCGCCGGCCCGGCGAACGGGGCCCGCCGGCTGGTCTCGGCGGCGTCGAGCAGCACCACGTCGTCACCGCGGATCTGGGCGAACTCGTCGAGCACGGCCAGCTCGTCGGCATGGCGCGCGAGGACGAGCGTGCCCGCCTCGCGCACCGTGAACCCGGCGTCCTTGCCCAGCTGGGTCCAGCGGGCCCGGGCCCGCAGCGCGTAGTCGAGCGCCGGACCGGACTGTGCGGTGACGCAGCCGTGCCCGAAGTTGCGCACGGAGGCTCCGACGGCCCGGTCGTCACGCTCGACGACGACGACCGACTGCCCACGGGTGTGGGCGTCGAAGGCGTGAGCCAGCCCGACGATGCCGGCGCCGACCACCACGACGTCCGCTCGAACGCCGTCCAAACCTGTCATGAGAGGCAGGGTCGGCCACGCTCCACAGCCTGGTCAACAGGCCGGAAGTGACGTCGTCGAGAGTTCGCCTCTCGTTCATTTGCACAGCTTTTTGCCTTCCAACACCGGCGGCAAGCGGCTCGCCAACCTATATAGTCAGGTTCGTGGCCGCCGCCTTGCACACCATGATCGCCGAGGACATCCGAGAGAAGATCCGCTCGGGTGCGCTGCCGGTCGGCACCGCGCTGCCATCGGCGTCCCAGCTGCGCGCCCAGTGGAAGACCTCGCTCGGGCCGGTACGCCAGGCGCTCGCCGCTCTGCGTGCCGAAGGGGTCATCACCGGCGGGCCCGGCAAGCCGCCGGTGGTGTGCAGCTCGTCGCTGGGGCAGTCGTTCAACACGCTGCTGTCGTACTCGGCCTGGGCGCACTCGATCGGGCGCCAGCCCGGACAGCACACACTCGAACTGGCACTGCGCCCGGCCGACGAACACGCCTGCACGGTGCTGAACGTCCCGCCGGGAGTACCGGTCGTGCAGGTGCTGCGGCTGCGCTACCTGGACGGTGAGCGCGCGATGCTCGAACGCGGCACGTTCGTCGAGCACGTCGGCCGGCACCTGTTCGACTTCGACACCAGCTCGGGGTCGATGTGGGCGCACCTGATCTCGCGCGGGGTCCGGTTCGCCACCGCCTCACACGTCATCGACGCGGTCGCCGCCGACCCCGTCGACGCGCTGCACCTGGGCGTGGTCGCAGGGGCCCCGCTGCTCCGCCAGCAGCGCACCGCCCGCGACCCCGACGGCGAGGTCCTCGAATACCACGACGACCGGTACCTGCCAGCGGTGGTCAGCTTCACCCTCGAGAACACCTTCGACGCGCGCTGCGCGCTCG
This sequence comes from Frankia sp. CcI49, assembly GCF_001983215.1. Classification (NCBI taxonomy): domain Bacteria; kingdom Bacillati; phylum Actinomycetota; class Actinomycetes; order Frankiales; family Frankiaceae; genus Frankia; species Frankia sp. CcI49. The sequence goes on from NZ_MOWP01000014.1 coordinate 111,925, forward strand.
TCCGCAACGCGGCCGCGACTCCGACCCGCTGAGCCTGGAGGGCACCCTCACATGACAGCACCCTCGACCGCCCCCTCGATCGCTCCGTCGATCGCTCCGTCGATCGACCTGGTCGTCCTCGACATGGCCGGTACCACGATCGACGACGGGCAGGAGGTCTACCGCGTCCTCGGGGAGACAGCGCTCGCGAACGGGGTCGCGCCGAGCGCGGTCGACATCGACCGGTGGCACGGCTCCACCAAGAGCGAGGCCCTGCGCACCATGCTCACCGCGAGCGGCGGCACGCCCCCCAGCGACGAGGTGCTGGCCGCGGTCGTCGCCGACTTCCGGGCCCGGCTCACCGCCGCGTACGCCCAGCGCCCGCCGCGGCCGCTGCCCGGCGTGCCCGAGGCGCTCGCCGAGCTACGCGCCGCCGGCATCCGGGTCGCGCTCACCACCGGCTTCGACCGCGACATCGTGGACGCGCTGCTGCCCGCCCTCGGCTGGGACGGCGACGCCATCGCCGACGCCGTCGTGTGCGGCAGCGAGGTGGCGGCGGGCCGCCCGGCGCCATACATGATCTTCCGGGCGATGGAGCGGGCGGGTGTCACCGACATCGCCCGCGTGCTCGTCGCCGGCGACACCCCGCGCGACCTCGAAGCCGGCGTCAACTCCGGTGCCGGCTTCGTCGTGGGCGTGCTGACCGGCGCCTGCGGCGTCGACGAGCTCGGCGCCTACCGGCACACCCACCTGCTGGCGTCGGTCGCCGACCTGCCGGCGCTGCTCGGCGTGCGCGGCCGGCTGGTCGGCGCGCCGTGACCCTCAAACGCGCCGCGGACGAACGCACCGCGGACGAACGCGCCGCGATCGACCGACACACCGCGACCGCCCAGCCGTCCGACACGCGTGCCGCTGTCTGGCGTGGGGGCGACGCGGTCGCCGTCGAGCCCGTCGCGGTTCCCGTGCTCGGGCCGGGAGACGCGCTCGTGCGGGTTCGGCTGGCCACCGTGTGCGGCAGCGACCGGCACACCGTCAGCGGCCGGCGCCGCCAGCCCTGCCCCTCGATTCTCGGCCACGAGACCGTCGGCGAGATCGTCGCGCTCGGCCCGGGCGAAGCCTCGGCGGTGGACGGGCAGCCCCTGCGGCTCGGCCAGCGGGTCATCTGGTCGGTGACGCTGCCCTGCGGCTCGTGCGACCGCTGTGCCGCGGGATTCTCGGCGAAGTGCCGCACCGTGCGCAAGGCCGGCCACGAGGCGTTGGGCTCCAGCTGGAGCCTGTCCGGCGGATACGCGGAACATGTGCTGCTCCCGCACGGGCTGCCGATCGCCGTCGTCGACGACGAGCTGCCGGACACCGTCGCGGCACCCGCCGCCTGCGCGACGGCGACGGTGATGGCCGTCATCGAGCGCGCGGGCGCGCTGACCGGCCGGCGGGTCGTCGTCGTGGGTGCCGGCATGCTCGGGCTCGCCGCCGCCGCGGCGGCCGCCTGGGCCGGGGCGTCCACGGTGACCTCGATCGACCACCACCCGGCGCGGCGTGAGCTGGCGCGGCTGCTCGGCGCCACCGATGCGCGGCCGACCGTGCTCGAGGCGGGGACCTGCGACATGCTGCTGGAGTTCTCCGGCTCGTCCGCGGCGCTGCAGGACGGGCTGGCCGCCCTGGACGTCCAGGGGGCCGCCGTCCTCGCCGGTTCCGTCGCGCCCGACGCCGCCGTCGCACTGGACCCGGAGGCGGTGGTACGCCGTCAGCTGTCCATCCTCGGCGTGCACAACTACGAGCCCCGGCACCTGGGGGCGGCGCTCCGTTTCCTGGGCGAGACCCACGAGAAGCTTCCGTGGTCGGACCTTGTCGCCGCACCCGTGCCGCTCGATGAGATCGGCCGGCTGCTGACCGAGCCCGCCGGCCCGATGCCGCGCTACTCGATCACCCCCGGCTGACGCTCCCCCACCGCTGCCACTCCCCCCACGGCTGTCGCTGTCGCTGGCCGCTGCTGCCGCCGCCGCTGCTACTGCTACTGCTACTGCTGCCGAGCAGGACCTGAGGATTGTGGTCGTCGGAACGACCACAATCCTCAACACATCGGTTGCGGACTGTTCCAGGCGACTCCGGGCTGCTCTGGGTCGCTGGCTTTCCCGCGCCGCGGGCCGCGACCTGTTCACCTGGCCGATCTTCTGGTTTCTGACAGCACTGGTCAGCTTTCGACGCTGGCAGGCCTGTTCCATCCCCGCGACTAGAGGGCTCCGCGTTTCCCTTTCTCCACATCTCTTGACATCCACTTCTCCGCCATTTTCACAAGCGTCCGAGGGACGGCGATCGGAAGAGAAACGAAGAGCCCTTCAGGAGTCGTCTCCGCGCACCTCGCCGGGCCCCGCGGGGTGGGGATTCCCCCGTCCAGCACGCCGAGAGCACCGCCAGCGGCCCCTCGAGCCGCTGGTCACGGGGTTCGTCGGGGTCTCGGCAGACACCCGGACGTCGTGCCGGGCCGGCTATGCCGCGGCCGGGGGCCGTCCGCGGCCACCGCGAGCCCGCGATTTCCGCCTGCGGGCCGCCCGCGATTCGTTCAACAGATCGGGACGATTCGGGTTTCAGACACCTCTGTCACTTTGCCGGGCGCAGGCCGGGAGGGAATCCACCAGGAGCTCCACGACGTCACTCGTACCGGCCAACCACGATTTCTCCCCCACCGCGCATGACCGAGGCAACCCGACCCGTCTCATTGTCGCGGAATCGCGCCGACCAGGATCGGTAGCCGGGCGAACGCGGCCGCCCCCAAGCAGGAACAAAGGATTTTGGCCGCCAGAACGACCGAAATCCCTCACGCTTCGAGGCGCCCCGCCCGCACCTCCCCCCGCCGCCTCGGTTGCAGCTGCTTCCGGACAAGCCGTCAGGGGGCCTGTTCGAAAAGCTTCTGGCCCAGGTACTCTCCGGGCTGGACGCCCGGCGGGCAGGCGAACAGTCCGCTGCCGACATGCTGGATGTATTCGTTGAGGGCATCGTTGGCCTTGCCGGCCAGCGATTTCTGGATGGTCACGAACTGCTTGCGCGGGTCGCGCTGGTAGGCGATGAAGAACAGCCCGGCATCGAGCCGGCCCAGGTCGTCGGTGCCGTTCGTGAACGAGTACCCGCGGCGCAGGATCACGGCGCCGCCGTTATGGGAGGAGTGGGCGAGTCGGACGTGGGCGTTGGGATCGACGAGCGGCTCACCGTCGGCACCTTTGGCCCCGAAATCCAGTGGGTCGAACTCGTCGCTCTTTCCGGGCGGCGCGCCGCTTCCCTTGGCCCGGCCGATGACCCGCTCCTGTTCGGTGAGCGGCGTGCTGTCCCAGGGCTCGATGAGCATGCGGATGCGGCGGCTGACGAGATAGCTGCCGCCGGTCATCCAGGCCGGCCCGTCGCCGGGCTGAACCCAGACCTGGGTGTTCATGATGGCCGTGTCCTCGGCCCTGATGTTGGCCGTGCCGTCCTTGAAACCCATCATGTTGCGCGGGGTGACCTGGGCGTTCGAGGTGGAGCTGGTGCGGCCGAACCCCAGCTGGGAGTAGCGCACCGAGGCGGTGCCGCGGGCGAGCCGGGCCAGGTTGCGGATGGCGTGCACGGCGACCTGGGGGTCGTCGGCGCAGGCCTGCACGCACAGGTCGCCACCGCTGAGGGCCGGGTCGAGCGCGTCGCCCGGAAAGGCGGGCAGGTCGGCGAGCTGCGGCGGGCGTGAGGCGGCGAGCCCGAAGCGGTCCTTGCCCTTGGCGTCGGTGAACAGGCTGGTGCCGAAGCCGAACGTGAGGGTCAGCCGGGCGGGCGACAGCCCCAGTGCCTCACCGGTGTCGTCCGGCGGTGCGCCTGGCTCGCCGGTCACCGCGCCGGTGCCGACATCCGTCCCGACGGTCAGGTGGGTGGCCGCGTTCGTCCAGGCGGTGAGCAGCGCGATCAGGTCCTCGCGGGTGGCGGTCGCGCCGAGGTCGAAGGCGGCGAAGTGCAGCCGGTCCTGAACCGGGGTGACGATGCCGGCCTGGTTCGGGCCGAAGAACGGCACCGTCTGGCCCGACTCCGGTGACCCGTCGTCCCCGGTGGAGACGGCGAAGGCGGCGGCGGTGCCACCTGCGCCGACACCCGCGCTGACGACCGCGGCGCCGCCGAGGAGCCCGACGATGCGGCGACGGCTGAAGCCGCGCGACGCGGGAGCCGGGTCCGGAGCCGGAGCTGGGGCCGGAGCCGGAGCTGGGGCCGGGGCCGGCACTGGGGCTGGGGCCGGGGCCGCTGACGCCGGAGTCGGCGCCGAGTCCGGTGCTGGCTGACTTTCGCGGCCGTGCGGGCCGCCGGGGTCGGGTGCGGTGCTCACTTGCTGGTCACGACTCCCGCGATCTGCCCGATCGGCTCGGAGATCGCGTCGACCTCGACGGCGAGGGCCTTCACCTGCTCCGGGGTGAGGGTGTCGTAGGAGACGTAAGGGCTGCCGGGGATGTAGCCGTTGTCTCCCGGCTTGGCCAGGTGGGTGTCGAGCAGGCTCACCAGCGCCGGGAAGCGCTTGTCGAGGGTGGACACCAGTTCGGGGTCCTTCTCCTGCAGGGCCGGGCGCAGCGCGCTGTAGACGTACTTGGCGCCGTCGACGTTGCCGGCGAAGTCGACGAGGTCGATGCGGGAGTACCGCTCCTCCTCGCCGGTGACCTTGGACGCGGCGACCTCGTCCAGCAGCGACTTCGCCCCGTTGGCCATCACCAGGGGGGTGAGCTCCACCGTCTTGACCAGCTCGTTGAGCTTGCCGACGTTCGTGGTCAGCGCGGTCGCGAGCGGCTGTGTCCCGTCCAGGGTCTTCTGCTCGAAGAGCTTCTGCTCGATCGCGTGGAACCCGACGAACGGCGTCTCTCCGGTGGCGTCGTCGATCCGCATGTCGATGAGCGGGTCGAGGTCACCGAAGGACTCCGCGATCGGCTCGATCCGCTCGTAGTGCAGGCGTACGGCCGGGTAGGCCTCCTTCGCCTTGGCCAGGTCACCCGAGCCGATCGCCGCGACGAAGGTCGCGGTGGTGTCGACCAGCGCCTGGGTCTCGGACTCGACGTAGGTCTGGTAAGAGGTGACCGCGGTCTGCAGGTTCTGGTCGAGCGTCTGCGGCGGCGCGGCCTTGCCGGTGACCTTGAGCGCGGTGCGGATGCCGTCGCCGACCATCCCGGGCTTGCAGGCCACCTGGTACTCGCCGGCTGGCAGGTCGACGATCAGACTGCGCTTCGTCGACGGGCCGACGTTCTCCACCTCGCCCATGATCCGGTCGCCGGCCGCGTAGACGTACACCTCGGTGACCTGCGACGCGGTGTTGGTCACCGCGAAGGTGTGCCGGCCCGCGGCCAGTTCCACGCTGGCCACCTCGCATTTCTTGTCGCCCGCCTTGACCGCCACCGGTCCCCCGCCGGCGCCGGCCGCCCCGGACGAGCCGGAGCTGGCCGTCTCGTCCGAGGAGCAGGCCGCGGCCAGTGTCGCGACCAGGACGACGGGACAGGCCACGCGCAGGACACGACTGACAGGCGATTTCACTGGTTCTCCTCAGGGGTTCTGGGCGGTGCGAAGGATCGGTCGGAGGCGGACCGCGTCGGCGGCCGCCGACGGCGCCGTCAGCTGGTCGATTCCGACGGGATGGGCGGTACCTGGCCCGCCGCGCCCGCCGGTCCCGGCTGGCTCGGCTGGCTCGGCTGGCTCGGCTGGCCGGAGCGGAGCCGGTGGCCGAGGAAGAAGACGGCCATGACGGGGACGAGGTAGGCGGTCCAGGCGATCGCCTGGGCGACGGTGGTCTGCGGAGTGAAGTTGAAGACGCCCTTGAGCAGCGCCCCGTACCACGAGCCGGGCGAGATCTGGTCGCTGACGTCGAAGGCGAGGGTGCCGAGGCCGCCGATGACGCCGCCTTCCTGCAGGTCGTGGACCGCGTAGGCCAGCACGCCGGCGGCGATCACGATCAGGCCGGCGCCGGTCCAGGTGAAGAACCGGGCCAGGTTCAGGCGGACCGACCGCCGGTACAGCAGCCAGGCCAGGACGACCGCGGTGACGATGCCCAGGGAGAACCCGATCACGGGTGTGGTGGTGCTCCCCGCGGCCTGCACCGCCGACCAGAAGAACAACGCCGTCTCCAGCCCCTCCCGGGCCACGGCGAGGAAGGCGGTGAGGGCGACGGCGAACGCGCCGAGCTCCAGCGCCGAGGCGAGCCGTCCGTCCAGCTCAGCCCGCATGCCGCGGGCGGTGCGGCGCATCCAGAACACCATCCAGGTGACGAACAGGACCGCGATCGCCGACATCGTTCCGCCGAAGATCTCCTGGCTTCTGAAGTCGGCCAGCAGGGTCGTCGACGTGTAGGTCAGCAGCGCCCCGAAGCCGACGCTGACGGCGACCGCCAGCGCGACACCGCCGCCGACGAGCACCAGCCGGTCCTGCCGGCCGACCTTGACCAGGTAGGCGATCAGGATGCTCACGACCAGCGCGGCCTCAAGGCCCTCACGCAGGCCGATCAGGTAGTTGGCGAACACGGCGCTCGATCCTCCAGATCAACAACTATCTGACGATAGTTGTGGAGGTAAGGCATACCTAATGTTCACGGAAAACGCAAGCTTGCTTTCCGCCCGCCATCGGGTCGAGCCGGCACAACGAGCCCCCAGTGGGCGGCTCCCGCACACAACGCACTGTCACAATCGGCTGGGAGACGCGGGATACCAGGCGTCGACGGGCAGCGAGTGACGAGCGACGGGAGGCATCAGTGGCCGGCCGAACTCACCCCCGCCCCAGCGGCGGCCTGGAGAACGAGGTCGTCGCCTGCCTCGCCGCCGCCGACGGGCCGATGACCGCGGCCCAGGTGCAGGCCGAGCTGGGTGATGACCTGGCCTACACGACCATCCTGACGACGCTACGACGCCTGCACGAGAAACAGGCGCTGACCCGCGTCCCGCGGGGCCGGGCCTACGCATACCAGCTGGTCGGCAGCCTGTCGGAGACCCAGGCCGGGCTCACCGCCCGCCAGATGCAGAAGCTGCTCGACGCCGGCACGGACCGCGCCAGGGTGCTCTCCCAGTTCGTCGGAACCCTCGACGAGGACTCCGAACGCATCCTGCGGGAACTGCTCGCCCGCCACCCCGGACCCGACCAGGCGACGCCGGCATCCGACGCGCAGGAACGGGCGCCGCAGTGACCAGAATCGCCGTCGTGTTCGGGTTGATCATGATCCCGGTCGTGGTCGGCCTCGTCGGCGGTCTGGCCGCGCCGCGCGCGGCCCGACTGCTCCCGCCGGCAGCCGCGACCGTGCTTCTCACCACCTTCGCGGTGACGGTGTCGCTGGCCACCGAGACCGGGCTGTCGTACTCCGCCTATCTCAGTACCGTTGCCGTCTTCCCCGCCGCGCACCCGAGCGACTGGTCCATCCCGGTCCTGCGCGCGATGCTGCCGGTTCCGAGCATCGTCGGCCTGGCCGTGGGCGCGCTGGCGCTCGTCCTGCTCGGTCGGGCCGGCGTCCACCTGATCCGGGTGGTGATGGCCGCACGCCGGACAACGGCCGCGGTCAGAGCATTCCCCGCCGTGGGCGAACTGGCTGTCGTGGACGACGATGACGCGCACGCCTATGCGGTTCCGGGCCGCCACCGCCGCGTCGTCGTCTCCACCGGCATGCTGCGCCTGCTGACCGGCCCGCAACGCCGGGCGCTGCTCGCCCACGAGCAGGCCCACCTCCGTCATCATCACCACCGCTACGCACAGCTGACCCGCCTCGCCGCCGCGGCCAGTCCCCCGACGGCGATGGTGACCCGCGCCGTCGACCACGCGATCGAGCGGTGGGCCGACGCCGCCGCGGTCCGCGCGGTGGGCGACCCGTCCACCGTGGCCCAGGCGCTGGGCCTGGCCGCGCTCGCCCGGCCCGCGGTGCCGCCCCACCTGCTCGGTGCCGCCCACGACCACGTCGTCGACCGGGTCCAGGACCTTCTCGAGCCGCCGGCCCGCCGGACCTGGGCGGGTGTTCTGCTCACGGTCGCGACCCTGGTGTGCTGGGCCAGCACGGTCGCGGTCGTCCTCTACCTGCACGGCATCGTCGAGGTCTCCGAGGCCGCGACGGGCGGCTGACCGACGGCACCGCACAGCACGGCACAGCCGCACAGCACGGCACAGCCGCACATTCGCACAGCGGCGCGCGCTCACACCGAACTCACATCGCCGCCGGCCTACCGTGCGGTCACGGATCGACGGGTACCCGGCCCCGTCGCCGGACTCGCGGGAGGCCCTCGGCAGTGACCGGCATCGCATCGAACACGCTGGCCCTGGGGCCGGGCTTCATCAGTGCGGACAGCCTGGCAAAGGCCGGCCTGGCCGTGGTCCTGCTCGTGGTCTTCGCCGAGTCCGGCCTGCTGGTCGGCTTCTTTCTGCCCGGCGACTCGCTGTTGTTCACCCTCGGCCTGCTGATCTCCCGGGACGAGGTGTCCACGCCGCTGTGGCTCGCCTGTGCCCTCGTCGGCACCGCCGCGGCCCTGGGTGACCAGGTCGGCTACCTCTTCGGCCGGAAGGCCGGCCCCGCGCTCTTCCGCCGCCCGGACTCCCGCCTGTTCCGCCAGGAGTACGTCGACCAGGCACACGGGTTCTTCGAGAAGCACGGCCCGCGGTCGATCGTCCTGGCCCGTTTCGTCCCCATCGTGCGGACCTTCACCCCGGTCATCGCGGGCGTCAGCGCCATGCACTACCGGATCTTCGTCGTCTACAACATCGTCGGCGCCGTCCTGTGGGGCTGCGGCGTCACGATCCTGGGATTCTTTCTCGGCAAGATCGACTTCATCCGGCAGAACGTCGAGGCGATTCTGCTTCTCGTCGTCGCGATCTCGGTCATCCCGATTCTGGTCGAGGTTCTGCGCGCCCGCCGCCGGAAGGCCGTGGCAGCCCGCCCGGAATCTCGGGAGCACGCCGTTCGCGGCGACGCCGGGTGACCGATCTCAGCGATCTGGATCTATACACAGAATCCAGAGCCTCGGACTTCCACAGCCACTCCCGCCGCTCCTGCCACTCCTGCCACTCCCGCCGCCACTGCCGCTGCCGCTGCCGCCAAGCAAGAAGTGAGGATTTCGGCTGCCGCAACAACCGAAATCCTCATTTCTTGCGGATCACCGAGTGACGCCGTGTCCCACCTGTCGCTATTGGCATGAATTTCTGACACCGTGTGGCGGCGCGGAATCTCCGGTGGGTCACCGTGCGGCGGTCCGTGCTCACCCCGCGCCGCCCGCCAGGTCGATATCGACGACCCCGGATCCGCCATTTCCCGGGATCGGGATTTCGACAGGCACCCCCAGCCACCAGTCTCCGATCTTTCCCGGCAGCGACGGGTAGCCGGGGCGCTCGCCCACCGACGGACTCCGACCTTGGATCGTCGGTGGGCGACGCTCTACCCGGGAGATCACCGGAAACCGTGAAGACATGAATGCCGTCGGGCCGGGCGACGAACTGTGCCCAGCCGGCGTCGCCTGACACATCACCCCACCCACTGGGCCACTGACACCCGGACCGCGAATGGGCACAAGGAAAGATCCCGAAAGGGCGATCCAGCTCACTTCGCGAACGAGGTGACGCGAACCACCGAAAGCGTCGACCTAAAAGTGCCCGGCTTTCAGAGAATTCACATCTTCGGCGGGCAGGGTTAGTTACGTCCCTCGTTTGAGACGACGTCCGGGCCAGCTGGCGGACGATGAAACCTTCCGGCGGTGACGATGACCTTCTCCACAGTCGCGGATTCCCAGGTTCCGGACCGGCGGGCCGATGCCGAGATGACGAGATGCCCCGGTCCACGGGCATCCGCGCACACCCGAGCAGGCACGCGCTCCCGGGCAGGCGTGCAGGCCGCGGGTTGGATAGTGCTCACCATCGCCTGCTACCTGCTCAGCGAGATCGGTGAGATGGCCTCGGTGCCAGCACCCCAGCTGGTGGTGTCGCTGGCCGTCGGAGCGGCCCTCGCCGTCACCGGGTTGGTGCACCGCCAGGTGCCGGCCTCCGCCGCCCGCTCGTCGCACGCGGTGCTCGGGGCGCTCATGGGGTCGTATCTCGTCCCGTCGCAACTGGCATCGGCGGCAGGCCAGGCGCTTGCGCTGACCGTGGTCACCGCTGCCACGGTGGCCGTCTGCGCCGGGGTCGCGGTGCTGATCGCGTACCGGACCAGGACCCGCCCGGTGGATGCGGTCCTGGGCCTGATCCCCGGCGGGTCCGCGGCGATCGTCGCCTACGCGGAGGACCTCGGTGCGGACAGCCGCGTGGTCGCCTTCGCCCAGTACCTGCGGGTCGGGCTGGTCGCTTTCTCCGCCCCGATGGTCGTGCTGGCGCTGCATGGGCCGGGCGCCGGGCACACCGCCCCGGGGTCGTTTCCGAATCTGTCCCATCTGGTCGACTCGTCGCATCAGCTCGCCGGCCTGGCCACCCTGCTGTTCATCTGTGTGGCCGGCAGCCGCGTCGGGCGGGGCTGCCGGCTGCCGGCGCCGTCGCTGCTCGGGCCGATGCTGCTGGCCGCGGCCGTGCTGGCCACCGGTATCGCCCCCGGGTTCGCTCCCGCGGGCCCGCTGCAGGACGTCGTCTGGGTCCTCGTGGGGCTCGAGGTCGGCCTGCGCTTCACCCGCCCGGCCATCCGGCACATCGGGCACCTCATACCGCACCTGTTCGGCGGCATCGTGGTGATCTGCCTGGCCTGCGCCGGTTTTGCCTGGATCCTGGCCGGCCTGGCCGGGGTGCCCTTCCTGGAGGCCTACCTCGCCACCACTCCCGGCGGCATCAACGCCGTCCTCGCGACTGCCGCGGCCACCCACACCAACGTCCCCGTCGTCGCCGTCGTGCAGAGCCTGCGGCTGTTCCTCGTCGTGCTCCTCACCCCGCTGGCCATCCGGTGGGCGGCGCGCCGGATGACCGGACGGCCCGCCGAACGCACCGACGTGCGGAACGGTGCGGATGATCACCGGCGCTGAAGCGCTGAGGTGCCGAAGCGCTGAGGTGCTGAGGTGCTTAGATGCCCGGACGCCGAGATGCGCCTGCCGCCGAGGGGGCTCGGCTGGTCGGGTCAGGATGCGCTGGCCGGCGTCACTCCGGCGGCCTGGTGCGGGCGTGTCCCCGGCTACTTCGGCTGGTGCGGCGGGTCGGGCGGGTCCGGTCGGTCCCGCCCGACCCAGGTGAGCAGGGCCGCCAACGGCGGCAGGAAGACGCAGGCCAGGACTGCCACCAGCAGCCATCCGGCGAGAACGTCGGTGGGCCAGTGCACGCCGAGGAGGATCCGGCTGATCCCCACGGCGAACGCCCACAGACCCGGGAGGACGACAGCGGCGACCCGGGTGGTCCGACGCCTCGCCCGGCGGTACAGCACCGCGGCAAGACCGGCGGCGACCAGGGCCGAAGTGGTGGTGTGCCCGGACGGGAAGGCGAAACCCGAAGGGTGGGTCATCCAGTCCGCGAGCGGTGGTCGTGCCCTGCCGACAACGGTCGCCAGGGACGTCCGGAGCAGCTGAGCCATCAGCAACGCCGCGGGCCCGACCACGGCGCCCAGCCACCACCGTCCACGTCGTCCCACCGCGACCGCGCCGGCGACCGCGGCGAGACCGTACGCGCAGGCACCGACCCCGGTGTCGGTGACCGCGACGGCGATGTCGGACAACGTGGCGCTGCGGTGGTCCAGCGCCCAGCGGTGCCACCTGGCGTCAAGCGCGAACGGCTTTCCGTTTCTGCTGACGACCGCGTACAACAGCCCGGTCAGCAGGAGACCCGACACACCGGCCACCAGGCGGCGCGCGGTTTCGGTGCGGGTCCGCTCCGGTCCGGGTGCGCCCGCCGACAGATCGGATGCCGAGCTCACCAGCGGCCCCTCCCGGTCGTTTCGGGCGTGGCACGCACGCTCGACCGAAGACTGCTACAGCCGACATGTACGGACGATGTGAAACACATACCGCCTTTCTCCCCGCGCGGTCGCAGCACCCTGCCCCTCGGCGGCAGGCCGGCCCCACCGCCTGCGGCCGCCTCCTGCCTGCCGTCGCATTCAGCGGTGCTTCAGGCGTCCTCGGTCACGCTGCGGTCGTCGCGGTCACGCGGCTGAGGTCAGGACGACGACGAAGGGCTCCAGGCAATGACTCGACGGAAGAAGATGATCATCGGCGCGGCGGGAAGCGCGCTGATCGCCGCGATGGTGGGCGGCGGTGTGACCGCGGCCTCGGCATCGGGCGGCGGTGACGACAACGCGACTCCCATCACCGGGCCCGCGCTGGAGCAGGCCAGCGCGGCCGCGCTGGCGTACACCGGTGGCGGGAAGGTGACCGAGACCGAGGTCGGCGACGAGGACGGCTACTACCAGGTCGAGGTCACCACACCCGACAAGGCAGTCGTGGATGTCGCCCTGGACCGCGACTTCACGGTGACCGGCGCGGTCGCGGACACCGAGACCGGTCCCGACGACCCCGCGGACTCCGAAGGTCCCGAGGACCCCACGGACGACGTCGCCGGGTGACCGTCGCCGGGTGACGTCGAACCGGTCCGCTGATCCCCGCCCTCGCGAGGGGCGGGGATCAGCCCCCCGCGGCGGGGGCGGCCGCCCCTGGCACCGCCGGCAGGGGAAAGCACACGACGAACCGCGCCCCGCGCCCGCCGACACACCGGGCGGGGGTGACACCGCCGTAGGCCTCGACGGCGACGGCGGCCTCGACCGCAATGTCGCCGTCCCGAAGATCGTGATCGGCGTCGTCGAGCTGGATGGTCGCGCCATGCCGCTGGGCGATCTCCTTCGCGATCGCGAGCCCGAGCCCGGTGCCGGTCCCGCGGGTGCGGGCGGTGTCCAGGCGGGTGAACCGGTCGAAGATCCGCTCGCGGTCCTCAGGCGGCACCCCTGGTCCGTCGTCCGCCACGACGAACACCGCGGCGGTCCCGGTGGTACGGACAGCCACGGTGACTGTCGACCTGGCGTGGCGTTCGGCGTTCTCCAGCAGGTTGCGCGCCAGCCGCGCGACCTCGTCCCGCCGGCCGTGGACAGGGGCCGCCGACACACCGGAGACATCCACGGCCACCCGGCGAAGCGAGCGCAGCCGGGCGGCCTCCGCCATGACGACGTCGTCGAGATCCAGCAGGTTCATGGCGTCCCGGCCAGGCTGGCTCCGCCTGTTCTCGGTGCGGGCGAGGAAGAGCAGATCCCGCACCAGGCGCTCCATCTGCCGGCTGCCGTCGAGCAGCTCGTCCGCGGTCGACGGCCAGTCCGCGGAGTCCGGATGGGCCAGGGCGACCTCGAGGTGGGTCCGGAAGGCGGCGAGCGGGCTCTGCAGCTCATGGGCAGCGTCGGCGACGAACCGCCGCTCCCGCTCGGCCGCGGCGTGCAGCCGGTCGAGCATGTCGTTCATCGTCGACGCGAGCTGGGCGATCTCGTCACGCGCGAGCGGCACGGGTACCCGACGCCCGCCGATGTCCCCGGTGATGTCCGCGACCTCGGCCCGGATCGCCTCCACCGGCCGCAGCGCGCGGCCGACGACCAGCCAGGTGCCCGCGGCCGCCAGCGCGACCAGCGCCGGCAGGCCCGTGACCAACGCCCCCTGCACCGTGGTGACGGCTTCCTGAACGGTCTCCACGCTGCTTCCGACATAGATGACCAGGTCGTGTTCGCCGTCCGTGGCGGCGGGCACTCGCAGCGCCCAGATCCGGTACTTCTCGGACTCCCCGCCGGACGTCCACAGGACGGTCCGCACGGCCGGATCGGAGCCGTTCGGCTCGAACGAGGTCAGCCTCGGCTGGCCCAGCACCTTCTCGCTGGCCGCGCGCACCCGGCCGGAGCTCTCGACCACCTGCGCCACATCGTCATCACCGGGCACCGGGACGACCTGGGGAACCGCGTTCGCCTCGACCATCGTCGCCAGGTCACGCAGCCGGGCACGGTCGGCGTCGTCGTGCCCTCGGACCAGCGACCTGTTCAGGGTGAGAAGCAGCCCCGCGGCACCGGCCGCGAGGGCGGTGGCAACCACCAGGGTCGCCACCGCGGCGGCCCGGGCGCGAACCGTCGCCCGCCGACGCCACAGGCCCCGCATCTCACCCGCCGGCCGGGTCGACGCGGTAGCCCACCAGCCGCACGGTCTGCAGGGCGCCGCGGCCGAACGGCTCGTCCACGCGGCGACGCAGCTGACGGACGTAGACCTCCACGATGTTGGGGTCGCCGTCGAAGGCGAAGTCCCACACCTGCCCCAGGATCTCCCGCTTGGAGATCACCTGGCCTGGCCGGCGCATCAGGCATTCCAGCAGGGCGAACTGCCGCGGGGTCAGCTCGATCGGCGTCTCGCCCCGCCACGCCTGGTGCGACGCGGGATCGAGGCGCAGATCGCCGGCGGTCAGCACGACCGGCCGCTCGCGGGCCCCGCGGCGCATCAGCGCCCGCAGGCGTGCGACCAGGACCACGTAGGAAAACGGCTTGGTGAGGAAGTCGTCGGCGCCCGTGTCGAGTGCCTCCGCCTCGTCCAGCTCCCCGTCCTTGGCTGTCAGCATCAGGATCGGCGCCCAGTTCCCGGCCTCCCGCAGGCGGCTGCACACCGTGTAGCCGCTCAGACCGGGCAGCATCACGTCCAGCACAATCGCGTCGTAGCGGTGTTCGGCGGCCCGCCACAGCCCGTCGGGGCCGGTCAGGGCGACGTCGACCGCGAACCGCTCCGCCTCCAGGCCCCGCTTCAGCGCACGTACCAGGCTCGGGTCGTCATCCACCACGAGAATCCGCACGGCGGTCAGGGTTCCGCGTGGCGGCTGAATCCCGCCTGAACGAGCCGGCGGGAACGCGGCCGCGACCGGTCCGTCCCACCCGGGCGAACCCCGTCACGCGGCGGCCTGGTGGGCATGCTCAGGCGGGGCTCTCGTCGGTCCCGGGGCCGGGAATCCCGACGTCGGGGGGCTGGCTGGTCGGGAGGGTGAGGGTGACGACGGCGCCGCCGTCGGGATGGTTGCTGGCCGTGGCGGTCCCGTGGTGTGCCTGGGCGGTCGCGGCGACGATGGCGAGCCCGAGCCCGGTCCCGCCGTGATCCCGGGTGCGGGCGCTGTCGGACCGGCGGAAACGTTCGAAGGCGTGCGGGAGGAATTCGGGGGGAAAGCCCGGGCCGTGGTCGCGGACCTGCACGGCGACGGCCGACCCACCCTCGGCCAGGTGGCCCGCCACCTCCACGGCGGTGCCGGGTGGAGCGTGCCGGATGGCGTTGGCCAGGAGGTTGTCGACAGCCTGGCGCAGCAGGTCGGGCTCGGCGTCGACGGTCAGGATGCGGTCGGCGTCCGTCCGGATCGTGACGTCCCTGGTCTGCGCGTGGCCGGCTGCCGCCCGGCTGGCCCGGTCGAGCAGGTCACCGACGGACAGCCGGCGCGGGGTGATGATGCCGCTGTCCATCCGGGCGAGCGTGAGCAGGGATTCGGCGAGCCGGATGAGACGGTCGGTCTCCTCGGCGGCGTTGCCGACGGCTTCGACGAGGTCGTCACGGGTGCGGCCGGGGCGCCCGGCGAGGTCGAGCTCGGCCTTGAGGTTCGTCAGCGGGGTGCGCAGCTCGTGCCCGGCGTCGGCGACGAAGGCCCGGTCGCGGGCTCGGGCGGCGTTCAGTCGGCGCAGCAGGTCGTTCATCGTGGTCGCCAGGGCCGCGATCTCGTCCCGGGTGGCGGGGACGTCCAGCTCGGCGGCGCTGTCGGACTCGCTGATGGCGGCGGTCTGCCGGCGCATCCGGTCGACGGGGCGCAGCGCAGCACCCGAGAGGAGCCAGGCCGCGAGCCCGGCGAGGGCCACCGTCGGCGCCGTCGCCGCGATCATGATGTTGCGGATCCGGTCCTCGGCGGCGTCCACGAGGTCGGTCTCCGTCGCCACCACCAGGATGTTCTGCTGCTGGGCGGTCTGCTGTCGTACGGTCTGCCGCGGCGCGGAGGGCAGCGGCCCGGCCAGCGCCCGCACGTCCTGTTCGTCATCGTCCGTCCCCCGGTGCCGCTCCAGCTCGAGCGTGAGCGAGGTCAGGCCCGTGCGGGCGGCCGCCACCTGGTCCCGGTCGAGCAGCGGCTCCGAACCCGCGACGTCGGTCGAGGCGATGACGGTGCCGTCCGGGCGCAGGAGCTGAGCGGGCCCGGCTCCGGCCTCCTTCAGCTCCGTCGCCGGATCGGACGCCTCCGGGAGCTGGGCGGCGAGGATCGAGAAGCGGGTGCGCAGGCTGGCGTCGACGGAGTTCTGCAGGTCGTTGCGCAGCAGCAGGTAGAAGAGCACGCCGGCGGCGACGAGCACGAGCGAGGTGCCGAGCGCGAACAGCAGGGTCAGTCTCACTCGCAGTGGCACGAACGACGCTTCCTCTGTGATCTTCCGATGTCCGGGCGGAATGCCGGCTCCCCACGATGATGACCAGGACGGCGGGCGCTCACGCGGCCAGCGCGCCGGTGGCCAGCAGCCCGAACAGGGCCAGCCCGACCACGATCCGGTAGGCGACGAAGACGTCGAACGAATGCCGGGCCACATACCGCAGCAGCCAGGCGATGGAGGCGTAGGCGACGGCGAAGGAGACCACGGTGCCGACCACCAGCGGCAGTATGGAGACACCGCCGCCGACCGCGTCTTTCAGCTCGTACAGCCCGGCGCCGGTCAGCGCCGGAATCGACAGGAAGAAGGACAGCCGGGTGGCTGCCACCCGGTCCAGGTCGCGGACCAGCGCCGTCGACATCGTCGCCCCGGAACGGGAGAACCCGGGAAAGAGCAGGGCCAGGATCTGGGACGACCCCACGGCCATGGCATCGGTGAGATCGATGTCGTCCTCACCCCGTTTGCGCCGGCCGAACCGGTCGGCGAACCACATGAAGGCACTTCCGGCGAGCAGCGAACCCGCGACAATCCACAGCGAGGCCAGCGGCCCGTCGATCAGTGACTTGGCGGCCAGCCCGACGGCGACCACCGGCAGCGTCGCGTAGAAGATCCAGCAGGCGAACCGGAACTCGTGGTGCTGGCGCAGCTCCCGGTCGGTCAGCCCGTGCACCCAGGCGGTCGCCAGCCGGCGGATGTCGGTGAAGAAATAGACCAGCACGGCCCCGATCGCGCCCACCTGGATGACCGCCGTGAAAGCGACGACCGACCGGTCGTCCACGGGAAGGCCCATGACCCCCTCGGCAATCTTGAGGTGACCGGTGGAGGAGATCGGAAGGAACTCCGTCACGCCCTCGACGACACCGAGAACAAGGGCCTGCCCAACACTGATGGCACTCACTGGTCGCCTTTCCTGGCGAAATCGGGCGCGGCTGCGGTCGCGCCGGTGGCGGCGATGGTCGCGCCGGTGGCAGCGGCGGCAACGGCCGCGCGGTGACGGAAGTGCACGTTAGGACCGGGATCATGTGAGGACGATGTGATTCGTCCGTGCCCGGAGGGAGGCGCCGCGGCGCCCGATGGGTCAGTCCGTCCGGGCGCTGGTCCGCAGCCGGTAGCCGGCCCCGCGCACCGTCTCCAGCTGCGTCGTACCAAAAGGCTTGTCGATCTTGCGGCGGAGATAGGCGATGTACTGGTCGACCACGTTGGAGGTTCCGTCGTAGGCGAAGTCCCAGACGTGTTCGAGGATGGCAGTACGGCGCAGCGCCTCACCGGGGTGGCGCATCAGGTATTCCAGCAGCGCGAACTCCTTCGGCGACAGGTCCAGGGGGACACCGTCGCGGCTCGCGGTGCGCGCGGCCGGGTCCAGGCGCAGCCCGTCGACGTCCAGGACGACCGGGCGCTCGTGGGCACCGCGCCGGATCAGGGCCCGGATGCGGGCGGACAGCTCGTCGAAGCTGAACGGTTTGGCCAGGTAGTCGTCGGCACCCACATCGAGCCCGCGGACGCGGTCCGTCACGGCGCCGCGGGCCGAGAGCATGAGCACCGGTGCCCAGCGCCCCGCGGCGCGCAGCCGCCGGCAGACCTCGAACCCGTCAAGGCTCGGCAGCATCAGATCGAGCACGATCACGTCATAGGTGATCTCGGTGGCCTGCCACACCGCGTCGGCGCCGTCCGCGACGACGTCGACCGCGAACCCCTCCTCCGCCAGGCCCCGGCGCAGCAGCGCGGCGGTACGCGTCTCGTCCTCCACCACCAGCACCCGCATGACCGAACGATAGGTCGCCGCGAATTTGAGTTCGATGTGAGCTCGATGGATGTGAGCTCGACGGGAGCGCCACAGCGCCCACAGGGCCTCAGCACCTCAGGGCCTCAGCACCTCAGGGCCTCAGCGCCACAGCGCCTCAGCACCACGGGGCCTGTGGCGGGTGCCCGCGGCGGGTCTGGCAGCGCCCGGCGCGATGGCCGGCCGCGGCGATCAGCCGGTCAGCCGGTCAGCCGGTCAGCCGGCGGCGGACTCGGACGCCTGGTGGTCGACGTCCCATTCCCGGGGCTCGGCCGGGTCGGCAGGCGGGCTTCCCGGAGGCAGCAGCGCGTACCAGCCCACGTCGTGCCAGCGGCCGGCCTTGTGGCCGACCGCGGGGTAGACACCGACCGGCCGGAACCCGAGCGCGGTGTGCAGGCCCACACTGGCCTCGTTCGGCAGGGCGATACCGGCGAACAGGGTCACATAGCCGAGCGTGCGCACCTCGTCGATCAGCCGGGTGTAGAGCAGCCGGCCGAGCCCGCGCCGGCGCTGCCGGCCGGCGAGGTAGATCGAGACATCGGCCGACCAGCGGTAGGCCGCGCGCTCCCGGTGCTGGCTGGCGTAGGCGTAGCCGGCGACCTCGCCCTCGATCTCGGCGACGAACCAGGGCATCAGCGGCCGCGCGGTCATGCGGGCGCGCATGACCTCCTCGCCGGGCACCTCCACCTCGAAGGTGATCGGTGTCTCCAGCACGTAGGGCGCGTAGATGGCCCGGATCGCGGCGGCGTCGGACAGCCTCGCCGGCCTGACCACCGCCTGCGAACGGCCCGCCGGGATCGCCCCGCGGGTGACACCTGTCATGACGCCGGCCGGAGGCGGTTCGATCGATGCACCCGCCCGACCAGGCGGACCGCGTTGCGGGCTCCGGGGTGGCTCAGCTGATGCGGCACACCGACATGAAACCAGGCGGATCGGGCCCCGCGCCGCCGTCGTTCAGGTACCGGCCTGCGGGCGCAGGTCGGTCAGCAGGCCGGTCAGCGCTGACCGTTCACGGTTCACGTCCGGATGCGTCGAGCGGAGCGCGCGCAGGGCCGTGTCGATCCTGTCGTCGATCACGGTCCAGGCGGCGCCGTCTCGCGGCTTCAGGCGGGCCTCGGCGTTGTCCCACGCGGTCTCGAGGTCACCGACGCGGGACGTGGCCGCCGACTGATGGCCGGCGTTCAGGCGGTCCAGCGTGTCCTGAGTGATGATCGCGAACTTCGAGAGGTCCCCGAGGGGCGAGAACGGTGCCGTCTGACCACCGCCGGAGGCCTGACCACCGACCGAGGCCAGGCCCGACGTGTCGGACTCCAGCGCGGACCTGCGCAGGAAGTATCCCGTCCCCGCGGTGACGAGCACGAGGGAGACGACGACGATCGTCTGCACCAGGCCGCCCCGCCCCGGCCTCGCGTCGGAAGCGGAACCCGAGCCGGCCCCGGCCGAACGGGCGGCCGGGGCGGCCGGAATGACGTCCGCTCTGGTGACCGAGAAATAGACGACGATACCGATGATGCCGGCCGTGAAGATCAGGCTTGTCACTGTCGCGCCCAGGCCCAGACCGCCCACGTCCGGAGACTGGGAGAGATAGTCGCCGATCGACGCGCCGAGCGGTCTGGTCAGAACGTAGACGAGCCAGAAGGCGAGAACAGGATTGAGCCCGTTTCGCCATCCGGCCGCGAGGGCCGCGATCATCGCCATCATGATGACTCCCGTCATCAGGTAGCCGACCCCCAGCACCTCGGCCATGAGATCGCCGGTCGCCGTGCCGAGCGCGAAGGTGACCAGAACGGCCAGCCAGTAGAAGGCCTCACGCCGTGCGGTGAGGACGGAGTGAATCGAGAGGGTTCTTTCGACCAGGTACCACGCCAGGAAGGTGAGCCCGAGCAGACCGCCGAAGACCAGGGTGCTCGTTTCCAGGGGAACGCCGAGATTGTCCGTGAGACTGTCGGTCACCAGCGTGCCGAACACGCTCACCAGCGCCACCGCGAGCCAGTACGTCACCGGCACATAGCGGCGGGCGGTGAACTGAACGATCAGGGCACCGATGAGCAGAACCCCGGTGACGACGGATGTACCCGTCAGGCCGAGACCGAGGTTGACGTTGAGGAAGTCGGCGGCTGATTCACCGACCGTCGTGCACAGTACCTTGATGATCCAGAAAAGGGCGGTCACCTCCGGGACCTTGCTGAGCCGTTGACGGACCGGCGCGGGAGATTGGTCCGCGCGGGCCAGGCTGCGCTGTCTGGTCATTGGTCTCTTTTCTGGTCCGCCACGCCGGCGATGGAGCACGGCCGGTCATCCGGTCGGGGTGTCTGTGTCACCGACAGCCTGCTCATCGCTTCGTGTAAGGAAGATGTGACGGATCTGGGCGGGCCGCGCGCCGTGACCGGTCGCACCCTGGCAGCTGTGCCACCCAAAGGACCCGCGACCCAAAGGACCCACAACGGGTCTGGCCAGGTTCAGCGGGCTGCCGGAACGCGCGGCAGGGCGGCCGGGACGGATACGGCACCCTCAGGCGCTTGTCGACCTGGCCGGTCGGAGAGGTAGTCTGTCTGCGTCGCTCTGAGTCTCGGTATGTGGCCTCAGGCGGCGTCGTGGTCCCGTCTTCGTGTGGGAGCACGGCGAGCGCACGGTGATCGATCAGGCCACATTGCGCTCATCCAGGTCAAGAGTGCCAGCGTCAAGTCCGGGCTTGCTGGCCGGCAACCCTCCTCCGCGGCGGGGTGCCCCCGGTTGTGACCAGGCCGCGTCCGGGTGTCGGGCGTGGCAAGTGCGGACCCTCACCGGGGTCCGATGGACCCGAAGGAGTCACGGCTGTGCCGTCTGTTCAGCCTGCCCTTGACCATCCCGCCGCCCGCGCCGCCGCCGCGCCCGCCGCACAAACCGTTCCCGCCTCTCGCACCGCGCCCGCGGCCTGGGCCACGACCACGGCGCGGGCTGTCCCGGCCAGGTTCCGCGACCGTCAGGTCCTGCCGCCCTCGGCTGGCCCGGCGGCAGCCGGCGCGGGGCACGACGCGCTGCTGCCCGTCGTCGGAGCCGATCTGGACGTCCCACTGGTCGGCGGTGGCCGCGTCCGGCATGTGAACCTCGACTACGCGGCAAGCGCGCCCAGCCTCGTCGCTGTGGCCGACCAGGTGGCCCGGCTGCTGCCGTACTCGGCGAGCGTGCACCGCGGAGCCGGCTTCGGCTCGCAGGTCTGCACCGCGGTGTACGAGACCGCTCGCGACGAGGTGGGCCACTTCCTGAGTGTGCGCACGGACGACACGGTGGTGTTCACCCGCAACACCACCGATGCGGTGAACCTGCTCGCGCACTGCGTCGCGCACGCGGTGGGCCGGGCCGCCCGGGTGGTGGTTCTCGATCTGGAACATCACGCGAACCTGCTGCCATGGTCGGCGGTGCGCCGGGAGGTGGTGGAGTCCCGAACGACTCCGGAGGAGACGCTGGACGCGCTCGCCGCGGCGTTGCGCGCCGAGCCGACCGCGCTGCTCGCGGTCACCGGGGCCTCCAATGTGACCGGGGAGCGGCTGCCGCTGGCCCAGCTCGCGGCCGTCGCCCATGACGCCGGCGCCCGCCTGTTCGTCGACGCGGCCCAGCTGGCCCCGCATGCCCGGATCAACCTGGCCGGCCTCGGCATCGACTACCTGGCGCTTTCCGGCCACAAGCTGTATGCCCCGTTCGGGGCGGGGGCGCTGGTCGGCCGGCGTGACTGGCTCGATGCCGCTCCGCCCTACCTGGCCGGTGGTGGCGCGGTCCGCGAGGTCACACCGGACTCCGTCACCTGGGCGGACGCGCCGGCGCGGCACGAGGCCGGCACCCCGAACCTGCCCGGCGTGGCGGCGCTGGCGACCGCCTGCCGCACACTGGCCCAACTGCCCGCGGAGGCACTCGCCGCGCACGATCTGGCACTGCGGCACCGCCTGGCGGACGGGCTCGGCGCCCTGCCCGGCGTGCGGGTGCTGGCCTGCTGGCCCACCGCCGGCACGGACGGGACGCGCGCTCCGGTCGGTGTCGTCACGTTCACGCTCTCCGGGCATCACCCGGACGCCGTCGCCGGGTATCTCGCCGCCGAGCACGGCATCAGCCTGCGCGCCGGCCGGTTCTGCGCGCATCCGCTGCTGCGGCGACTCGGAGCCCCCGGCGGCGCGCTGCGCGCCAGTGTCGGCGTCGGTTCGACCACCGCCGATGTCGACCAGCTCATCGAGGCACTGGACGAATACCTGACCGAAGGACCCCGCTGGCGTTACGCGTGTGGCCCGGGCGGCTGGGCTCCGACTCCGGACGATCGGGCACTGCCCGAATGGGCGGCATCGACCTCGGCCGCCCGGGCGCCCGCCGCCCTCCCCTGCGGCACCTGATCTCCGGTCTCCCCCGCGGGGTGAGCGGACAGGGTGAGCGGACAGCCCAACGCAGGTTTGCCAGTTCGGCAAACAATGTTGGAGGACGGACGCACCCTGGGCGAGAGTGGCCGAATGATCGACAGACTGACCGCCGAATCGCCCGCGCCCGCACCCGACGTCGCCTCGCCCGACGCCCTCTCCCCCGCCGATGGCTATCTCGGGAACCTCGCGGTGCAGGCGGAGTGGGACCGGAGGTACGTCGAGCGGGAGCAGCTGTGGAGCGGGCAGCCCAACGGCGGGCTGGTGGCCGAGGTCTCCGGGCTCACGCCTGGACGGGTCCTCGACGTCGGCTGCGGCGAGGGGGCGGACGCCGTCTGGCTCGCGAACCGCGGCTGGGACGTGACCGCGCTCGAGGTCTCGGGTGTGGCGCTGCGGCGAGCGGCCGAGCACGCCCGTGACGCCGGTGTCACAGTGCGATGGGTGCACGCCGAGCTGACGGAGGCAGCGCCGGCAGTGCTGCCTCCGGCGTCCTTCGACCTCGTCTCCGCGCAGTACCCGGCCCTGCTGCGCACCCGCGACGCCGCCGCCGAACGGGCCCTGCTCGCCGCCGTCGCGCCCGGCGGCCTGCTGCTGCTCGTGCACCACGCCGGCATGGACGTCCAGCCGGTGCACGACGGCGGCTTCAACCCGGCCGACTACGTCTGGCCCTCGATGGTCGCCGCGCTGCTCGACGACGACTGGGTGGTGGAGTGCGACGAGCAGCGCCCACGGATCGCACCCGAGGGCGGTGCCGGTGCGCACCACACCGACGACGTGGTGCTGCGTGCCCGCCGGCTCCGTTGAGCCGCACCGATCCGTCTGACAATTAACAGGGATAGAAACGATCCCGAGTCACTTGGYGATCCGCAGAAAGTGCGGAATTTCGGTTGCGGCCGAGCCCGTAGCAGAATCCCGAGACAACGCCGGATCCGGACCACCGGCATGGGCCTGACGGAGCCGTGCCAACGGAAGGCGGACCGCGCCCAGGCAGCCACCCATCGAGGATCCCGCACCGCCACGCAGCACCGGCATTTCACCTCAAGAGGGGCAAAAAGGGCGCAGATTCGCCTGGCAACCCGCAAGAGTGAAGGATGATGGTCGTCGGGACAACCAAAATGCTCCACTCTTGCGACTCGCCAAACCGGGCTACCGGAGTGCCGAGCTACCGGGCTACCGGCCGGGGCGGGCTACCGGACTGCCGGGCTACCGGCCGGGGCGGGCACGCCGCCTGCTTCGGCCCGCCGCAGCACGCCCTGCGATGCCTCGGCAAGGCCACCTGGTCGGAGCCTTCCGCGCCCTCAGCAGCGCCTGCGCCGGCTCGACCCCCGGCAGCCCGCCGCAGGCACTGACCGACACCGCGGCGTCTGCGCGCCTGCCCACGGTCCCGCCGGTGCGGCCACGAAATCGCCTCGCATCCTCGCCGGGGCTGGTCGAGAAAGGCCCCGACAATGTCGCGGCCTTTCTCCACGCCGAGGGACTCCACATCCGTGGCGCGGCACCCGGGTACTAGGCTGCTCCCCGCCGTCAGCTCAGTGGGATGCGGACGACTCATCCGGGGAGCGCTCCGTGCGAATCAGGCCGACGCGTCGGGGCAGCCGCCGTCCGAGCGCAGCCGTGTTGACCGCTCTGCTCACAGTCGGTCTGCCGCTGGCCGCCTGTGGCACGGGGCCCGGGCACGAGGAGGCTGGAAGCTCCGCCGAGGTTCGGGCCTCGTCGAGCAGCGACAGCGCGCGGCTGTCGCCTCCGACGCCGTCCGGGCGGGAGCCCGGCCTCCTACCGACGCCGACTCCGGGGCCGGGCCGGGCCGGGTCCACCGCGAGCGCACCGGTCGGAGGCGTCACCGGTGCCAGCGCCGGCACCGCTCCAGGTGGCACCAGATCGTCCACGGCACGTTCGGCGGACGGGACGCGGACCGCTCCGGCGCCGCAGCCCAGGTCCGCTTCCAACGGACCGGCCGGGCAGGGCGGTGGGGCGACACCGGCCCAGCAGCCACCGGCTGCCTCGGCGATGGCAGCGGCCCCGCCGACGTCCAGTGCCGTGCTCCTGCACTCCCCCACGCCCCTGCCACCGGTGCCGACCAGGCCGAAGCCCTTGGCCAAGCTGACCCTGACCATGGCTGCGAGCTGGACTCAGACCGACCCGGACCCGTCCTGTTTCCGCACCTCGATCACCTTCGTGAACAGCGGTGACCGGGGGACGGCAGGCGGCTCGTTGGTCATCTACGTGAACTGGCTGGACCAGATCAAGGTCACGAAGGCCACCGACTCGGTGACCGCACAGATACCGCCGGTCGGCCGCGGTGAGACGGTCCGGATGGACTACCGGTTCTGCCTGCAGGGAAGGCCGGCGGATACGTACGCGGCAGCGACGCAGTGGAACTACGCCATCTACGAATGACCGCGGCCGACCGCTGACCGCGGCCGACCGCATGGCCCCCATGCTGACGAGCGACGCTGGGTGATGCCGGGCATGCCCCCATCGGGCGGGGTGGTCAGCGGGGGCCGTGAGCGGAGTCGGTCAGCCGCCGATGGCGACGACCTCCTCCTCGTTCTCGCCCGGCTGACGCACCTGGCCCGGCAGGACGACGGCGGTGATCACGGAGGCGAGGATCATGATTCCCGCGCTCCACCAGAACACGGTGGTGTAGCTCTCCAGCGAGGCGAGCACCGGCAGCATCGGGCCGGGCGCGTGTGAGTCGATGTAGTTGTCGGCGGCGGTGGCCGCCATGGTGCTCAGCAGCGCGGTGCCGATCGAACCGCCGACCTGCTGCACGGTGTTGACCATCGCGGACGCGGCGCCGGCGTCCTTGGCCTCGACGCCCGCGGTGCTCAGGCTCATCGCGGAGGCGAAGACGGCACCGATACCGGCCCCGAAAATCATGGTCGCCGGCAGGACACTGCCCAGATACGTCGAGCCGAGATCGATGTTGGTGAGCATCCACAGACCGACGCCGGCGATCGCCAGCCCAGGGGCGATGATGTAGCGCGGCCCGACTCGCTGCGTGAGCACCGCCGACCCGAACTGCGCCGAGATCATGAGCGCGGCCGTCATGGGCAGGAACGCGAGGCCCGACCTCACCGCGCTGAACCCGAGGTTCTGCTGCAGGTAGTAGGTGAGGAAGAGGAAGACCCCGAACATGCCGGCGCCCGACATGAGCATCGCCACCAACGATCCGCCACGGTAGCGGTCGAGCACGACGCGCAGCGGGAGAACCGGCTGGGCGACCCGCTGCTGGACGAGGACGAACGCGATCAGCAGCACCGCGGCGGCGGCGAGGCAGCCGATCGTCACCGGGTCGGACCAGCCGTCGGTCTCGGCCCGCGAGAACCCGTAGACCAGGGCGAACAGGCCGGTGGAGACGAGCACGATGCCCGGGATGTCGATCCTCGGCCGCTCCTGCTCCATCTCGTGACGCAGCCACAGGGCGCCGCCGACGAACGCCACCGCGGCGAAGAAGAGGTTCACGTACATGCACCAGCGCCAGGACAGGTACTCGGTGAGCACGCCGCCGAGCAGCAGCCCGATGGCCGCGCCGCCACCGGCGATCGCCCCGTAGATGCCGAACGCCTTGGAGCGTTCCTTCACGTCGGTGAAGGTGGTGCTCAGGAGCGCCAGGGCGGCCGGGGCGAGGAGAGCGCCGAACGCACCCTGCACGACCCGGGCCGCCACCAGCATGGCGAAGCTGGTCGCCGCGCCCCCGACGGCCGAGGCGACGGCGAACCCGATCAGACCGAGCAGGAACATCCGCTTGCGCCCGTACAGGTCAGCCAGCCTGCCGCCGAGCAGCAGCAGGCTGCCGAAGGCGAGCGCGTAGCCCGTCACGATCCACTGGCGCTGGTCGTTGCTGAAGTCCAGTGCCTGCTGGGCCGATGGCAGCGCGATGTTCACCACCGTCCCGTCCAGGACGACCATCAGCTGGGCCAGGCCGAGCACGCACAGCACCCACCAGCGCTTGTCGGTGAGGCTGGCGGAGCCCGCGTCCGCCCGTGGCGGCGCCTGTGTTGCGACGCCGGCTTCCGTACCTGTTAGCGACATGACCATCCCGCCTGATCGAAGTGGACATCATCGGTCCGCTTCAGCCAAGCTAACGGAAGCGGACACCTCCGGTCCACTTGTGAAGTGGTGGCCTTGTTCACGACGAGCAGCACACTGATCGACAGATCGGTCGCGCTGGGCCCAGCCCCGGGTCCGTAGAACTCGACGCACCACCGCCTACCGACCCGCCCGCTACACCGGGTAGCTAGCCTTACGACATCGACCCCACCCGCGGGAGTGAATGCACCCATGTCCGCCACACCTACGGTCAGCGGCTCCGACGCTCCACGTGCACGTAAGGATGCGGTACGCAATCGCGCCATCCTGCTGGAGACCGCCGACAGGCTCATCGCCATCCGCGGACTCGACGTCACGTTCCATCAGCTCGCCGCCGCGGCAGGCATGGGGGTCGGCACGGTCTACCGGCACTTCGCCGACAAGGAAGCACTACTCGGCGCCCTGATCGAGCAGCGGTTCGACACCGCGCGCGACATCATGCTCGCGGCCGAGCAGGTCGCCGACCCGATCGAGGCATTGCGCGCGGCGATTGTTCGCACCTGCGAGTACCACTTCTCCGACCGTGCGCTGTGGCAGGCGATGATGTCCGCCGCCAAACGAAACCAGGAGCTCGCACGCGAGCGGTTGCTGCCGGTCATCACGCGCATCGTGGCCCGAGCCAGGGCCAGCGGTCGCCTCCGAGATGACTTCACCGCCACCGACTTTCCAATGATCTTCCTGCTCACGGGAAATCTCGGCTACCCCGTCGACATACGCCCCGATCTCTGGCGGCGCTACGTCGAATCCATCATCGACGGCTTCATGCTCCAGGACTCCGACCGGGTAGGTACGGCCGCACCTGCGGCACCGACCGAAGACGAGGTCGAAAGAATACTGTCCTGCATTGAATGATCCACCGGGATTCCGCGCCGCCACCCAGCGCCAGCAGTTCACCTCAACAGGCGCAAACAGGGCGGAGCCGGTTTGACAATCCGCAAGAAACGAGGATTCCGGTCGTTGTAGCAGCCGAAATCATCACTTCTTGCTCGACAGCGACAGCGACAATGGATGGAAGCCGAAACCCGGGGATCCGCGACAGGCTCGCCCGGCGACCAAAAGTCCCCCTAACGCCGCCCAGCCTATGCGGATCTTCGACGCTACGGCGCATCGGCGCCGGGTGTTCACCCGGCCGCCAACATGATCACGATCTACGGCGGATGACGGCCCGGCCACGGACGACCAACCTGCCCCGAAGGGCCCCGGCCACATCCCGGACGCCTGCGACGGGCTTCTCACTTACGCAACCGCATTCACCCGCCGCACCCGATCCAGAAGATCACAGCAACATCCTCATCACCTGAATTTAACGGCATGTCGGAATGCCGCGGATCAGACGATGCCGAGGCGTGGAACCCGTACAGGCCAAGCCGGCCCTAATGCCATGTTCTGGACATTTACGCGCCCCGCGAACGGAACCCCCAGAAGGCGGTCGATTTCTCATGGGCGGGCCGAGCCAGCCACCAGGCGGTGCATTCGAACAAAAGACGAGATGGGAGGATGCCGCCGAACACCGAGAGGAGATCGTGTGGTGGACCAGGCCCGGCCCGAGGACACAAACAGTACGGATGACCACGACGTCACGTCCTGGGCGGTGGAAAACGCCTTCGTGCGGCCTCAGTTGTCAGGAATCAGCGGGAGCGCCACCTCCCTGTCCAGGGCCCCCGCTTTCTCCACTGTTCCAGGCGCGTCCGCCGGACCCGCAGCGGTCAACACCACGATTCCGGCAGCCCCTCCCGTTCCCGTGCAGAGGTCCACCGCACCGGGGCCCACCGCACAGGGGCCCACCGCACAGGGATCCAACCTGCGGACGTCCATCGCGACACGCCCCGCGGCACGGCGCGCCACCGCGCTCGAAACCCTCGCCGGTCCCGCGCCGCTGACGGAGGACGACACCTGGCAGCGGGTGCCGGTCGGACGGCTCACGGCCGTCGCCGGGCCCGGCCTGGCGATCGCGGTCATCCTGATCGGCGCCGGGTACCTGACCTGGCGGGCCGGCACCCTGGGCGGCTCCGGGGTGACCGGGTTCCTCTTCTACTGCGCGGAGGTCGCCAGCTACCTCACGATCGTGTGGACGGCGGTGATGACATCCCGGATCCGGCCCGGGCGGGTGCGGCGTCCGCCGACGCCCACCGGCACCCTCGACGTCTTCGTCACCGTCTGCGGCGAGCCGGTGGAGATCGTCGAGGCGACACTGCGGGCCGCGCTGGCGATCGACTACCCGCACCGCACCTACGTGCTCAACGACGGCCGGATCGCCCGCCGGGAGAACTGGCGCGAGATCGACGAGCTCGCCGCCCGGCTCGGGCTGACCTGCTTCACCCGCACGACCGGGGCGAAGGGCAAGGCGGCCAATCTCAACCACGCCCTCGCACGCACCGGCTCCGAGGCGATCATGACGC
The DNA here is from genome assembly GCF_001983215.1 of Frankia sp. CcI49. Classification (NCBI taxonomy): domain Bacteria; kingdom Bacillati; phylum Actinomycetota; class Actinomycetes; order Frankiales; family Frankiaceae; genus Frankia; species Frankia sp. CcI49. The sequence continues at coordinate 140,845 of NZ_MOWP01000014.1, forward strand.
TGGACGCCGACCACGTCGCCGTCCCCGACCTGGCGGAACGGGTCCTGGGCTACCTGCGCAACCCACAGGTCGGCTTCGTCTGCACCGAGCAGCGCTTCGACGTCGGCCGGTACGACGTCCTCAACAACGCCGAACCGATGCTGTACCGGGCGGTGCAGCCGGCGAAGGACCGGGACGGTGCGGCCTCCTCCTGCGGCAACGGCACCCTGTACCGGCGGTCGGCGCTGACGGCCGCCGGCGGGTTCAGCGAGTGGAACATCGTCGAGGACCTGCACACCTCCTACGAGCTGCACTCCCGCGGCTGGCGCAGCGTCTACCACCCGCAGCCGGTGTCCGTCGGCATAGCGCCGGCGACCGCGGCCGAGTACGCCAAGCAGCGCAGCCGGTGGGCGATGGACGGGCTACGCCTGCTGCTGTTCGACAACCCGCTGCGCAAACCGGGGCTGACCGGCTGGCAGCGCGCCCACTACCTGCACACCGGCGTCGGCTACCTGGTGGCGTGCGCGCAGATGATGTTCCTGCTCGGGCCGCCGATGAACGCGCTGGCCGGGGTGCAGATCGCCGCCGGGGTCTCGCTGACCGACTACGTGCTGCACGCCCTGCCCTACCTGGTCGGGTCGATGCTGGTCGTCGCCCGCCACACCGGCCTGCGCGGCGCGCACCGGACGATCGCCAGCACTCTGTTCAACGCGCCGCTCTACGCGCTGGCCTTCGTCCGCGTCGTGCTCGCCGGCCGCCCCGAATCCGGGGCCACCGCGAAGACCGCACTGCCCCGGATGTCGTTTCTGCTGCTCCCCCAGGCCCTGTTCGCCGCCGCACTGATCTCCACCATCGTCGTGGTCGGGCTCGACCCGGACGTGGCCGACCTGTCCGCCCTGGTGTGGGCGGGTGCCCTGCTGGCGATGATCGCCGGCCCGCTGTCCGCGCTCTCGGAACGATCCTCGGTGGTCGAGCGGGCCCAGCTTCCCATTCGGGCCGCCATCGCGGTGACGGTGCTCGGCCTCGCCACGACAGCCCTGCTCACCAGCTGACCTGAGGGCCCGGGGGGACGTCCTTCCCGAGGCGGGCGGGGTGTCGGCTGGCACGTGGTGCGCCTGTGGCTGGCAGCCGCGGTGGCTGTGGCGGCGGGCGGGGTGCCTATGGCTGCAGTGCCCGCCGCAGGAAGGCGGCCTGGTGGGCGAGCGCGGCCTCGTGCCACGGCTTGCCGGCGTGCAGGTCGAAGTGGTCGCACGGGTAGTGCCGTACTTCGGCCCGGCCGCGGAAGGCGGCCTTCGCGGTCGCGTACGGCGGTGCGGCCCGGTCGAAGTCGGCTATCTGGACCAGCCAGCGGCTGCGCAGCGCCGAGGCCGCCGTCCGGCCCGGGCGGAAGGGCCCGATCTCACCGCCGAGGGTGGCCGCGACCTCGTTGCGCCACGTCGGTCCGGCGATCGCCAGGTAGTCGTCGTAGTAGCCGGGCGGGGTCAGCGCCGCCGGCCGGCCTGGCGGCCCGACCACCGGGATCATCGGCGCGGGGCGGCCGACCAGCCCACCCAGCCGGGCGGCCAGGGATGTGGCGGAGGTCCGGGCCACCATCAGCGGCGGCTGGGTCCGGAACGCGTACAGCGCGGCGGCCGGCCCGTCCAGCAGCGGGACCATGGAGATGACAGCGGCGATGTCGGCCCGGCCGGCGGCGACCTGCAGCACGGTGCCACCCGACAGCGACTCCCCCCACAGCACCAGCCGGGACGGGTCGACGCCGGGGGTCCCGGCCGCCACGGTCAGCGCGGCCCGGTAGTCGTCCGCCTGCCTGGCGAGGGACACCGTCTGGCGCGGGCCTCCGCCGCTCGCGCCGAAACCGCGGTAGTCGAAGGTGAGGACGTCCAGCCCGGCCGCGGCGAGACCGACGGCGAACGGTTCCAGACCGGAGTCCATGGTGCCGGCCAGCCCGTGCGCCATCACGACGGCGGGCCGGCCGGAATCCGTCGCCAGGCTGTCGTCGGCGGCCCGGAACCACCAGGCCGCGCAGTCCGCGTCCCCGGAACGGAACGTACGTTCCTCGAAGGTGAGCTGCGTGTTCGTCATCTGCGGTCCGATCGTCGTGGCTTGCCGCCGTCACCCACCCGCCTCCGCCGGCAGCGGTGGCGGCGGAGGCGGGGTGGGCGGCGGCGAGCCGGGGCATGGCTAGGGGCTGGTCACTTCGTCGGGATCGGGATCGGCGCCGGATTCGGGGCCAGAGCCGGGATCGGGGCCAGGGCCGGGATCGGGGCCAGGGCCGGGATCGGGATCGGTGCCGTAGATCGTGCGCAGCCAGATCGCCGTCAGCGCCTCGGCGCGCTGTTCCGCACTGAGCGGACCGCCCGTGCTCAGCTGTTCGAGACTGCGCTCGTTGAGCTCGAGCAGTACGGTGACGAGCGCCCGGCTGTCCGGCCCGGCGGGGGCGGTGCCAGCGGCCCGCTCCGCGTCGATCATTTCCGCGAGCGGACCGATGAACGACTCCCGGTACTCGTCCCACAGTCTTCGGACGGTCTCGCTGCGCTGGCGGGCGACCAGCATTCCCTGGATCAGGTGCCGGTGCTTCTCACCGCTGGTGAGCACCGCCCGGATCGTCCTGCCGATCCGTTCCCTCGGCGGCCCGCCGGTGGTGATGAGGGCGTGGGTGGCGGTCAGGACCTCCTGGTAGACGTCCGAGCCGAGCGCGGCGGCGCAGGCCGCCTTGTCCTCGAAATAGAAATAGAACGCGGACCGGCTGACCCCGGCCTCGGCCGTGATCGCGGCGACGTTGATCTCGTCGAGGTCGTGCTCCTTGAGCAGCTCGTCCAGCGCCCGCATCATCGCGGCCCGGCGCTGGTCACCGCGCTGGGGTGCGCGCCGGTCGAGCGGATCGCCGACGCCGGCCTGTCCACCGCTCAACTCAGGGCCGTCGCCGCTGTCAGCGGGACCGGGCCGTCGGCGAGTGCCCGGCGCCGCCCCCGCGGCAGCTCCCTGGTGCGCATGTCGTGCTCGTAGAGGAAGTAGTCCACCTGCTGAGTGTGCCGTGGACGGTCGACCATCCGGCCGATGTACTTCTGCTCATCCGCCGTGATCACCTGTTCCATCTCGGCGTCGGACGGCGGGCGGTACTGGCCGGCCGCGTAGGCGGCCACCAGGCGCGACTGGCACTCGACGAACGGGAAGAGGGTCGGTGTCGACTGGGCGAAACCGACGAACGCGAGGTCGGGCAGCCCCGGCAGGAGGATCCGCTTGTACAGGCGGATCCGGTTGTCGGGCGCGCTGACGAAGTCCTCGTCGAAGAACGGGAACGTGATGTTGTAGCCGGTGGCGTAGATGATGATGTCGAATTCGCCGGACGTCCCGTCCTCGAAATGGACGGTTGATCCGTCCAGCCGGCTGACGTTCGGCTTCGGGGTGACGTCCCCGCTGGAGAGACGGACGGGGAGCTCCGCCGACTGCGTCGGATGGGCGTCGAAAAGGCGGTGTTTCGGGGCCGGCAGCCCCCACCGCTCGGGCCGCCCCGCCGACTGGATGTTGAAGAAGTGGAGCACGTTTCGCTGCCAGTTCAGCGGCACGTACGGAAGGGTGCGGTAGAGCTTGTCCCCCGGCTGGCCACCGACGAGCTTCGGCACGATCCAGGCGCCGGACCGGGTCGAAATGGTCACCTGGTTGCGAAGCGTCCGGGACGACAGCTCGACGGTGATGTCGGCGGCGCTGTTGCCGATGCCCACCACCAGAATGCGCGAGTCCTTGAACCGCAGCGGGTTCTCCGGGTCGATGTAGTGGTGGGAGTGCAGGGTCTGGCCGGTGAACGTGCCGGGGAAGTCAGCGTAACGCGGGTCCCAGTGGTGGCCGTTGGCGACGACGAGGAAGTCGAACGTACGGGTGCTCCCGTCGGCTGTGGCCAGCCGCCAGCCGCCGCCGTCGAGATGCTCCGCGTGCGTCACACCGTTCTCGAACTCGATTCGCTCGCGTAGCCCGAACGCGTCGGCGTACCCGTCCAGATAGTCCTTGATCTGGGTGTGGTGCGGGAAGTCCGGATAGTCGTCCGGCATCGGGTAGTCCCGGAACGAGAGCCGGTGCCGCGAGGTGTCGATATGCAGCGAGCGGTAGGCGCTGCTGTGCCCGTTCGGGTTCCCGAAGGCCCAGTTGCCGCCGAGGCGGTCGGACGACTCGAAACAGGTGTACGGCACTCCGTAGTCGCCGAGCATCTTGCCTGCGGTCAGGCCGCTGATGCCCGCGCCGATAACCGCCGTGCGAGGCCCGTTCATGGATTCCTCCAGGGGACTGGACAGAGGTGCCGGGCACAGACTAGGAACTGACCTGACACATGTCAATAAAAGCTGACACGCGTGAGGGGTGACGGTGGAGCCGACCGTGGAGACAGCGGTGGAGACCGGGGCGCAGCAGGATCCGCAGGCCGGGACTGCGGCAGGCACGCTCGCAGGCACGCAGGCAGAAGCAGGCGGGGACGGAGGCGGGGGCGGGCGCGAAGCCGGTCGGGTCGCGGTCGTCCTGGGCGGGGCCTCCGGCATCGGCCGCGCCACCGCCGAGGTCTTAGCCGCACACGGCTACCAGGTCGTGGTGGCCGACCGTGACGGCACGCTGGCGGCGGAGGTCGCCAGCGGACTGGGCAGGCCACATGAGAGCGCCACCGCCGACGTGACCGACGAAGCATCGGTCGCGGGCCTGTTCGACGGGGTCCACGACCGGCTCGGCCGGCTGGACGCCGTCGTCAACAGCGCCGGCATCGGCAGCCTCGGCCTGATCGCCGACCAGTCGCTGGAGGAGTTCCGCGCCGTCGTCGACGTCAGCCTCACCGGTGGTTTCCTCGTCGCCAAGCACGCCGGGCGCCACCTCGGCCGCGGCGGGGTGCTGGTGTCACTGTCGTCGCTCAACGCCCGCCAGCCCGGCGTGGGCCTGGCCGCCTACTGCTCGGCCAAGGCGGGGCTGTCGATGCTCACCCAGGTCGCCGCCCTGGAGTTCGCCGAACGAGGCATCCGAGTCAACGCGATCGCGCCCGGCCTGGTCACCACCCCGCTGACCGCCCCCGCCGCCGCAATCCCCGGCATCACCGAGGACTACCTGGCCAACACCCCGCTGGGGCGGGCCGGCACACCGGAGGAGATCGCGCAGGCCGCCCTCTACCTGTGCTCGGACGCAGCAGCCTGGATCACCGGGGAGATCCTGGACATCAACGGCGGCGCGCACATGCTCCGCTACCCGAACATGCTCACCCACCTCGCCCGCGCGTTCGGGGACAGCTGAGATGGCCACGACCGACCCCGCAGCCGACCCCACAGCAGACCCGGCCCCGACCCCGACGCCGGCCCCGGCCTCCTCCGCGCCCGGCCCGGCCCCGGCCGCAACCGACCGGACAGCCACCGACCGGACAGCCACCGACGGGACAGCCTCCGCCGCGAACGGAGGGAAGCCCGCCGGGAGCCGCACGGGGAGCCGTACAGAGAGCCGTACGGGGCGGCTTGCCGGAACAACGGCACTGGTCACCGGCGGCGGGTCGGGCATCGGGGCCGCCCTGTGCCGCGCCCTGGCCGGCGCCGGCGCGACCGTGATCTGCACCGACCTGGACGAGGCCGCCGCAGCCCGCACCGCGGGCGGCCTGCCCGGCGCCCGCTCCGCCCGGCTCGACGTCACCGACGCGGCGGCGGTCGAGCAGGCCGTCGCCGACGTCGTGGCCCAGGACGGACGGCTCGACCTGCTGGTCAACAACGCCGGCATCGTCTTCGGCGGCGAGACGACCGAGCTGACCCCCGCCCAGTGGAACCAGATCATCGACGTGAACATCCGCGGCGTGGTGCACGGTGTCACCGCGGCGTACCCACGGATGATCGCCGCCGGCAGCGGGCACATCGTCAACGTGGCCTCGCTGGCCGGCCTGGTCGCCTCCGGTCTGCTGACCAGCTACGTGATGACCAAGCATGCCGTCGTCGGGCTGTCCCTCGCACTGCGGGCCGAGGCAGCCGCGCACGGCGTGGGCGTGACGGTCGTCTGCCCGTCCAGTGTCGACACGCCGATCCTCGACAAGGGCGCGATCGGGAGCTTCGACAGCCGAGATCTCTTCCTGAAGGACCAGGGCATTCGGAAGCCCTACGACGTCGACCGGCTGGCGGCGGACGTGCTGGCCGCCGTCGCCGCCGACCGGGCCCTGCTCATCGCGCCCCGGTCAGCCCGGATGGCCTGGCGCTTCCACCGGCTCGCCCCCGGACTGCTGCGCCGCTCGGCGGTGCGCTGGGTCGCCAACCAGCGCAGCCGGGCCGCCGCCCACGCGGCCGGCCGTTGACGGAGCCCGCAGCGCCGCCGGGGCTGGCGGGGCTGGCGGGCAGCGCTGCCCGCCAGCCCCGGCGGCGCGATGATGGACCCATGCGCACGCAGAGTGGTTCCGCTTTGTCAGCACGCAAGGGCTCACGGCTGTCGATCGGCTCGGAGGACTCCGTCCTGTGCCTGTGGTCGAAGGGCTCCGTGCTCTCGATCGGCTCGATCGGCTCGGTTCTGTCGATCGGCTCGATCGGCTCGGCCGTGTCCGTCCTGAGCGTCGGTTCCTGGGCGAGCTTCGGCTCGGTGATGAGCGCCGCGTCAGGCTGGTCGGTGATGTCCTGGCGGGCCCGGTGGGCGACCCTCACAGGCGGTTCCGCGGAACCGACGTCGGGCCACCACTCCTGACTTCGACTCGACCAACCGCCGGCACGGCACGGGGCACTGCGCGGCACCGCGCAGTGTGGCAGGGCGCGGCACCGCGCAGCGTGGCAGGGCACGGCACCGCGCGGTGCGACGCAGGCTCAGGCTCAGGCTCAGGCTCAGGCGACGGCTAGGATCTCGCCGTTCGGAATCGTGATGGACGCTCCAGGCGTGGCCGCCCACGCGCTCCACGCCCGGGAGATCCGCTCCAGATCGGCCTGGCTGGCGAATCCGCCGGCCAGGGCCTGGGACGCCATGTCCGAGCGCAGGATCCGCTCAGCCCACATCTGCCCCCACCAGCGCCGATCAGCCTCTGATTCGTACACCCAGTCGTCGTTCGTCGCCGCGACCTCGGTGAACCCGGCGTCGCGCGCCCACTGCGCCAGGTGGCGCCCCGCATCCGGTTCCCCGCCGTTCGCCCGCGCGGTACGCAGATACACATCGAGCCACTCGTCGAGCTCGGGCGGCCTCGGTGTCCACACGAAGTCGCTGTAGCTGCCGTCCCGAGCGGCGACGAGACCACCAGGGCGGCACACCCGACGCATCTCGCGCAGCGCGAGCACCGGGTCGGCGACGTGCTGAAGAACCTGATGGGCGTGCACGACGTCGAACGAATCATCGTCGAACTGCAGCGAGTGGACGTCGGCCACGGCGAAGACGATTCCACCGGCGGCAGTGCCGCCGCGACGGGCAGCCTCCGCCCGGGCCAGCTCCAGTACGGACTCGCTGATCTCCACCGCCGTGACCTGCCCGGGCGCCACCCGCTCGGCCAGGTCGACGGTGATCGTGCCCGGCCCGGCACCGATGTCGAGCAACGTCATCCCGGGCCGCAGGGCCGGCAACAGGTAGGCCGCCGAGTTCTCGGCCGTGCGCCAGCGATGGGATCTGAGCACCGACTCGTGATGGCCGTGTGTGTAGGTGTTCGCGGGTGTCGTCATCGCACCTCGCCCTTCTCGCTACGGATCGATCCGTCTCTCCACGCCCAGCCTATCTCATAGTTCGAAACCGCAATCTCAATATCCGAGACGACGAGGACGGCAGGGCGGGCGCGATCGCGATTCCCGAGCTTCGAGCTACCGCCGCTACCGAGCAGGACCTGCGGGCCGCGATCGCCAGGAAGCCTGTCGCCGACCGGCATCGATCAAGATCGCCGGGCGCCGGGCGCCGGGGGCCGGTCGCTGGGCGCTGGGCGCTGGGCGCTGGGCGGGGAGGCTCGCATTCCGCGAACGCGGCCGACCCTCCGAGCGCCCGACACCCCGGCGCCCGGTAGCCGGATAGCCGGCAGCCCGGCAGCGCGGTTTGGCGAGTCGCAAGAGTGAACGATTTTGGTCGTTCCGACGACCAAAATCCTTCTTTCTTGCGGGTTGCCAGGCGACTCTGCACCCCTTTTGCGCCTCTTGAGGTGAATTACCGGTGCACGCGCGGCGGCGCGGGATCCTCGATGGGTGGCCGTGTGGGTGGGGTTCGCATTCCGTCAGCACGGCTCCGTCAGGCCCTTGCAGGTGGCCCGGATCCGCCGCGTCTCAGGCTTCTGCCACGGACTCCGGAACGACCAGAATCATAGGAACTTCGCGCCGCCGTCGCGGGCTGTCACCGTGGCTGCGGCTGCCGGCGAGCAGGATCTGAGGACTAAGGTCGTCAGAACGACGGAACACCCGCCGATCTTCGGACTCGTCCCGACGTCGATCACGGATCGGGGCGCGCTGGTGGAGCATGAAACCGAGTGGGACGAGCCAGCACCACAGGCCAGCCAGCACCACCGGCCGGATCAGACGCAGGCCGGATCAGACGCAGGCGACCCGGTCGCTACGCCGGCCCTCGATGTCGCCACCGCTCACCGCGCTCGTGCACTGGGTGAAGATGACGAGGACCAGGTCGGGAGTCCGGGTACCACCGGCCAGCACCTGAACGCTCTGGCTCCGCCCGGTGAAGGTCACCTTCGTCCGCCCCTCGGAACCGGCCTCCTGGAAGAACTTGTACCCGGCGCCAGGCAAAGCCGCGCGATAGTAGGCGACGGCCGCGGCGGGAGCTATTCCCTCAAGCCTGATGGTCGCGTCGGTCGCCTTTGCCTCGGAAACCGTCACGGTCGCTCCCGGCGGAATGGGAAAATCCGCGGGGACGATTGTTCCAGCGAGCGGACCGGTTCCCTCGGCCCCCGCCGACTGCGTCGCCGCACCGCCCCCGGCACCTGGCGCCGCGACCGGATCCGCAGCCGCGGCGGCTGACGGTGACGAAGCACCTCCGGCCAGCTCAACGGGTATGTCGGTCGCCCAGGCACCTGGCGATGTGGTGACGGTGCCGGCCCCGTCAGCCTCGCCGGACCCGGCCGATCCGCCGCCGCAGGCACCCGTCGACAGCACCAGGCCTACTCCGATGGCCGCAGCCATCACACGGAGCGCGCACGCCATTACCTTCATCGTATTCCCCCCGTGACCCGACCATGCTGTCAGCGCACAGCAAAGTCGACACGGCCGAAAATACACCGTTCCGCGGAAAGCCCCGCCGGCGCCGTTCGCGTTGTCGGCGGCGGTCGGCCACGCGCCGCCCGCCGCCCGCCGCCTCCTCTATCGCGCCATCAGCACAGCGGAACCCTGGTGTCGACCCAGACTGTGTTCGACGGGCCGGAGGTCTGGCCGTTGTTGTAGAAGCCGTCCGCGTCGGAGTAGTACGCGTTGTTCCACGGCGACGATGCGATCCGGTACCACCAGTCGTTCCCGTTCGGGGTGACGTAGCCACGCACCCGGCAGGACACCTGCACCGTCTGGTGGTATGCGATGTCCGGGCCGCGCGTACCACCAGCGGTCTGGTAGTTCGTCCACGTGTGCCCGCCGTGGTTGGACGTCTCCGAGTAGGTGGACGGCGCCGGCGGCACCGTCGGCGGCGGCACCGTCGTCGGCGGCACCGTCGTCGGCGGCACCGTCGTCGGCGGCACCGTCGTCGGCGGCACCGTCGTCGGCGACGGGGACGGGCTCGGCGACGGCGGCGGCGTCGTCCGCACCGGCGGAGCCGTCGACGGCGACGGGGTCGGAGTCGGAGCAGGCGGCGGCGTCGTCCGCACCGGTGAAGTCGTCGACCGGGTCGTCGTCGGGGACGTCGGCGACGCGCCGGGCGCTGTCGGGCGGGCCGACGACGGCTGCTGCGTTCCGGTCGGCAGCTGCGCGGGCGGCGACGACGGGAGGGCGGCCGTCCGCGGCCGCACGGTGATGGAGACCTGCTCCGTGGCAGTACCACCGCCGACGAGCTGGGCGCTGACGCTGACGGTGTAGGTCCCGGCCGCGGCCCAGGAATGGGTGACGTCGAGACCCATCCCGTTCGCGCCGTCGCCGTAGTACCAGCTGGCACTGGCCACCGGTGCTGTGTCGCCCAGCGGGACGACCCGCAGGGTCACCGCGCTGTCAGTCGTGACCTGCTGGGCGGTCACGCGGATCTCTACACCGGACCGTGCGGGCGGCCGCGCCGAGGTCCGCGGCGCAGCGGTCGGCGAGTTGCTGACCTGCGGCGCTGTGCGTGGCTGCGGCTCGGAAGCCTGCGTCGAAGGGGACGAGGACGGCACCACCGGGACGACCGGGACGACCGGCCTTGACTCGGCGGTACGCGTCGGCTGGGGCGTCCGCGCCGGGGCGGAGGTCTGCGCAGGCTGTGACGGCTGCGCCGGAGGGGATGTCTGCGCCGGGGGCGGAGTCTGCGCCGGGCCGGACGGCGTGTTCGCGGCGACGCCGGCCGCGCCCCGGTCGAACTCGTGCGCCTCGGAAGCGGTGCCGTCCGCGCGGATGACACCGGCGATGTCACGATTACGGTCGTTGTAGAACATCAATGTGCCCTGCGCGACCAGCTCGAGCGCGGCACTCGGCCCGTGCACGACTTCCGAGCGGGCCAGAACCCGCGGGCGGGCCGGGTCCGTCGTGTCCACGACGATGATCGCACCGGTGCTCAGATCGGGGATGAACACGCGCCCCGCCGCATCCTTCGGCTGCCCGAGCGTGTGACCTTCGGGTGCGATCGGCAGTGCCGCCGTGGCGCAACCGCCCGCCGCGACGTCACTGACCACCAGCACCCCCCGCTGGCTGTTGACCAGGTACAGCGCCGTCCCCCGGCTGGAGCCGATGACCTCGACCGTCCGCAGGTCGGACAGCGGCTCGACGCATGCGTGCTCGTCGCCGAGACCGTCCGCCCCGATCGTTCGCACCGTGCCGGCGGCGAAGTCGACGAGATAGGGCTTGTCTGCCACCGTCACCAGCTGCACCAGCGCCGGGTTGCTGACCACGTTCCGCCAGACGCGGGTGCCGGCGGCGTCGATTCTGACGAGCCCGCCGGTGCCGTCGACAGCCCAGAGCCGTGCCTGGCCGTCGGCACCCGCCGAGGCGTCGCTGATCGTCGCCCCTTCAGCCATGCCGGCGGGGGCCGCCAGCGAGTAGGTCCGCACGGTCCGCAGCGTCTTCGGGTCGGCGATGCTGACCACGCCGGTCAGCCGGTCCCGGACGAAGACCGCACTGGGCGTGGCCCGGATCTCCAGCCGCGGCTGCCCGTCGGCGAGCTGCCCGACATCCGCGTTTCTGGTTCCAGCGTCGACGAACGACACCGGAGCGCCCAGGTCGAACGTCGCACCATCGATGCGCTGGACGGCACCGTCCTTCAGGACGGCGAACGCGTCCGGCCCCGACTGGGCGACCGCCAACGGCTCTCCCAGGAGAGACACTCGACGGATCACCGCTGCCGACGCCCCGTCCACCAGCACTCCGGCCCAGGCGGGCGTGGATGGCAGCCAGGCGGAGCTGTCGTCCAGGTTCGCGGCCCGGGCCGGGGGTGTACCCGGCGACCGCCAGACAGCGATGGTCACCGCGCACGCGACCAGCAGGAAACCCAGCGACGCGCGGAGCAGCCACAGCCGCCGCGGCCCCGTCTCCCTGCCAGCCATTTCACCCACCTGGGCCCGTCGAACGAATGGTTCCTGCCGGAAGGCCGGCCGCAGGCCCCGCTACCTGACCACAGGAACGGCCGCAGCCGTCATCCGTCAGGCGGGTGGCGCCCCACGCGGCTGATTATCGCCGGAGGTGCATGGCCGAGAGCAATGATCCCCCCGACGAAGTCCCCCGGATCGATGACCGGACAGAGCGCCAGCTCCCGCAGCCGCTGGTCAGACCTCGGGCCGGATTGCGTTGTCGGGGAGACGACAGGAGAATTCACCGCGCGGCATCCTCCGGACACGCGGGAGCAGTCGGGCAGGCGCAGGACCGGGATGTGCTCGTCCTGCCGATCACAGCAGTTGTCGAAGCCTCCGTGGCGCGGGCACACGATGTCGTCACCCGCCGCGCGATAGTACAGGTCAGACGCGCGGAGTACTACGAGTACCTCGACAATCGAGTCGACAGTGAACTCCGGCGCCCGCCCACCCACCCGACGAACGACCAAGGCCCGGGCCCGATACCTGGGTTGCAACCAGATCCTGCGCAACCCCGCCAACGCCTATCATGCGGCGGCGATTTGTTCTCGGAGAATGTCACCGTGGCCGGCGTGACGGGCGAAATCCTCGATCAGGAGCAGGTAGACAAACCGTAGGCTGACATTGCCGGCGCGGGGGTGCGCCCTGGTGTCGTCGAGCTCGAAGTCGGCGGCGATCACGCGGGAGCGCTCGCTGGCGCGCTCGAATTCGGCGATCACGTCTGCAAGGGTTTCGCCGTCGGCGACAACGAAACTGCCGTCGTCACCGGTGGCGTAGCCGTCGCATGCGGACTCGTCCAGGCCGAGCAGGGTGCGTTGGAACCAGATGCGCTCGGCGGTGGCGGCATGTTTGATCAGCCCGATCGGTGTGGTGAGTGAGACGACCAGGCGCCGCCGCGCGTCGGTCTCGGACAGCCCTCGCACGGTGTCGACGAGCGCTTGCCGGTTGCGGTCGAGCATGCTCTCCAACATGAGCCGTTCGGGTCCAGTGGTCATGCAGGGCCAAATGAACATCAATTTGCCAGCCTTCCGGGCCGAAAGGACATTGACCGATCTCTACGTCTGGCGACGCGTTTCTTACCGGCACACCCCTTGGTGCTTGTTGTGACCGGCATAGCCACCCGGCGCGATGGCGGCCGCGCCCCGCGGTCATCGGGCCCGCACCACAACCACGCCCATTTGATCGATCAGAACCCGACCGCGAAGCGCTGACCCCGGGCCTTCCACGCGCCGCCGTGGTCACCCGGTCGACACCGGCATAGGGAGGTCCGCCTCCGGCGGACCTCCGAGGGAGATCATCAGACGGCTGGCGACCCGATGCGGGAGCCCGCCGCGACGACAGATCAGACCCAGATTGATGTGACGGCCACCACATCGAGCGGCGTACGCACGGCCCGTGCGGAGCGGACCCAGGCAGACCCAACATGGCAGACCTGTGGCCAGGAACGATACAAAAAGTGTGGATACTCTGTAGAGATGATCTACACGAAAGAGTCGGCCAAACGCCCGACCTGCGGTGATGCTCCTGCGATAGGACTCGAACCTATAACCTGCCGGTTAACAGCCGGCTGCTCTGCCAATTGAGCTACGCAGGACCGTTCGGGGCGCCATCCACGAACCTGGAACCCTCGCAGATCGTACACCAGTCACCCGGCAACCAGCTCCGGGTAGATCGGCGACCTCGCGGCCCAGATCGGCGGTCCAGATCGTGTCTGACGTCCGTCAGCCTACCTGAGGTTCCCCGGGTGCTGCCGGTGGGGTAGTAAACAAGCCTAGTGACATGCCGGAGCGCCAGCGGAGTCGGCCGCGCCCGCCCGGTCCTGCCCCCCGGGAGGAACCATGCGCATCAGGCCCAGTGTGGCCATCGCCCTTGGCGTCGGATATGTCCTGGGTGCGCGTGGTGGCCGCGAGCACTATGACGCGATCATGCGCCAGGCCCGCGAGGTGCGGGAGCGTCCCGAGGTCCAGAGCGTGGCCGGTGTGGTGTCCGCGCAGGCCGGGGCTCTGTTCCACCGGGTGCGCGCGATGCTCGGTGGAACAGAGCCCGATGTGAACAGTGCCCCGTTCGCGCTCCCCCGCGACGCGCACAGCTCGAACGGGGCGGGGGTGCGAACCCACTGAGCAGCCGGCACACGCATGGCGTGAGTGGTCCGTCCGGCTCGGGGGCGCCGGACGAGCTGCTCACCCTGGTGGACCTGCTCGGCCGGCGGCACGCGCTCGCGGTCTTCTGGTGTCTTCGCGGCGGCTCGTCCTCGTTTCGGGGGCTGGCCGCGCGGGTGGGTGCGGCGGAGTCCCAGCTCTCCCAGCGGACCCGTGAGCTGCGTGAAGCGGGCCTGGTGGAGGTGGACGAGGCGGGTGAGTACCGCCTGACCAGCCACGGGCGGCGGCTCCTGGGCGTGCTGGAGCCGCTGGCCGGCTGGGCGCAGGAGTGGACATCGCTCAGCCCACGCCAGCGGGTGCCGAAGGGCTCCAGCAGCCACGCCTCGGACGAGCCCGACCGCCGGTAGGCCTGAGCAGCCACCGGCAGGCCTGAGATCAGCCGCCGGTGGGCCCGGGATCAGTAGGTGCAGTTCGGTGCGGTTGGCGGGGCGGCCTCGGGTGCCGTACCGGCCGCGCCGGCGCCTGCCCCTGCGGCCGCGGGGGCCTGGGTGCCCGGACCGGTGGCCGCGGCGGAACCGGTGTCCGCGACGGTGGACTGCGCCGCGGCGGACGGTGCGGGCACCGGGGCGTCCGTGAGGCCGTCGAAGGACGTCCCGAGGATGAGCTGCAGGCCGGTGATGCTGGCGTCGCTTTCCAGGCGTGCGCCCGGCACGAGGGCCTGCAGGGCGGTCGCCGCGTCCTGCATACCGGCGCCGTAGCGGACCCGGGAGGTCACGTAGTTGCTGCTGTCGGTGGTGTTGCCCGCGTTCGTCGCCTGGTAGCCCTTGGCGGTGAGCTCGTCGACGGCGCCCGCGGCGAGGCCGGCGATGGTGGTGCCGTTGAGGACCCGCACGGTCATCGCGGCCGAGCCGGTGCCGGTGGTGGCCGCTCCGGTGGATCCGCCGAGCGGGGCGATGATCTTCTCAAGGTCTGCGGGGTTGTACAGCTGCACGGACACTCGCTGGCCGCCGATGAGGATCTCGCCTCGCTCGTTGCCGCCCTCGGTCGGGCCCGGTGCGTGCGTCGGCAGGGTCTGCATGGCGATGCCGCCGGAGGCGATGCCCGTCAGCCGGCTGGCGAGCTTGCGAAGGTCCATGATGTCGGTGCTGTCGTCGAGGGTGAGTGCCCCGGTCGCGGTGCTGATCAGCCCTTCCAGCTTGCTGGGGCTCTTCAGCACCCCACCACCGATGACCTTGTGGAAGACCGCTCCCATGAACTGCTGCTGGCGGTGGATGCGGTCGAGGTCGCCGCCGGGCAGGCCGTGGCGCTGCCGGACGAACGCGAGGGCCTGCTCACCGTTGACGTGCACGGTCCCGGGGCCGCCCACGAAGCCGCTCATCGGGTCGTTCGTGTTGCGGCTGGTGCGGCCGTTCTCGGAGACGTACTCCTTGAAGGTCGACGGCAGGACGCACACGTCGACGCCCCCGATGGCGTCGGTGATCGCTTTGAAGCCCTCCAGGTCCATCGACACGTAGTGGTCGATGCGCAGGTTGGTGAGCGACTCGACCGTACGGACGAGCAGCGAGGGCCCGCCGTCGGAGATGGCCGAGTTGAACTTGTTCTTGTGTGCGGCGTGAACCTTGCCGGCGCTGTCGGTGTATTTGGGGATCTGGACGTAGGTGTCACGCGGGAAGGACAGCATCGTCACGGTCTCGTCCTCGCTGAAGTGCACGAGGATCGTGGTGTCGGAGCGCTGCCCCTCGACGTCACCGTAGGCTCCGCCGCTGTTCGCCCGGCTGTCGGTGCCGACGATCAGGTAGTTGGTGGCTCCCTCGGTCTGCTCGGGACGGTCGCTGCCCAGGCTGAGGTTGACCCGGTCGGTGTTCTCGTTTACGTAGGTGTAGAACGCCCAACCGCTGGCCGTGACGATGAAGACCAGAACCGACAGCATCCCCAGGGTCACCCTGGCGAGCCGCGATGACGCGCTGCGTCGCGGAATACCACCAGCACGAAGATCGAACGGAAGCGTCCTCGGACGCCACTGTGGATCTCGTGTCGCTCCCGGCAGCCCGCTCAACCCACGGTCTCCCTCCGCCGCCCTGCTCAAACAGCGCTTGGGCCGGAAATTCTAGGCGATGCCCGACACGGCAAGACCACCCGGTGGTCCCGTCGCCGCTGGTCATCGGTCCACTTGACGTGCGGGGCGGCGTCAGTGGGGCATCGGGTGCGGCATCGGCGCGCTCGCCAGGTCCCCACTGTCCCGTCCCGCAACGTTCACCACGTCGTCGGTCGGCTGTCGACGGACAGTCCGCCATGATTGCCACTCTTTTCCCCGCTGGGGGCAACGACGCTGACGCCGTGCCGGAGCCGCCGCGCAGGTGGCGCGGATGACGCCCGGGGGCGCGGTGCACGGTGCGGCACCGAGAATGGGGACACTCCATGACCGCACCTGACCACCGGACACCTGCCACCGACGCGGGCGAAACTGGTGGGGCGATCGAGGCCGGGTCGCTCGGGTCCGCCGCGATCGGGCGCCGGGCACTGCTGCGCGGTGGCGCCGTCATYGCGACCGCGGGGACCATGGGCCTGGCTGGCGGGCTCGGCTCGCCGGCCGCGTGGGCCGGCTCAGGTTCGGCTTCGGGTTCGGGCAGCACCCCCGGGCAGGTGCTGGGTGGTCGGCCGACCTTCACCTCGGGCATCCAGTCCGGTGAGGTCACCGCCCGCAGCGGTGTGATCTGGGCGCGCTCGGACCGGCCGGCGCTGATGACCGTCGAGGTGTCCGGGACGGAGTCGTTCCGCTCGGCGCGCACGGTGGGCGTGACCCGCCTGACCGACGCGACGGACCGCACCGGCATCGTCGCGGTCGACGGTCTGCCCCCGGGCAGCGAGGTCTTCTACCGGGTGAAGCTGACCGCAGCGGACGACCCGCGCCGCGGCGGCGAGACGCTGGTCGGCCGGTTCCGGACCGCACCGGCTCGCGCCAGGGACGTGTCGCTGGTGTGGACCGGCGACGTCGCCGGGCAGGGCTGGGGCATCAACCCGGACCTCGGCGGCATGAAGATCTTCGAGACGATGCGCCGGACGTCGCCGGACTTCGCGATCTGCTCCGGTGACTTCGTGTACTCCGACGGCCCGCTCGCCGAGACCGTGACGCTCGCCGACGGAACGGTGTGGCGCAACCTGGTCATCGACGAGAAGCGCAAGGTCGCCGAGACCCTCGCCGAGTACCGCGGCAACTTCCGCTACAACTTCCTGGACGCGAACCTGAAGGCGTTCAACCGCGAGGTGCCGTGGCTGTTCCAGTGGGACGACCATGAGACCACGAACAACTGGTACCCCGGCGAGGTCCTCACCACGGACACCCGCTACACCGAAAAGCGCGTCGACGTGCTCGCCGCCCGCGCCAAGCAGGCGATGTACGAGTACACCCCGCTGCTGCAGGGCCGCGGCGACCCGAACGGCCGGATCTACCGGAAGATCTCCTACGGCCCGCTGCTGGACGTCTTCGTCCTGGACATGCGCAGCTACAAGAACGCCAACCCGGACGGCCAGAACGACCCCGCGGGTGCGGCGATCCTGGGCGCGACCCAGCGGGACTGGCTCATCGACGGCCTGAAGAAGAGCAAGGCCACCTGGAAGGTCATCGCCAACGACCTGCCGATCGGCCTGCTCGTCCCGGACGGCACCGCCATCGAGGGTGTCGCCCAGGGCGCCGCCGGCGCCCCGCTGGGGCGTGAGGTCGAGATCGCGCAGATCCTCTCGTCGATCCGCCGCAACAAGGTGCGCAACACCGTGTGGCTCACCGCGGACGTCCACTACACGGCGGCGCACCACTACCACCCGGACCGGGCCGCGTTCCGCGACTTCGACCCGTTCTGGGAGTTCGTCGCCGGCCCGGCGAACGCCGGCACGTTCGGGCCGAACACGCTCGACTCGACGTTCGGCCCCGAGCAGGTCTTCGTGAAGGCCCCACCGGCGGGCCAGTCGAACCTGCCGCCGTCCGCGGGCCTGCAGTTCTTCGGCCGGCTGGCGATCGACGGCCGTTCGCGCGCGTTGACCGCCCAGCTCATCGACGTCGCCGGGAACGTCCTCTGGTCGAAGGGCCTGCAGGCCGGCTGACCTGTGCTGACGTCTCGTCGGCGCGGTCAGCCCGCGCCGACGAGGGTGGGACCGGGCTGGGCGGGCAGCTGCCCGGCCTGGTCCTGCTGGCCAGCCTGGTCCCGCTGGTCGGTCTGGTCCCGCTGGTCGAACTGGGTGCGGTACAGCTCGGCGTACCGCCCGCCGGCCGCCAGCAGCTCGGCGTGGTTGCCCCGCTCGACGATCCGGCCGGCCTCGACGACCAGGATCTGGTCGGCGGAGCGGATGGTCGACAGCCGGTGGGCGATGACCACGGCGGTGCGGCCCGCGAGGGCCTCGGCGAGCGCTGCCTGCACGGCGGCCTCGGAGGTCGAGTCCAGGTGCGCGGTCGCCTCGTCCAGCACCACGACTCGGGGCCGGGCGAGCAGCAGGCGTGCGATGGTGAGCCGCTGGCGTTCCCCACCGGAAAGGCGGTAGCCCCGCTCGCCGACCACCGTGTCCAGCCCGTCGGGAAGCTCCTCGACGAGCTCCGCGAGCCGGGCCCGGCGCAGGACGCCCCAGAGCTCCTCGTCGCCCGCCTCGGGCCGCGCCAGCAGCAGGTTCGCGCGCACCGTGTCGTGGAAGAGATGGTCGTCCTGGGTGACCATGCCGACGGCCTGGCGCAGCGAGTCCGCGCCGAGCTCCCGGACGTCGACCCCGGACAGCCGCACCGCGCCCGCGCCCACGTCGTACAGACGCGGGATGAGCTGGGCGATCGTCGACTTGCCCGCGCCCGACGACCCGACCAGGGCGATCATCTGGCCCGGTTCCGCCCGCAGGGACACGCCGTGGAGCACCTCGGCGCCGCCGCGCTCGTCGAGGACGGCGACCTCCTCCAACGACGCCAGGGAGACGGCCTCGGCGGTCGGGTAGGCGAAGTCGACCTCGTCGAACTCCACGCTGACCGGCCCGTCGGGCACCGGCCGCGCGTTCGGCGACTCGACGATGAGCGGCGCCAGATCGAGGATCTCGAAGACCCGCTCGAAGCTCACCAGCGCGCTCATGATCTCGACACGGGCGTTGGCCAGGGCGGTGAGCGGTGCGTACAGCCGGGTCAGCAGCAGGGCGAGCGCGACAACCGCACCCGGCTCCAGGTCGCCCCGCAGCGCGCGGTACCCGCCGAGCCCGTAGACGAGGGCCAGCGCGAGCGCCGACACCAGCGTGAGCGCCGACAGGAACACCCACTGGAGCATCGCGGAACGTACGCCGATGTCGCGCACCCGGCGGGCCCGGCGGGCGAACTGGGCGGATTCCTCCGCGGGCCGCCCATACAGCTTCACCAGGGTGGCGCCTGGGGCGGAGAAGCGTTCCGTCATGCGCGAGCCCATGGCCGCGTTGTGGTTGGCCGCCTCGAGCTCCAGCCCGGCCAGCCGGGAACCCATCCGCCGCGCGGGCAGGACGAACACGGGAAGCAGAATGAGCGCGCACAGCGTGACCTGCCAGGAGAGGCTGACCATCACCACGAGCGTGAGCAGCAGTGACACCAGGTTGCCGACAACGCCGGAAAACGTGTCGCTGAATGCCCGTTGAGCACCGATGACGTCGTTGTTCAACCGGCTGACCAGGGCGCCCGTCCTGGTCCGGGTGAAAAACGCGACCGGCATTCGCTGCACGTGGTCGAAGACGGCGGTGCGCAGGTCGAGGATCAGCCCCTCGCCAATGCCCGCGGACAGCCAGCGGTTGAGGATTCCCAGCCCGGCTTCGACCACCGCGATCGCGGCGATCACCAGGGCCAGGACCACGACCACCCGGGGACGCGACCCGTCCACGATCGCGGTGACGACCCGGCCGGCGAGGACCGGTGTGACGACCGCCAGGACAGCCATCGCGACACTCGTCACCAGAAAGCAGCCCAGCCTGCGCCGGTGCGGCACCGCGAAGCCCGCGATGCGGCGAACGGTGGCGCGGGAGAACGGCCGCCGTTCCCGCTGCGCGTGCATCATCGAGTACATCGAGTGCCAGGCCGTGGACTCCAGGCTCATCAACAACACCACCTTGTCCGCGTCGGGATCCAGCTCTGTCGCAGGCATGGAAGCACGCCGTACCGACAGTTTCGTGTGCCCACGCGGCCGCCTCGGACGGCCGATCCCGGCCACGTGCGGCGACAGTAAGACCTCAACCGAGCTTGAGGTCAAACGCTTTTCGGGCCGGGACTGGCCAGGACGGAGCGGGCAGACCTGGATGCGGAGCCGGCGGCGCGGGCGCAGGTCGAGGCCGAAGCACGGGCGAGCCCCGCCCGCGCGCAGGCGGCACGTCGGGTGCGTGCCGGCGGAACCGACGAAGCCGTCCGCGGCGACCGAAAGGCCTGCGTATTACCTGGCCACCGGTCCTTCAACGGCCTGCTTGCCGACAAATTATGACAGAAAAGATGAACAGCCACAGACGCTGGGAAAAGGCCGGTGCGGCATGGCCGCGAACCACGGCCGAGAAGGCGGTGGCGACGAGGGCAAGGCGACTGCCGAAGCGGGCCGCTGCAGCGATTTCGGGCATTGGAAGCCACGGGTGCGACTGCGCCTTATATCGTCGGCTCGGGCCTTCGGCATCCCTGGCCGTGCACCGTGAGACGGAAAAGGCTCACTATCGATGCCATCGGGAAAGTGGGGACGAAGACGCACGAGAAGGGCGTCGAAGAAGGTGCGAGCCCGACGGGGGAAACACGGCCGGGGCGGAGTCGACGGTGCGGCCGGTGGCCGCTCCGCCCATCCGGGGCGGATCGGGGAAGGGACAGCGAGGGAGTGTGCCCGGTCGCCGTTGACCGGACGACGTCCCTCATACCGCGGAAACGACCCGCTCAGGCGATGCGCATCGCTCGCTCGGGCTTCAGCGGAACAACCCGCAGCGTGGACACCGGATGATCAGCCATCCAGGCGACGTCGGCCTCGGTGACCCGCATCCGGCGGGCCAGCTCGGCCGTGGTCGACCCATCCTCAAGAGCCTGCCTGATCGCGGCGGCCCGGACACCGCGTAGCGCGGAACGCTGTTGGCTTGCCGTCCACATGAGCTGGTCGGCGAGCGCTGCCCGTTCGACCGGGTCGGCCACTTGCATTACGTCGTCACAGGTCACGGTGATAGATGGTTGCGTGTATGGGAAGTCTTGGCAACACCCCGGGCAACAGTGATTGCGTAGAACCGGGCTGGCGCCGTGAAGCACCCTCGACCCATCTACGGTCAGTACACAAATGCAACCGTGCGTGCGCGCGATTTTCGGGCGTGGTGGTACTCGACCGCCAGCAGCTACCCGGCACTGGCATCCAGCCACAAGAGCCTGAGGCACTGAACCTCAATGTGATGAGGGCGACGTGACGACAGCGTCGGATGAAGGCAAAGCGCGAAGGCGACAGCGCGGCGGCAGCGGTACTGACATCAGGCGCGAACCGTGGGAAGCCAGCGGCGAGGCGGCCACGGGGTGCACGGCCGACCGCCCTTCGAGCAGGGTACCGATGCACGGACCACCACCACCGCGGGATGGATTATTTTCGCCCGACACGCCAGTTCACGAATGACCCATGCCAGACAAGTGGCCCTACACCGGACATTCATTCGCCGGAGCGAGGGCCAGCCGCAGGCACGGCAGCCGGATCACCCGCCGGCCGCCGGCCGCCCCACGCCCCACGCCCCACGCCCCGACACGCCTCTCAGTTCTCCGGAGTGACCCCGAACCAGGACACCACCTGCCCACCGAACTTCAGATCACCATCAATCTTGATCTTGCGGGTGAGGAAGAGCTTGGCCGCGTTCGCCTGACCGGTGACCACGCGAACCAGGCGGACCCGATCCGTGCGCACGGTAACGGTGCGATCGTCAGCCGGCACGGCACCGCCGGGCGGATCGATGGTGAGCTCGCACACCGCGGCGCGGATGGAGAGCGCGAAGACCCGAGTCACACCGCCCGGGCCGCCGCCGAGCTCGAACTGGACCAGTGCGTCCTCGCCCCCGGCCTTCTCGGGCTGGAAGCTGTCGCGCATCCGCGCGAACAACTCGTCGAGGACGGCGTCCCCGCGCTGCCCCCGCAGGAGCTCCTCGGTCTGGGACTCCGACAGCGAGGCCAGCCGGTCCACCAGGGTGGCCGGGTCGGCAGCTAGATCAACAGATGGATCGGACATGGTGGCTCCCTGATGCCGCGCCGATGCGGGTCGCCGGCCAGATGCCGGTACGTCCCATGATGTCGCGTCCCTCGGACGATCCGATCGGCCCCCTGTCACCCGGAAGAGCCACTCGCGGGCCCGATCAGTACCTACGCCATAATTTTTCCTGTTCAGCACGATGTACGCCGAAGTGTCGGTCGGCGGTCGGCATTCGCGGGACGCCTGCCTACCCCAGGCACCTGGGGGACGCCAGCCACCCCGAGAGACGCCTCAGGCGCATCAGGCGCCCCGGAAGGACGTCAGACGGACATCGGGAGGACATCGG
Source organism: Frankia sp. CcI49 (assembly GCF_001983215.1). Taxonomy (NCBI): domain Bacteria; kingdom Bacillati; phylum Actinomycetota; class Actinomycetes; order Frankiales; family Frankiaceae; genus Frankia; species Frankia sp. CcI49. The sequence continues at coordinate 163,054 of NZ_MOWP01000014.1, forward strand.
ATGCTCGGGCCGGCACGGATGCACGGAGAGTCAGAACGCCTACCGGGCACCTCCGGGCGGATCCGTACACAGGTCGGCCGGTGATCGGGCACCGCGCAGCCGGTGGCCGGCGGTCAGCGGCTCCCGGCATGCCACACGAATGCCCTCGAACCGGCATGTGGTTACCTCTTAGCAGCGCCAGCCGGGGTACGGGAGCGAGGATGCCGTGAAAGTCGTGGCAGTCGTCAACTACAAGGGTGGGGTAGGAAAGACGACACTCACCGCCAACATCGGCGCGGACATAGCCCGGTGGGGAAAGCGCGTCCTGATGATCGACCTCGATCCGCAGGCAAGTCTCACTTTCTCCTTCTACCGCCCCGACGAATGGCGTGCGAATCTCGCTGACGACCGGACCATCAAGGAGTGGTTCGAGGCGTGGCGCGGCGAGGCCTATGTCCCGCACCTCTCGCCGTTCATCACCTCACCGCCGGTGGTCAACTCGGCCATCAGTTACAACGGCGGCGCGCTCGGGCTGGTCGCGTCCCATCTCTCCCTCGGGGACGTGGAGATGAACCTGGCCGCCCGGCTGGGGGGCGCGCAGGCCCAGCGGTCCACCCGGTACTACTTCGACGTCTATCAGCGGCTCGTCACCGGCCTGGCAACGCTGCACCCGCACGATTACGACCTGGTTCTCATCGACTGCCCGCCGAACTTCGGTGTCATCACCCGCACCGCGATCGCCGCCTGCGACCACCTGCTGATCCCGGCGCGGCCGGACGAGCTGTCGACCCTGGGTATCGAGCATCTCCTCAGCCGGCTGCATCGCTTCACCTGGGAGTACAACCGGGTGGCCGGGCTGCAGTCGGACCGGCATCCGGAGGTCAAAAGGCTCGACCCGCGGATTCTGGGCATCGTCTTCACCATGGTGCAGTACTACGGCGGCCAGCCCATCAACGCCATGCAGCCGCACATCGACCTGGTGCGCAGCCTCGATGTCCCGGTTTTCGAGGCAATGGTCCGGGAGAGCAACACCTACTTCGCCGGAGCGGCCGGTACGCGGCTGCCCGTGGTACTTTCCGAGCGCATACCCCGGGTGCTGGCGGTGGAGTTGCGCGCCCTTGTCGACGAGTTCCTGCGGCGGATCGGGGCGGCGAACCGTGGGTACTGACACCGGGATATCCCCGCGCGCGGTGGCCCGTGACGCTCCGCTCGGGGCGACGGACCCGGCCGACATCGGAATTCTCGTACTGAGGCGTCTCTCGGAGCTGCTGGCCACCCTCGACGCACGGCAGGTCGGCGACCTCGCGACCGGCCGCGCCCGTCTCACGGTGGTGCCCGTCGCACCAGACGCCGTCGAGGCGAGCGACGCGGGCAACACCGGTCCGCGCAGCGCGGAGCCGCGCGGCAGCGCGACGGCTGCCGCCCGGGCGGCCAGCCACCGCCCGCGCCGGGCCGCCGCTGCCACCCGACACGGCGGGCCGGTGGAGCCGCCCGCGGGGGCGATGCTGGCGGCGCTGGGCCGGTCGCTGCGGGCCGCCCCCAGCCGAGAGGCCGCCATGGGGCTGATCGACGACCTGGGCCCGCTCACCGTCCCGGCGCTGCGGAAGTTGGCGGCCGACCTGGAAATCAAGGGTGTCCTCGGGCGTGATCCCCGACCGGCCGTGCTGCGGAAGATCGTTGAAGGGACCGTCGGCCAGCGGCTGCGCTCGGAGGCGATAGCCGCCCCCGACCGGACCTGACCGCCCCGGGCACCGGGCACCGGGCCCAGGCACGCGGGCCGGCGACCTACCAGAACTTCCCGCCCTGCCAGCCCTACCAGCCGGGCATCGTGATCCGGATCGCGGTCGGGCGCTCCGGATCACGTCTGCGCACCGTGCGTACGACCTTCGACGTCGCCGCCACCAGCGGGGCCGCCAACCGGTATCGGCGGTTCACCATGGCCCGGGTCGCGCCGGTCCGCTCCGGCACGATCTCCGCCATGACCTCGATCGGGCCTTCCGAGGCCCGCCCGCGGGCGTCGCACGGGGCGACGGTCGCCCGCGGCGAGCTGCGCAGCCGGCGTGCCTTCCCGCTGCTCTCGTCCGTCAGGACCAACAGTTCCGCGCCGTTGACCACGAACCAGACCGGCGTCGAGACGGGACGTCCGTCCTTGCGGAACGTGGTCAGAGCGAGATACTTCGCGGTTTGGGTCCACGCTGGCAGTGTCACGGTTGACGGCATGGCGGGAACCGTAGTCCGCACCCGGCCGGGCGTCCCGCCGCCCGGCCGGTAAGCCCGAAGGATCCACGCGCCACGGCCGCCCCGTGTTCAGCTGCCGCCGGGCCGCGCCGGCATCAGCCAGGGGGTCGGAAAGCGCACGGAAGCCCGTTACTGCTCACTTCGCGCGCGACCGACAGGAGTAGGCTGCAAAATGCATGTGCAAACCGACCGATTCCGACCGGCACACCACACCCCCTTGACAGCATGCACCCCTTTGACACAATCGGGCACCCGACAAACATCCCGACGTTCGAACGCGGAGCGGGCAACAGTGGACCGAGCCCATATAAGCAGCATCGGCCCAGGTCACAGCACCCCCCGAGCAGAGTTCAGGTTCGGCCCTTCGCGGTCCGGCCAGTACTCGGAACACGGAAGCGTTGAGGTCCAGCAAAGACAAATATCGTCTAGCTATTTGCACTAAAAATGAACCGGCTCGCGGCAGGACCCCCGCGCAAGCTGGCCAGCCGTGGAATCGACCCCGAACGTCCCGGCCCGAGCCTGCCCGGCCCAGCCGGGGCGTCCCTTATGGGTGTTCGATGCCCCAGCGGGGACACTGTGGCGGCGCCTGCACCGGCGCCAAGGAAAGGCACAAAATGGTACAGGCGGCCAGAAAGCAAAGATCGGACAAAGGGCGCGTACGGGTAAACGCGCGGGACTTTCGATGCCTGACCTGGTTGTTGGAGATGGGTTCGGCCTACGAGGATGACCTGGCAATCGTGCTCGACCCCGCGATGCAGACCTCCCGCGACGCGGCGCGGGCGGTGGTTCGGCGCTGGATGCAGGCGGACCTGGTCCACGCGGACGGCCTGTTCGCCAACCGGGGCCGGATCGTCCGCCTCACCGAGAACGGTGCGCGCCTCGTCGGCGAGGTCGACCACCGCGCCGACGAGCCGGTGACCGCGGCCGTGCATGCGGCCGAGGCCGCACGGACCCGGCTGCTCCTGGAACACCAGACACCGGTGGCGGGCGTCGCGGTCGTCGGCTGGGTGAGCCCGCGCCGATGGCGCGCGGAGAACGAGGCGGTGGTCGCCGCCGGCGCGCTCGTGCCGGACGGCGTCGCCCGCCTCGCCGACGGCTCCAGCGCCGCCGTCCAGGTCGAACGGGTGTTCCGCGAGATGCCCTCGGTGGTCACCGCCGCCGTGGACCTGCTGCGCAGGTTCCCTCGGGCGATCTACGCGGTTCCGTCGATGATCGACGGCTTGCCTGGCCTCGTCGAGGCCGCGCTGAACCAGGCAGTCGGGCAGATCCGAGCGGACGGGTCGGTACCCGGCACGCCGACCTTCGTCCAGATACCCGACCGCCTCGTCCCAAACCGCACCAGCGTCACAGCTGAGGAGACGGGCAATCTGAGGACCACACGGCCAGGGACCGCCTCGCGGCAAGGTCGCCCTTGGCCCTAGCTGACGGTTGGCGGCCGGGCTGGGCCTGGTCCGGCCCGGAACGCGGCGATGGCCGGGAACGGACATAAAAAAGGCCGCCCGGGGTACGGGGGGATCCCCGGGCAGCTGGTACATGTTTGCACCCTCGTGCCGTCCAATGCAATGGGGCGGCGGCGATGGCTGGTCACACTCGGCCCGACCAGCGCGAAGAGTGTTCGTCCGACTACACTCGGCAAATCCAGGAACCCACACAGCCGCGGTTCGGGCACGCTGGGACAGCGCCATCGGCGGGGCGTAATCGTCGGCGCAGGCGTCGGTCGGCGATCATCGGCCGACCGTCCAGGCTTCGGTTCCCTAGGCGGCCACTGTGGCGGCCGCCAGCGGAAGGACCACATCGGGAAACCGGTGGATCAACGTCGCGGAGATCGTCTTCTCCCCGCTCTCGCCGAAGACCTCCGCCAGGACCGCGCAGCGCCTCCGGTCGAGCCGGCCGGCCCGGTGCAGGCCTCGCAGCCGCAGCAGGCCCGGCAGGTGGGACTCGATGGCGCACTGGTCCGGGCGTGGTGCGCCGCCCAGCCAGGCGTCGAACTCGCCGCCGGTCATGACCTCCCAGACGACGGCATCCGCGACGGCGCCCGTGGCATCCGTGACGGTGACCAGATGCGGCACGCGGACCAGCTCGGCCAGGCCGGTCAGGTCCGGACGGGTGCCGGAGGTGACGACGTGGACCTGCCGCTCGGCACGCAGGAACACCGATCGCAGGTGCGAGGCGAAGGCCAGCGCCAGGGCGCTTCGGCCGGGCAGGCCGCCATGCTCGTGCATCACGACCGCGTCGACACCCGGCCCGCGGACCCGCTCGGCGGCGGCCCGCGCCAGCCAGCTCGGTTCCACGATGTCGAAACTCACCTGTGTGCGGCGCCGCTCCAGCAGGGTATCGACGTCGGCGGGACCTCCCAGCCGGGCCACGGCCGGGTCGGGCAGCCACCGGCAGACGATCAGACCGTCGGCCCGTGGCAGCGACAGGAGCGGGAGATCCCCGGACGTGAAGATCCGATCGGTGATCGGCGGCGTCATTCGGCTCTCCGGTGCGCGCACAGGGCATGGCAGCGCTCGCGGCAGCCCCGGCGGGTCGAGGTCGAATCGGTAGGTGTCGAACCCAGCCGCGACGCGGCGGTAGGACGCCGCAGGATCAGCGGCAGGCAGTCGAGAAGGCCCGAGCCGGCAGGAACCTGCCAGATCGCTGCCGTACCGGCTCACACCAACAACCTCCAGACAGGCCGCACAGGGCTCGTGGAGACCCGTGCATGGCTCAGCGGGAAAACCGCGGCGGGGAGATCYGCCAGCCCCTGACGAGATCGCCGACCGGACGCCGGTGTCCGGTCGCGACCCAGCGGGGCGGACTACCTCGAGATCGCAAGATCCCGTCGTAGCGCCGAGCAGTCGGCTGGTCCCCGCACAATCCGGTTACCCGCTAGTCGGCGTTGGTGCGTTAGCAGGTGGTGCACTGACGATGGCACGGCGTTATCAGTGCTGCACTTACAGGCGATACGGGTTACAGGTGGTGCGGTTACAGGTAGTGCGACCGGGGCCCCGCCCCGGCTTTTCCGAGTACCCGCCCAGGACGGGGATAGAGCGTGGTTCACGGTGACCGCCACCCCCAGAGGCAGTCCCCCGGTACTCACCGAGTACCGACACGGTCGTTCCCATCAGATGAGCAGGTTGTCGAAATCCCCATCCTTGGYACCGAGGATGAGTGCCTCAATCTCGGCCCGCGTGTAGACCAGAGCGGGCCCGTCGGGATGCCTGGAGTTCCGAACAGCCACAGCGTCTCCGGGTAGCCGCGCCATCTCGACGCAGTTGCCCTGGGAGTTACTCCGCCGGCTCTTCTGCCACGTGACCCATTGAAGTGCTGTGGCCGGCATACCACTGTAGATCTTGGACAAGGTCGATCTCCTGAAGTTCCTTCGTCCGGAGCCAGGCGAGTGCTACCGAGGGTCTGGGAGCCTTTTCTCTCAGGCGGCTCACGGCTCGCCCGCGGCCACGAAACCGCCCCACGCGCAAGGGGTCCAAGCCGACGAGAGGCCTCGTCCTACCTCCCTCCGGGGGTCAGCTCGTGCGCTTGCACGGACTTCGGCTCACGATACAGCACGCGCGTGTGCACGTGCATCGGACCGCTATCCATGTGCACACGACGCTCGCCTGCGGCATCCAGCGTTCGCTCACGAGGCCCCCACCTCCCCCACCGCGCCACCCCTTTGAGACAGCAAAGCAACACAGGATCAAAGTTCAGGCACCGTGAAACGACCAGGCCACACCCACCGGCAACCAGTTCACACCGACCATGACAGCGCGGCATCCGCAGCCTCCGGCCCACCGCGGGCTCCACGAGGGGCGACGAGGAGGCCGGGAGCAACCAATCGAAAGTCCGCGGCCGGCGCCGATCTCCACCCGACCCACGACGGTCCTGGTGAACACGGCCCGCGGGGGTAACCCGTTCGACGCGACTCCATCGCAGCCGGTTACCCGATCGTGCCCTCTCGACCCGGATGCCTCCGATGACGAACGACTCCCCCGCACGCCACGGAAATGGCACCGGCATACGCCCCGCGGATGCCGCGATGTGTGCTCCGAGCTGGGTTGCGGGCACCCGGCCAGCTCACCGCGGCCTCCTCGACAGGGCGGCGGCGGCCCACCTTCCAGGCAACGACGAAGGTCCCCTCACCCGCCGGACGCGCCACGGCGAGCCTGTACGGTCAACACGCCGTCCGACTCCAGCGGGTACACCGGGTCCGCACGCCGGGTATTCGCCGGGCCGGCAGGATGTGACACCGCAGCAGCGTGAAGCGGCACGGTGCCGACCGGCCTGCCGAGATGACAGCACCGAATGAACGGCGCCCCACATGAACAACACAGAAGGACAACGGAAGGCGGTGCGCGCCATGCGGCCGCGGGCGGCTTCGCGGCCCGACAGTGGAAGAGGACACGCGCCGTTGCGGAAAACCCTCCGGCGGAGCACTACTGCTCGACCACAGCGTGACCCTTCTGCCACAGTGAGGTTCCGGCAACACCGACCGGTTCGAGGGGGTTCGGAGACAGGCCCCGGGCCAGGCACCTGGCCTGTGCGCCGGCCATGGCAAAGAAGCCTCCCCGGGATGGTGGCGTCCTTGCAGGAATCAGCGACCGACCCATCCGACCGGCCGGGCCGCCATCGATGCCGCAGCCACCCGGTCGCGCCTCCCCCGACACGGTCCACGTCGAGGAGGAATGCAACGGTGTGTGGGCGGCAATGAAACAGGCGGTACTCGGAAGGGCCTGATCACGCCTGCTTGTGGCTCGTCAAGCCGAGCCGGTGCCGAACACTCAACGTAAACCGTGTATACGTATCTAGTTCACAGCGCGAAGGCGGAACCGGTTGAACCGGGTCGAGAGGCCGCGGGGTGAACGAGGGCAGAAGATCGAATGACGTACTCTTGTATTGACCTATGTCAAGGGGGCCGACAGTGACCAGCACTCAGCCGGGAGGCGGTCCGACCGTCCGTCGGATCCTGCTCGGCTCGCAGCTGCGTCGCCTTCGGGAGGAAAAGGGCATAAGTCGCGAGGACGCCGGCTACCACATCCGGGCCTCCGAATCGAAGATCAGCCGGATGGAGCTGGGCCGGGTCAGCTTCAAGGGCCGCGACGTCGAGGACCTGCTCACCCTGTATGGAGTCACCGACGAGGACGAACGCGAGCCGCTACTGACCCTCGTCCGCGAGGCGAACCGCCCGGGCTGGTGGCACGGCTACGGCGACGTCCTGCCGAACTGGTTCCAGCCCTACATCGGGCTGGAGGAGGCGGCGCAGCTCATCCGAACCTATGAGCTGCAGTTCATCCCAGGCCTGCTCCAGAGCGAGGAATACGCCCGGGCCGTCATCACCCAGGGCAGCGCCGGCGACCCCCAGGACGTCATCGAACGCCGGGTGAGCGTGCGCATGAACCGGCAGAAGATCCTCTACCGTGAGCACCCACTCCGGCTGTGGGTGGTGATCGACGAGGCCGCGCTGTGCCGGCCGATCGGCGGCCCCAAGGTGATGCGTCGCCAGCTCGAACACCTGATCACGATGTGCGCGTTGCCGAACCTGACGCTGCAGGTCATGCCGTTCACCTTCGGCGCCCATGCGGCGGAGGGCGGCGCCTTCACGATCCTGCGTTTCCCCGAGTCGGACCTGCCTGACGTGGTCTACCTGGAGCAGCTCACCGGCGCCGTCTATATGGATAAAAGGGAAGAAGTAGACATTTACGCAAATGCGATGAACCGTCTCACGGTGGACAGCCCGCCGCCGGCCGCCACACCCGATCTCCTGAACCGGATCGTCGCCCAGCTCTGAACCACCGCGCCGCCCGCCGCCCCGCCGCTCGATCGGCTGGTGGGCCGGTCCGCCGGTCGGCCTGATATCCGCCCACGCCTGCGCCGATCTGGATCCGCGCAGCTCCGCATGGTTCCGCTGTGCATGGAACCGCCGCGTGGAACCGCTCAACCCGGCTCCGCCGCGCCCGACCCGGCTCCACCCGACCCGGCTCAGCCCGGTCCCGCCCGACCCGGCTCAGCCCGGTCCCGCCCAGCCGGCCCTGGCCCGATCCGGCCGTGACATGCCAACCCGGCATATCGCCCCGGGTGCGAGGGCACAGCGGGCGCGCCGCGGCCGCGAGCAGTGCGAGCGCCGCCCGTCCAGGGTCCTGGCCAGGTGCTTTGCATGAAAAGGACAGTGGGTCACCCGGACCATCCCGGCTTGGTATGAATGCATCCACTCAGCCACGCCTGAAGGATGGAGAGCCGGAAGCCATGGTCTCGGCACTCGTCGTGGTCTCCCTCGTTCTGACCGGGCTCGTCGCGGGGACGATGACTATTGGCCTCGTCGCGGTTCGACCCGCGTTGCACTCGCTGCCCACAACCTCATATGTGCTGGTCAAGCAGGCCTTCGACATCAGTTACCCGAAGCTGATGAAGCCGCTTCAGATCACCAGCCTGCTCTCGGCCGTGGCCCTGACCGTGGCCGCGGCGGTGGATGGCGCGACCACCTCCGCGATCTTCGCGGCGGTGGCCTCGGCCGCGGTTCTCACCAACATCCTCGTCACCGTGCGGGGTGACCTTCCGATCAACAACGCGATGGCCAGCTGGGAGCCGGAGGCGCCGCCGAGTGACTGGCAGGACCAGCGTGCCCGCTGGGACTTCTTCAACTCGATCCGGACGACCGCCGCCGTCAGCGCTCTGGTGCTCCTCGCCGTGGCGGCAACCGCCGCCTGATACAGCACCCTGGCCGGTACCGAGTCCTGGCCTCCCCCCGCTCGACGCCGGTGCTCGAACGCGGCCGGGCCCCCGAACGCGGAGGCCCGGTGGGGCGAGTCCGAAGGGTGAAGGATTTCGGTCGCTGGGACGACCGAAATCCTTCCTTCTTGCGGATTAGCAGATGACTCCGCAGCCCTTTCATCCGACTTGTCATGGATTGTCGACATGGCCAGCAGAAGCGTTCGATGGCGAAGACCGGCCAGGGAGCCGCACCGACAACCTTTCGACCACGCGCAGTCAGACCGCGGCGCCAGGCCACCTCGCAGCGCCAGCGCGCGGAACCAGCGCGCAGCGCCACCGCTTCCGGCCACCGCGGGGCCCGGCGGGAATGTGTCCGTCCACCCGAACGCTGGAAAAGCAGGTGCCCGCACGCGGCGTCCCGGGCACAATGCTCCCCCGGGAGCCCCGCCACGCCACGGCGGCGCCCACCCGCCTCGGCGCGGGCGGAGTGTGACCGGTCGGGTAGTCCGCTGGTCGCCACCCGCGTCCGCCGAGGCAGCCAGGAACGCCGATCCGACGACCGCCCGGGACACACGCTGCCAGTGATCTCTCCAGCCGAATCGCCGCCGCCGCGGCTGTCGGAGCTGCGCGCTCACCTCCCCCGGCTGATGGCCGTCGACGCGCATCGCCTCGGCCGCCGCCTCGACCGGGCTCGCAAGACGCGGGACGCCGGCGCGCGCGAGTCCTCCATCGCACGCATCGCGGCCGACGTCGAAGCCGCACGCCTTCGGGTCGCGACGCGGCAGGCGAGCGTGCCGCTCATCCACTACCCGGAGGAGCTGCCCGTCAGCCAGCGCCGGGACGAGCTCCTGGCCGCCATCCGTGACCACCAGGTCGTGGTCATCGCCGGTGAGACCGGCTCGGGAAAGACCACCCAGATCCCCAAGCTGTGCCTGGAGCTGGGCCGCGGGGTGCTCGGCATGATCGGGCACACCCAGCCACGGCGGATCGCGGCACGCACCGTCGCCGAACGGATCGCGGCGGAGCTGGGCAGCACGATCGCGGGGCGCGACCAGCGGATCACCGCCCCCGCGCAGGGCCGACCCGACCAGCCCAGCCAACCCGCCGAAACCGACCAGCCCGACCCAAACGATCTAATCGATCTAAGCGATCCAAGCGATCAGCCCGACCAGCCGGGTGGCGCGGCCACTGACGGCCTGGTGGGTTATCAGATGCGGTTCACCGACCGGGTCGGGCCCACCACCCTCATCAAGCTGATGACGGACGGCATCCTGCTCAACGAGCTCGCCGCCGACCGGATGCTGCGCCAGTACGACACGCTCATCATCGACGAGGCGCACGAGCGCAGCCTCAACATCGACTTCATTCTCGGCTACCTGCACGGGCTTCTCCCCCGCCGCCCGGATCTCAAGGTGATCATCACCTCGGCGACGATCGATCCGCACCGGTTCGCCCGCCACTTCCACGGAGCGCCGGTGATCGAGGTGTCGGGCCGCACCTATCCGGTGGAGATGCGGTATCGACCTCTCACCGGTTCCGACGGCGGCGACGCCGGTGACCGCGGTGACCGGCACGATGGCTCGGATCGAAGCCCCGCACGGGAGCGGAACCGCGACCGCGACCGGGACCGGGACCGCGCCAGGGACCGAGGCCGGGAGCGGGAGCCCGACCGGGACAGCGAGCGGGACCAGGTCTCGGCGATCTGCGACGCGGTGGACGAGCTGTGTGCCGAGGGACCGGGCGACATCCTGGTGTTCCTCAGCGGCGAGCGCGAGATCCGGGACACCGCGGAGGCGCTGGCCCGGCAGGACCGCCCGGCCACCGAGGTGCTGCCGTTGTACGCGCGGCTGTCCTCGGCCGAGCAGCACCGGGTGTTCAGCCCGCATACCGGGCGGCGGATCGTGCTGGCCACGAACGTCGCCGAGACGTCGCTGACGGTCCCGGGCATCCGGTATGTGATCGATCCCGGGCTCGCCCGCGTCTCCCGGTACAGCCATCGGACGAAGGTGCAGCGGCTGCCGATCGAGCCGGTCTCCCAGGCCTCGGCGAACCAGCGCGCCGGCCGGTGCGGGCGGACGTCCGACGGCATCTRCATCCGGCTGTACGCCGAGGACGATTTTCTCGCCCGGCCGGCCTTCACCGATCCCGAGATCCTGCGGACGAACCTCGCGTCGGTGATCCTGCAGATGGAGGCGCTCGGCCTCGGCGAGATGGCCGACTTCCCGTTCCTCGACGCACCCGAGACGCGCCAGATCACCGACGGTGTTCGGCTGCTGACCGAGCTTGGCGCGCTGGTCGAGGAGGCCGAGCCCGGCCGGCGGCTCACCCCGGTCGGGCGCAGCCTGGCGCAGCTTCCGGTCGATCCGCGGCTGGCCCGGATGGTGCTCGCCGCCGGCGAGCTCGGCTGCCTGTCGGAGGTCCTCGTCATCGCGTCGGCGCTGGCGATCCAGGACCCGCGGGAACGGCCGGTGGAGCAGCGCGCCGCCGCCGACCTGGCCCACGCCCGGTTCACCGACCCGACGTCGGACTTCGTGTCGATCCTGAACCTGTGGCGACATCTGCGCACCGCGCGCGAGGAGCGGTCGTCCAACCAGTTCCGCCGCCTGTGCCGCACCGAGTTCCTGAACTACCTGCGCATCCGGGAGTGGCAGGACGTCCACGGCCAGCTGCGCTCGATCGCGCGGAACCTGGGGCTGACGCCGAACGAGAGCCCGGCGGACGACCGGTCGCTGCACCAGGCGCTGCTGACCGGGCTGCTGTCCCACATCGGCCGCTACGAGCCCGAGAAGAAGGACTACCTCGGGGCACGCGGTGCCCGGTTCGCGATCTTCCCGGGTTCCGGGCTGGCCCGCCGGCGGCCGGCGCGGCCGGAGAGCCCGCAGGCAGCCGGCGCGGACGCCGGTGGCGCGGGCGGCGGGGCCGACGTGGGCCCGGACGCCCAGGGCGACCGGCGTGGGCCCGGCATCCCGACCTGGGTGATGGCCGCGGAGCTGGTGGAGACGTCCCGGCTGTGGGCCCGCACGGTGGCGCGGGTCGAGCCCGACTGGGTCGAGCCGCTGGCCGAGCATCTGCTGCGCCGCACCTACAGCGAGCCGCACTGGTCGCGCCGGCAGGCGGCGGCACTGGCCTACGAGAAGGTCACGCTCTACGGCGTCCCGTTGGTGACCGCGCGGCTGGTGCAGTACGGCCGGATCGACCCGGTGGTGAGCCGGGAGCTGTTCGTCCGGCACGCGCTGGTGGAGGGCGACTGGAACACCCGGCACGCGTTCTTCCAGGCGAACCGGGAGCTGCTCGCGGACGTCGAGGAGCTGGAGCACCGGGCCCGGCGCCGCGACATCCTCGTCGACGACCAGACGCTCTACGACTTCTACGACCAGCGGATCCCCGCGGACGTCGTCTCCGGCCGCCATTTCGACACCTGGTGGAAGGCGACCCGGCGCACGCAGCCCGACCTGCTCGACTTCTCCGCGGCGATGCTGGTCAACGACCGCGCCGGCGCGATCCGCACGCAGGACTACCCGGACGTCTGGGTCGCCGGCGAAGTGGAGCTGCCGCTCACGTACCAGTTCACGCCCGGCGAGGCCGCCGACGGCGTGACCGTGCGGGTGCCGCTGCCGGTGCTGGGGACGCTGCCGGCCGAGCCGTTCACCTGGCAGGTGCCCGGGCTGCGCGAGGAGCTGATCACCGCGATGATCCGCGGGCTGCCCAAGGTCGTCCGGCGCGGCTTCGTGCCCGCGCCGAACTACGCGCGGGCCGTGCTCGACCGGATCACCCCGGACGACCATCCGCTGGCCGACGCGGTCGCGGCGGAGCTGCACCGGATGAGCGGGGCCGCGCTGCCGCCCGGGGTCTGGGCGCCGCCCCGGCTGGTGGAGATGCTGCCGCCCCATCTGCGGATGACGTTCCGGGTGGTCGACGACCGCGGGGCGACCCTCGCCGAGGGCAAGGACCTGGCGGAGCTGCGGGCCCGGCTGCGGCCGAAGACCCGGGCCGTGGTCTCCGCCGCCGCCGCGGGGGTGGAGCGTTCGGGCCTGCGGGCCTGGGAGATCGGCACCCTGCCGACGGTGATCGAGCGCACCCGCGGCGGGCATGTCGTGCGGGCCCATCCGGCGCTCGTGGACGAGAGCACGTCGGTGTCCGTCCGGGTCTTCGACAACCCGGACGAGGCCGACGCCGCGATGTGGGCCGGCACCCGGCGGCTGCTCCTGCTGGGCGTGCCATCCCCCGTCCGGGGCATCATCGGTCGGCTGCCGAACGCGGCGAAGCTGGCCCTGAGCAACAATCCGCACCGCGACGTCAGCGACCTGCTGGACGACTGCGTCGCCTGCGCCGCGGACACGCTGCTGCGCCGGGCGGGCGGGCCCGCCCGGGACGAGGCCGGCTTCGGGGCCCTGCTCGAGGTCGTGCGCGCCGAGCTGCCGGAGCGCTCGTTGGCGGTGGTGCGGGCCACCGAGCGGGTGCTGGCGCTGGCGCACCAGGTCGACCGGAGCCTGCGCACCCTGACCAGCCCGGCGTTGCTGGCGACCACGGCAGACCTGCGCGGCCAGCTCGACGACCTGATCCACCGCGGCTTCGTGACCCGGACGGGCTTCGAGCGGCTGCCCGATCTGGAGCGCTATCTCACCGCCGCCACCCGGCGCGTCGACCGGCTGCCCGGCGACGCCGCCCGGGATCGCCAGCTCACCACCCGGGTGGGCCATGTTCTGACGGCCTACCGCGAGCTGGTCAAGGAGCTGGGCCCGGCCGCCGCCGCGGCGGAGCCCGTCGCGGCGGTCCGCTGGATGATCGAGGAACTGCGGGTGAGCCTGTTCGCGCAGGCGCTGCGCACGCCGTACCCGGTCTCCGAGGAACGCATCTACCGGGCGATCGACGGCCTTCGTCATCCCTGACGGCACCGGGTCTGACGACAACGGGTCTGACGACAACGGGTTTCTGACGACGCCGGGTCGCCGGCTCCCACGACTGCGGGCCGCCGCCGGCTGGCGTTGCTGCCCGACAAGATCTGCGGCTTTCGGTCGTTCCAACGACCAAAAGCGGCAGATCTTCGAACCGCGGCCGTGGGGTATGGATGGGCGGCTCGCCCGCCGACCGCACCCCGCGGATGACCATCGGGCGCCACCCGGGGTGGCGGTGCCGCCGCGGCCCGCATCACGGCTGGTAGGGCCGTCAGCACCGATCCGAGGCGCTATTACGATGACCTCGGCCGCGGCCCCGCGGCGAAGTCAGCGACATACATCTATCTGCCTGTATCTGCCTGATCGAGAGCCCGGGTGGGGGGTGCAGTGGCGTTCGGCCACCGACGAGTCATCGCGCTCCTCGTCGCCGTCGGCCTGCCACTCGCAGCCCTCCTCGCGACACAGGTCGCGCTGGAGGCGACCGGCTTCCCGTCCGCGACGAGCGCCGCCTCCGCCGCGCACGTGGTCGCCGAGGCCTCCCCGGGCACCGCGACCGCCCCCGCGACGGGCACCACGACCGGTGCGGCGCGGCACGCCGCGGCGCCCGAGGGCACCGCCGCCGCCAAGTCGGGGGCCTCGGCCTCCTCATCAGCTGGGACCGTGGCCGCTGGGACCGCGGCCTCGCCCACCAGCGGTGCGGCGTCGTCGACCGTGACGCCGGCCGCCACCGCCGCCACCGCCGCGGCGGGCGCCACCTACACCGAGCTCGTCACACTGGCGTCCGGGCGCAGCTACGACCTGCACACCACCGTCCAGGCGGGGCAGCGCAGACCGCTGGTGATCCTCCTTCACGCGTACCTGCACGACGCGGCCGCGATGCGCGACCTCAGCGGCGCGACCCCGTATTCCGACGAGCACGGATTCGTCCTCGCCTACGGGCACGCAATCGACGGGGCCTGGAACTCCGGCACCTGCTGCGCGGGTGTGAACGGTGTCGACGACGTCGCCTACCTGCGAGAGCTCGTGGCGGACGTGGAACGACGAACCCCGGTCGACCCGGCCCGGGTCTACGTCTGGGGCTACTCGAACGGCGGCATGATGGCGGCGCGGGCCGTCTGCGAGGCGCCCGAGGTCTTCGCCGCCGCCGGAGTCGTCGCCGGCGCGCTGCTCGTGCCCTGTCAGCAGGCGCCCATTCGGATGATGCACATCCACGGCACCCAGGACACGACCGTGCCCTGGCGCGGAGGCTGGTCGGACTACGTGAAGGTCACGTTCCCCGACTCACGCACCGAATCCTCGCGGGTGACCAGCTCGTCGGTGGTGGTCGGTGTGCCCTGGGACGGCGGTCACGACTGGCCGTGGTGGGCCACCGGGAAGCTCTGGGAGTTCTCCTCCCAGCAACGCCTGGCCAGCCAGCAAGGCGTGGACGGCGACGCCGACGACGCCCTTCCCGGCACACCCTGACCGGCCACCGACCCGGCCCGACCCACCCCGGCCCGCCACAGCGGCTCCAAGATCCGAGGATTTCGGTCGTCCCCACGACCACGATCCTCAAGTCCTGTCCGGCGGCAGCAGCCGGCCGGAGCTCGGGACCTGTCCGGCAGGCTCACACAGCGGCGGGCGGCTCTGTCACGCGGCGGCGCGCGGCGCGCAGGCGGGCGGCGGCGTCCTCAGGCGTGATGTCGCGCTGCATCCCGGCGAACAGGTCGTAGCCCACCACGTGCTTGCGCACCGTCGGCGACCGCAGCAACGGCGGGTGGAAATGGGCATGGAGCTGCCAGTGCTCGGTCGCCTGCCCGGCGGAGCCGTTGTGCGGGCCCGGGGCGGAATGCCAGCCCATCGAGTACGGAAAGGGACTGTCGAACAAGGCGTCATAGGTGCGCAGCAGCGAACGCAGCACGCCTGCCAGCGAGTCACGCTCCGGGCCGGTCAGGTCGTGCAGCAGGCGCACCGGGCGGCGGGGCAGCAGCAGCGTCTCGAAGGGCCACAGCGCCCAGTAGGGCACGACGACGACCCAGTGGTCGTCCGCCACCACCACCCGGCTCGGACCGGAGGCCGCGCCCGCCGCGTCGAGGTCGGACTCCAGCGCCGCGTAGTCGACGAGCAGGGAGGTCCCCTGCGCCTGCAGGTAGGCCCGCTGGGAGCGGTCCTCGGTGGCCGGCAGGTCCGGCATGAACGACGACGCCCAGATCTGGCCGTGCGGATGCGGGCTGGACGCGCCCATCGCCGCCCCGCGGTTCTCGAAGATCTGCACCCACGTCCAGGTACGGGCCAGGTCGCGCTCCTGGTCGGCCCAGGTGTCGACGACGGCGCGGACCCGCTCGAGGGGCAGGCTGGCCAGGGTGAGGTCGTGGCGTGGGTCGAAACAGACGACGCGGCAGGTTCCCGCACCCGGAGCCGCCCGCAGCAGCGCGGACGCCCGGGCATCGGACATCGGCGCCGCACCGTCCGCCATGTGCGGCAGCGCACCGTTCGCCGTGTTCGGCGCGGCCTCACCCAGCCAGCCGCCCGGCGCGTCGGAGGATCCGGGCCGCAGCGCCGGAAAGTCGTTCTCGAACACGTAGACGCCGTCGTAGTCCGGATTCCCGATGCCGGAGGCCCGCGCGTTTCCGGGGCAGAGATGACATTCGGGATCGTAGGCGGGGAGGTCGGTGGCGACCTTCTCCTCGCCGCCGCGCCACGGGCGCGCGACCCGGCCCGCCGACACGAGAATCCAGCGCCCGGTAAGAGGGTCGAAGCGCCGATGCGCGCCTTCGCCGGCCGCCTCCGGCCCGCCGGCCGCCTCCGGCAGGGCCAGCACACCGGGCTGCGCGCCCGCACCGTTCGCGCCCGCACCGTTGGGAGCTTCACCGTTGGGAGCTTCACCGTTCGGAGCTTCACCGTTCGGGGCTGCACGGTTCGGACCCGTACCGCTCGAGCCCGGACGGCCGTCCGGCACGGGACCGTCATCTGATCGGGGAACCGCGGCAAGCACGGTCAAATCGTAGCGAGCCCGGAGTCAGGCCGCCGGCCCAGAAACCTAAAGCTCACTTCATGTTGACCGCTGTACGGTCGGGAAATGGACGCCTCGGACGCCATGACCCTCGGTGAAGTCGTGCGCCGCAGTGGTTTCAGTGCCTCGGCGCTGCGTTTCTACGAGCGGGAAGGGCTGCTGAGCACAACACGGACCAGCGGCGGCCAGCGCCGGTACCCGCGCCACGCCCTGCGTCGGCTGGCCTTCATCCGCGCGGCCCGCAACGTGGGGCTCAGCCTGGACGAGATCCGCGAGTCGCTGCAGCGCCTGCCGGCCGAACGTACTCCCACCAAGGCCGACTGGACCGCGATCTCGCGGGCCTGGCGCAGCCGGCTCGACGAGCAGATCGAGGCACTGGAACGGCTGCGCGACGGCCTCGACACCTGCATCGGCTGTGGCTGCCTGTCGCTGCGGCGCTGCCACATGTCGAACCCCGACGACCACGTCGCCGTCTTCGGCCCCGGGGCCGTGGCGCTGCCGCCCGCATTGCGACGCCGCGCCGATCGGCACTGAACACCTGCCAGTACGCTTTCCGTCGCTTCCGCCCCACGCCTTGCGGTAGGCAGATTTCGTCCACGAGGTCCCGCGGGCGAGATCGGCAGCGGTTTGCGACGAGGAGGAGTCGATGGTCGACGCGCACAGCGCGTTCACGTCGAGCGGTGAAGGTGTGCACACGGGTGCGGGCGAGCCGCTCGCCCGCCGGGACACGAGCAGGCGATCACGCCCCGCCGACCGGGCGGGTGGGGACGTCCTCGGGGATCTCGCCGCACTGGCCGTGCGCAGTGGCCAGGCCGCCCGCCCGGATCGTCGGCGGCGCCCGACGATCGTGGGCTTAGGCGGGACGACCCGGCCGGAGTCGGCGTCGTTGCGCGCGCTGGAGACGGTGCTGCGGTCCATGGCCGCGGCGGGCGCGGAGACGGTGCTGCTCGGCTCGGTCGACATCGACCTGCCGATGTACGTTCCGGACCAGGTCGAGCGCACTCCCGCGGCTCGCCGGCTGGTCGCCGAGATCGCCCGGGCCGACGCGGTGGTGATCGCCACTCCCGGCTACCACGGCGGTGTGTCGGGGCTGGTCAAGAACGCGCTGGACTACCTGGAGGATCTCCGGGACGCACCGCGCCCCTACCTCGACGGACGTGCCGTCGGGCTGATCGTCTGCGCGGACGGCCCCCAGACGGCGGGCACCACTCTCGCGGCGCTGCGTTCCTCGGTCCACGCGCTGCGCGGCTGGCCGACTCCCCTCGGCGTCTCGATCGACACCTCCACGGCGCCCTTCGGCGCGGGCGGCGAGGTGCTCGACCGGCGGGCCGCGAGCCATCTGGAAACGCTCACGGACCAGGTCATGGGCTTCACCTACGCCTGGTCGCAGGTCATCTGAGCCACCTGGCCAGCTGAGCGCGACCTGAGCGAGCGCAGCGGCCCGTTGGAAGGCTCTGGACGCCTCGTTGCGCCGCCTGGCCGCGTATCCGCGGTTGCTCCGGACGGGTGTGTGCGGCCTCGCCCCGGCGTGGCCGCAGATCCCCGAAAACTGTGCGTAGCGTTAGGTAAACGCCACACCAGCGGATTCTCGACTCACCTGCCGTAGGGATCACATCCGGACAGGGCTACCGTGGCGTGGCTTTCCGGGGTTGCGCGGGTGCCTGCGCCCGACACGCCGCCCCGCCAGCCCGCCAGCAGCACAAGGAAGGACTAGCCGGTGAGACGAGGTCTGGGCCTGCGGCTCGGCGCAGCCTGTATCGGAGCCGCGATGGCTCTCGCCGCCTGCGGTGGGAGCGACGACAGCAGCGGGGCGGCCTCCGATGGCACGGCCGCCGGATCGGGCACCCCGGTCAAGCTCATGGTCATCGCACCGGTCGGGACCACCGGCAGCAACTATCCCGAGCTGGTGGCGGCGGCGAAGGCGGCCGCCCGCGCGGTGAACGTCCGCGGCGGGATCAAGGGCCATCCCGTGGAGATCGTGCACTGCAACGAGAAGAACGACGCCGCGGCCGCGAAGGAATGCGCCCAGCAGGCCGTGGACGAGAAGGTCCTGGCCGTCGTGTCGGCGGTTTCCGGCTCCGGTGGGATAATGCCGATCCTGGAGCAGGCGGGCATCCCCGCCATCGGTTCGGCCGGCATCGCCGCGGATGGCTCCGAGCTCAGCTCGAAGGTGAGCTTCATGCTCAGCCCGCTCACCTTCTACCCGGCCGTCTGCCCGTCGCTGCTGCGCAAGGCCGGCGCGTCGAGCATCGGCCTGGTCGGGTACGACCTGTCCTACAGCGACCGGCTGATCACGATGGCCCAGGCGGGCGCGCGGGCAGTCGGCACACCGCTCGCCCCCGAGCTGCGCATCCCGATCTCCACCAGCGACTTCACCCCGACCGTCACCCAGCTCACCAGGGCGAAGGCGAACGGGGCGGTGCTCGTGGTGTTCGACCAGGCCGCCTACGCCGTGATCAAGGGCGCCGGCACCAGCCTGCGGACCTGCCACGCGGCCGGCACTCTCTCGGAGAAGTACCTGGCCAGCCTCGGCGCGGCCGCCGACAACCTCGTTGTCGCCAGTCCGTTCCCCGAGCTCAGCCAGCAGGGCGAGTTCCCCGAGCTGGCCCGGATGATCTCCGAGCTCGACGACGAGGAGAAGGCCGGCGACGCCGACGCCGCCGCCGACCTGCGCTCGGCGACCGGGACCACCGCCGCCTGGCTTTCCGTGCAGGTGGCGGAGAAGGTCGGCAACGCCGTCCCCGGCGAGCTGACCTCGCAGGCCCTGCTCGACCAGCTGGGGAAGACCAAGGGGCTCGACCTCGGCCTGGTTCCGCCATTGGACTTCACCACCCCGAACCCCGTTCCCGGCGTCGAGCGGGTCTTCAACACGACGATGCGCGGTGCCCGGTGGGACAGCGCCACCGGCGGGTTCGTGTCGCTCGGGCCGGAGACCTACGACGCGATGACCCTGCTGAAGCAGGGCGCGTCCTGAGCAGGACGTCCTGAGCACGAGGGCGGGAACGCAGGGCGCGGAACAGGGCGGTGGCGGTCCCGGCTGAACGGGGCCGCCACCGCCCGCGCTCAGGCGAGCGGAAGGTAGGCGCCGAGCAGGAGGTCGGGGTTCTCCCGCGCCTGCCGCGCCGGGCCGGACCAGGAGATCTGCCCGTGCCGCAGGACGACCACCCGATCCGCGACGGCGAGGGCGCTGCGCACGTGCTGCTCGACGAGCAGCACGGCCAGCCCCCCGTCGGCCGCGGCCCGGACGACACCGAGCAGCCGTTCGGCCAGGCGCGGGGCCAGGCCGAGGGACAGTTCGTCGGCCAGCAGCGCGGCGGGGCGGCGGGCGAGGGCCCGAGCCAGGGCCACCATCTGCTGCTGTCCGCCGGAGAGCAGCCCGGCCCGTCGGTCGAGATGGCTTTCGAGCTCGGGGAACGTCTGCAGGGCCAGGCCGACGTCCGCGCGGCCGATCCGCAGGTTCTCCCGAACCGTGAGATTCATGATCACCGACTTGTCCTCGGGGACGAGGGCGAGCCCGGCCCGCGCGCGCTGGTGCAGCGGCGCGGTGGTGATCTGGCCGCCCCAGCGGACGACGCCGGCGCGCGGCTGCAGCGCACCACTCAGGGCCAGCAACGTCGTCGTCTTGCCGGCACCGTTCGGCCCGAGCAACGTGACGACCTCGCCTGGCCACAGCTCCAGGTCGAGGTCACGCACCACCGGCCCGGCATCCCCGTAGCCGGCCGACAGCCCGCGCGTGCTCAGGACGGGTGTGCCGCTCCGGGATCCCGCGTCGGCGATCGCGCGCAGCCCCCTGTCGGGGGTCATCGTCTGGTCCCGGCGGCCGGGCCGGACGAGCCGGCCGGGCCGGACGAGCTGCTTGCGACGGCCGGGTCGGCCGGTCCCAGGTATGCGTCACGCACCCGTTCGTTGACGCGGATCTGGCCGGGCGTGCCGCGCGCGATCACCTCGCCACCGTCGAGGACCACGACCTGGTCACAGATCCGCATCACCACCTCCATGTCGTGCTCGTTGAGCAGGATGCCCAGGCCCCAGTGGTCCGCGAGCCGGCGCAGCAGCGTCGCGACACCCGCGCTCTCGTTCTCGTCCAGCCCCGCGCACGGCTCGTCGAGGAGGAGGACGGACGGGCAGGTCGCGACGGCGCGGGCGATCGCCAGCAGGCGGCGGCGGCCGTAGGGCAGCTCCGACACCGGGCGGAGCAGATCGGCGCGGAGCCCGAACGCCTCGACCGCAGCCGCCGCGGCGGCCGGCAGCGGACGGGCCCGGGGCAGCACGAGGTCCCCCAGGTAGGCACGGGCGTCCCGCGGGTCGCAGGCGGCCTGGATGTTCTCCATGACGGTGAGGTCCTCGAAGAGCTCCAGGTTCTGGAACGACCTGCTGATCCCCGCCCGGGCGCGCAGATGGGCCGGCAGGCGGTCGAGGCGGGCCTCACCGAGCATCAGCGACTGCGAGACCGACCCCGTGTAACCGGTGATCGCGTCAATCACTGTGGTCTTTCCGGCGCCGTTCGGACCGATGACGCCGACGATCTGGCCAGGCTCCACCCGCAGATCGACGCCGCGGATCACTTCCACCGCGCCGAAGCGCACCGAGAGCCCCCAGGCGGAGAGCGTCGCTGGTCGGGCCGGATAGCCGACCGATCCCACCTGGCGCATCGGCCCGGTCTCCAGCCCGTTGGCCACCGGCCCCGCGGGAGCAGTCGGCTGGGCCGGGGCAGCGGGCTGGGCGGGAGCAACCGGAGCGGCGCGGACTGCCGGACCGGCCGGACCGACCGGAGTAGCGGCGACGGTGCCGATCGCCGGTACCGCGCCGAGCAGCCGGGTGACCCGGGCGGCATCCGCGGCCGCGCGCCGCTCGAGGGCGGCCGGGAAACGGCGCTCGAGCACGCGCCGGGCGGTGCGGGCGTTCTCCGGCGCCATGCCGCCGCCCGACCGGGACAGCACGGTGACGAGCACCAGACCGCCGATCAGCGGGACGTAGCGGTCGAGATCCGCGAGCCAGTCGACGATGCGCCCGCCCGCCGCGAAGGCGACGCCCGCGCAGACGGCGGCCGTCAGCCAGGGCAGCGCACGCCCGGCCAGGCGCCCGGCGCCACGCGGCCCGGACTCGCCCACGCCCGGCGCCGGCTCACCCGCCGCCCAGTTCTCAGGCCTGCCCGCCGGCGCGCTCGCGGGCCCGCCCACCGACCCGCCCACCGGTGCCGGCCGGCGCGGCGCGACGGCGCGCCCGAGGGCCAGGCCGATGATCGCGGCGAGGGCGGCCAGCAGCAGCCGCAGGACGGCACCCAGCTGCGCCAGCAGGCTTCCCACCCAGGCGCCGATGCGGGTCGCCAGCGCGTCGGCGGCCATCGTCGCGCCGGCGAAGGCACCGCTGGTCCAGCCGACCCCGCCCACCACCGCGTAGGCGATCAGCAGGATCGACGCGAACGGCGAGAACAGCCCGCCGCCGTAGTCGATGTTGCCCCGCTCACCGTAGGCGTAGAAGGCGTACAGCACCCCGCCGAAGCCGGCGATCGCCGCCGAGAGCGCGAAGGCGTAGATCTTCGCCCCGACGACGCTGATCCCGAGGGCGGCCGCCGCACGCTCGTTCGTCCGCACAGCGATCAGCCGCCGGCCCGCCCGCCCGCGCCGCAGGTTCGCGACGAGCAGCGCCAGCACGGTGAAGGCCAGCAGGGACAGGGTGGCGAAACCACGCGGGTCGGAGACCTTGTCCAGGTGGACGCCGAGGAGGGTGGCGTCGCCGACCTCGGTGCCCTCCAGCCTGGAGAGGTCACCGAACAGGTCACCGAGCGGGCTCGCGGGCGCGGGCGAGTGGTACCCGCGCTGGAACAGCAGGGCGTCCACCGCGGCGCCGAGGCCGAGGGTGACGACGGCGAGCTGCAGGCCACGGGTCCGCAGCGCCGGCAGCGCGAACAGCACTCCGACGAGCGCCGTCCCGGCGACCCCGACGACGAGCGCCGCCTCCAGCGGCCACCCCTGCACCGCCACGAGCCGTCCGGCGATCAGGGCCGCCGTGCCGGAGAAGGCGAGCTGGGCGAGGGAGAGCTGGCCGGTGAAGCCGACCAGCACCACCACCGAAAGGATGATCATGGCCCAGATGGCGTTCGCGTTCAGCGCGTTCACCCAGGGCGCCGGCAGCAGCCACCAGATACAGACGAGCGCGCCGGCCACCGCGGCACCCAGCGCCCGCCAGTACACCCGGCCGCTGCCCAGCGACGGATGACGCTCGGCGACATGCCCGCGGTCGGGAATCCCGCGCCCGCGCACCGCCAGATAGAACACGATCACCGCCAGCGGAACGGCCCGGTCCACGCCCCGCCAGACGGGATGGTCCGCCACCAGGTGGACCTGCAGCTCCAGCTCCACCGCGGCGAGCGCCAACGCGCCGACGAGCACCGCCGGCAGTGATCTGAACCGGGCGACCAGGGCGACGGCCAGGCCCGGCACGATCAGCAGCATCAGCCCACCGGCGGACAGCGGGTTCTGCAGCGGCGCCAGCAGCACACCGCCGAGCCCGGCCAGCGCGGACCCGGCGAGCCAGGCCCAGCTCGCCACGGCGTCCGGCGACCAGCCCAGGGTCGCCGCGGCCCGTGCGTTCTCCGTCACCGCGGTCGCCGCGAGCCCCAGCGTGGTGAACCGGAACACCGCCCACAGCCCCGCCACCACCACGACCACCACCGCGAGGCGGGTGAAGACGTCCACACCCACCGCGGTGTCGAACAACGTCACCTTGGACGTCGGCAAAACGGTCGGCGAGTTCCGCACGTCGCTGCCGTACATCAGCGTCAGCGACGACTGGATGACGATGAGCAGTCCGAGCGTGGCCATCAGCCGCAGCACGGCCGTCGCCTGGCGCATCGGGCGGAGCACCAGCTGCTGGAAGGCGACCCCGATGGCCATCGTGGAGCCGACGGCGAGCAGCGCCGCCAGTGCCCGCGGCAGCCCCCAGACACTGCTCGCGCCGTGGAACGCGTAGGCGGACCAGGCCAGCAGCGCACCCTGCGCCATGTTCAGGACACCGGCGCCCCGCTGCACCACCACGACACCCGTGGCGACCAGTGCGTAAAGGGCACCGGTGCCCAGGCTCAACAGGACGTAGCCCATGACGTCGTTCACGGCCACCACCTCGCATCACACCGGTGGCCGGTGTCTGCCTGCGCTCAAGGAGGGCCACGAGCGCCTCCGGACATGGCCCACGAACGCGCCGTGGACCCACCTGATCAACGCGAACAACCCTGATCACGGATCACGGTGACAGCTGGGAACGTATGGTCACAAAGACCTGCTCGGCAAGCAAACCATCCACAATTTGCGATCTCCGGCCCCGCCCGGCCCGATTCGCGGTCGGCGTGGTCAGGACGTTCGGCTCGGCGCCGCCACCGGAATCGGACCTACGCCACATCCGCCACAGGCCCCGCGCACACCTGTCGGTGGCACCACGGCCGGGTACCTGATCACCTCTGCACCCGGAGGATCACCTGGGCGACCCGAAGACCTGCGTCCAGTAGACGCCGTACTCGCCGCCCTCGACCCGGCCGACGCCGAGCTGACGAACCTGCGGCCGCAGGATGTTCGCCCGGTGCCCCGGGCTGTCCATCCAGCCGGCGACGACCTCGCGTGCCGTCCGCTGACCGGCGGCGATGTTCTCGGCGACCACCGAGTAGTCGTAACCGGCGGCCCGGACCCGGTCGGCGACGCTGATCCCCTCCGGGGTGTCGTGGGCGAAGAAGCCGCGGGCGGCCATGTCCGCGCTGTGCCGGGCGGCCGCCGCGGCCAGCCGGGGCTCGGCGGTCAGCGCGGCCAGCCCCGCCCGGGCGCGTTCGGCGTTGGTGAGCGCCAGCACCTCGGCGAGGACGTCCCCCGGGGCCGCGGGCGGCGGAACCGGCGCCGACCGCCCGGAAGCGGGCACCGGCACCGACCGCCCGGGAGCGGGCGCCGGGGGCGAGTCGTCCACGTCGACGCCGAAGTCACGGGCGAGGCCGGCCAGCCCGTCCGCGTACCCGGCGCCGAGCGCTCGCAGCTTCCAGCCCGGCCCGCGCCGGTAGATCTCGGCGATCTGCAGGACCGTCTGGGTGCCGAGCGGCGGCGGGCGCAGGGTGGCGACGGTGCGGCCGGCGGCGCTGACAGTCGCCTGCGGCGATGGCAGCCGGCCGAACGGCGTGACGCCGTCCGCCGGGCTGGCGACGAGCACGACCCGCTCGGCACCCGGGCGCAGCCGGCTCAGGTCGAGCTCGATGGCCGGCGAGCCCGGCGTGGCACGCAGCATGACGCCCGGTGCCGACCGCTGGTTGTAGAAGACCATGTCCCGATCGCCGGACACCCGCCCGTCCGGCCCGAGCACGAGCGCCGAGAGATCGAAGGGGCCCGGCAGCTCCATGGAGATCACGGTGCCGGACAGCTCGGTGTTGGCTCCGGACACGAGCTCCGCCATCTGGCCTCCTGCTCCTCGGTGCCGCCGCACCGCCCGCACCGCGCGACCGCACCGCCCGCCCGCACCGCGCGACCGCACCGGACCGCACTGCGCGACCGCACCGCCCATCCGGGCCAGAGCCCGCACCGGCTACAACGAGTGGCCGGGCCCGAGGTTCCCCGGGCGCAACCCGGCCAGGTCAGACCGCCCGCCAGGCGATCCGCCAGACCGCCCGTCAGACCACCCGACCGCGCAGGACGACCAGCTCCGGGGCGCGCAGCACGCGGACGTCGGCGGTGGGGTCGGCCGGGTACACCACGAGATCGGCCGAGGCGCCCTCGTCCAGGCCCGGTCGGCCCAGCCAGCGGCGGGCGTCCCAGCAGGCCGCAGCGAGTGCCGCGCGGGGCGGGAGCCCGGCGGCGACGAGCTCCGCGACCTCCTCGGCGACCAGGCCGTGGGGCAGCGAGCCGCCCGCGTCCGTGCCGGCGTAGATCGGGATGCCCGCCTCGAAGGCGCTGGCGACCGTGTCGTACCGGCGGGCGTGCAGGTCACGCATGTGCCGGCCGTAGGCGGGGAACTTCGCCTCGGCACCGGCGGCGATCTGGGGGAAGGTCGCGATGTTCACCAGGGTCGGCACGATCGCGATGCCGCGCTGGGCGAACAGCCCGATGGTCTCGTCGGTCAGCCCGGTCGCGTGCTCGACGCAGTCGATGCCGGCGAGGGCGAGATCGACCAGCGAGCTCTCGGCGAAACAGTGCGCGGTGACCCGGGCTCCGGCCGCGTGGGCGGTCTCGATGGCCGCACCGGCCGCTTCCGCCGGCCAGCAGGGCGCCAGATCGCCCTGGGCCCGGTCGATCCAGTCGCCGACCAGCTTGACCCAGCCGTCCCCGCGGCGAGCCTGCTCGGCGACCTCGGCCGCGAGATCGCCCGGCTCCACCTCGGCGGCGTAGCCGCGCAGGTAACGCCTGGGGCGGGCGATGTGCCGGYCGGCGCGGATCAGCCGCGGCAGCTCCGGCCGCTCGTCGATCCACCGGGTGTCCGACGGTGATCCCGCGTCGCGCAGCAGCAGGGCGCCGCTGGCCCGGTCGGTGAGGATCTGCTCCTCGGCGGTCCGGGCGTCGGTGGCGCCGGTGGAGACGAGCCCGACATGGCAGTGGGCGTCGACCAGGCCGGGAACCGCCCAGCCCGAGACGGTCCGGACGTCCCGCGCCGCGGCGCCGACCGGCGCGGTGAAGGTCACCCGCCCGTCGACGACCCAGAGGTCGTCCCGCACGTCCTCGGGCCCGACGAGAACCCGCCCGGTGATCCGCAGTGTCGGCGTGGTGGTCACGCCACCATCCTTCACCCGGGTCGGACCGCCACCATCACCGCGCCCGCCCGGTAGCCCGTGTTCGGCGAGTCGCAAGAGTGAACGATTTCGGCCGTTCCAACGACCACGATCCTTCTTTCTTGCGGGTCGCCAGGCAGCCCTGCGCCCCTTTTGTGCCCCTTGAGGAGAATTTTCGGCGCCGCCTACGTGGTCCGGTCCGGGGCTCAGATGTCGAGGGACGACTCGATGGTGCGCAGCCGGTGCCGGGCCATCGCGAGGTTGGCGCGCGACTTGTCGAGGACCAGGTAGAGGAACAGCCCCCGCCCGGTGTGGCTCTGCAGCAGGCGGATCAGGTGGTACTGCCGCCCGAGGGTGATCAGGATGTCCTCGACGGTGTCGGCGAGCCCCAGGCTCTCCATCGTCCGGATCTTCGCCCGGATCAGGTCGGTGTTGCCGGCGGCGGCCACCTCCAGGTCGAAGGTGTGGCTGCTGCCCAGGGTGCCGAGGGTCATCCCGCTGGTGAAGTCCACCAGCGCGACCCCGATGGCGCCCTCGGTGGCCATCGCCTCCTTGAGGGCTACGTCGACGCTGTTCACAGTTCCTCCCGCACGAGTCTCCCGAGCGTTCGGAGCATCACGCTCCGAGAGCTCCCACGAGCTTTCCGGCTGCGCCACCGCGGCCACCGCTGCCACCGCGGCCACCGCGGCCACCGCGACCTTCGACCGCTCGGTCCGGGTGTTCTCCGCCCGCCGGCGCATCCCGGCCCACAGGCCGATGCGCTCGGCCCGATCGCCGAGCACGGTCACGTCCACGCACCCACCTTCGGGTGCACGAACCCGTCACCCACCGACAAAAGCTCTGATCTCGGCAACGCTAGCCAGGTCCGGATCACCCACGAACGGCAATGATCACAATTGAACGAAAAATCTTACCGTATGGCGTAAGCCCGCGGCGGTCAGCCCGCCGGCAGACGGACGACCCGCCACCACACGGTCAGCCCGGCAGCAGATCGGTTCCAGGCGGGAGGGTTCCGGCCGCGGCCGTGCTCTTCAGGTAGGCCCGCAGGCTGCGCCGCAGCTCACGGGCCGCCTGCGGCGGCTCGACATCGCGCCGGTGCGCGAGCCCGATCGTCCGGTGCAGGCCCGGCGGGGCGAACGAGGTGCTGCGCAGCCGCTGCCGCCGGGCGACCATGCTCGGGATGACGGCCGCGCCCAGACCGGCCTCGACGAAGCCGACGACCGCGTCCATCTCCCCGCCCTCGATGGCGAACGTCGGCTCGAACCCGCCCAGCCGGCAGGCCCCGACGGTGAACTCCCGCAGGTCGTAGCCGCGGCGGAACATCACCAGTGGCCGCCCGCGCAGGTCGCCCACCCGCAGCTGGCCGTCCCGTGCGGGTGGCGGCGAGTTCTCCGAGGTGACCAGGACGAGGTCCTCGCGCAGCAGCGGAGTCGTCGACAGCGCCGGGTCTGAGCTGTGCAGCGGCAGGATGATCAGCGCGAGGTCCAGGTTCCCCTGCGCGAGGTTACGGACGAGGTCACGGGAGCCGCCCTCCTCGACGATCAGCCGGATACCCGGGTACTCTCGATGGAAGGCGTAGAGCACGTCGGGCAGGAAGCCGGTGCACAGGCTGGGCGTCGCGCCCAGCCGGACGGTGCCGGTGCGCAGGTCCAGCAGCTCCTGCACCTGGCGGCGGGCCGTCTCGGTGTCGGCGAGGATCCGACGTGCCAGCGGCAGCAGGGTCTCACCCGCCACCGTCAGTGTGATGTTCCCCCTCATTCGGTTGAAGAGTGGACTTCCGAGCTCCTGTTCCAGGGCACGGATCTGTTGCGAGAGGGAGGGCTGCGCCACGTGCTCACGCTCTGCCGCATGAGTGAAATGCCTGGTCTCGGCGACGGCGACGAAATACGCAAGCTGATGAAGCTGCACACCTAAGAGTAGCCGAGGATAGGCAGAGGCTATCGAGCTCAGGTCCATCATGTCTTGGACCACTCGGGAACTTATCCCTAGGGTTCGCAGCGTGGCTGTAACGAACGACGCGCGGCCTACGTCCCCCGTAGGCATCTTCTGGCGGTCGACCATCGGCAAGAAGGCCGTGATGGCCGTCACCGGAGCAGTGATGCTGCTCTATCTACTCGTCCATATGCTGGGCAACCTGAAGATCTTCTTCGGTCGCACCAGCTTCGACGAGTACGCGCACTGGCTGCGCACGATCGGCGACCCCGCGCTCCACGGAGCCTGGTTCCTCTGGATCATGCGGGCCGTCCTGACGGTGGCAGTCGTGCTGCACGCGACGTCGGCCTACCAGCTCAGCCGGCGTGACCTCAAGGCCCGGCCGCAGAAGTACTCAC
Organism: Frankia sp. CcI49; assembly: GCF_001983215.1. Lineage (NCBI taxonomy): Bacteria > Bacillati > Actinomycetota > Actinomycetes > Frankiales > Frankiaceae > Frankia > Frankia sp. CcI49. The sequence continues at coordinate 191,908 of NZ_MOWP01000014.1, forward strand.
ACCGGCAGCGCCTCGAGGCCAGCTACGCCGTGAACACGATGCGGTATGGCGGCATCGTCCTCGCCCTGTTCATCGTTTACCACCTCCTCGACTTCACGGCTCTGACGCTGAACCGCAACGGAGTCGAAGGCGCCGCTTACGACAACGTGGTGTCCAGCTTCTCTGTGTGGTGGGTCACACTTTTCTACATCATCGCCATGCTAGCGCTCGGACTACACATCCATCACGGATTCTGGAGCGCTGCTCGTACCCTCGGCGTGCACAGCGCGGCACGGGAGAAGAACCTTAAGATCGCCGCGACCGTTCTGGCGGTTCTCATCGCGGCGGGCTTCATGGTCGTTCCCATCGCCGTGCTGGCCGGATTGGTGGACTGAGATGCCTGAGACGACGTCTCTCGGCTCCGGTGGAAGCGCCTACTGGACAGTTGGCGACGACATCGCCGACACCGCGGCACCCGACGGTCCGATCGAGACCCGCTGGGACCGCCGCAAGTTCTCCGCCAAGCTGGTCAACCCCGCCAACCGCCGCAAGCACACCGTGATCGTGGTGGGCACCGGCCTCGCCGGCGGCGCGGCCGGCGCGACGCTGGCCGAGCAGGGTTACAACGTCATCCAGTTCTGCTTCCAGGACTCGCCTCGGCGCGCGCACTCGATCGCCGCGCAGGGCGGCATCAACGCGGCGAAGAACTACCGCAACGACGGCGACTCCGTCTACCGGCTGTTCTACGACACGGTCAAGGGCGGCGACTTCCGCGCCCGCGAGTCGAACGTCTACCGGCTCGCCCAGATCTCGACGCAGATCATCGACCAGTGCGTCGCCCAGGGCGTGCCGTTCGCCCGCGAGTACTCCGGCCTGCTCGACACCCGCTCCTTCGGTGGTGTGCAGGTCCAGCGCACCTTCTACGCGCGGGGCCAGACAGGCCAGCAGCTGCTGATCGGCGCCTACCAGTCGCTGTCGCGCCAGATCGACGCCGGCAACGTGGAGATGCACCCGCGCACCGAGATGCTCGACCTGATCGTGATCGACGGCAAGGCCCGCGGCATCGTCGCCCGCGACCTGGTCACCGGCAAGATCACGCCTTACCTGGCGGACGCGGTCGTGCTCGCCACCGGCGGCTACGGCAATGTCTTCTTCCTCTCCACGAACGCCAAGGGCTCCAACACCACGGCGACGTGGCGGGCGCACCGGCGCGGCGCGCTGTTCGCCAACCCGTGCTACACGCAGATCCACCCGACCTGCATCCCCCGTTCCGGGGAGTACCAGGGCAAGCTCACGCTGATGAGCGAGTCGCTGCGTAACGACGGCCGCATCTGGGTGCCCAAGCAGAAGGGCGACACCCGCTCGCCCGACCAGATCCCCGAGGCCGAGCGCGACTACTACCTGGAGCGGATCTACCCGGCCTTCGGCAACCTGGTCCCGCGTGACATCGCGTCGCGTGCGGCGAAGTACCAGTGCGACGACGGCCGCGGTGTCGGCCCGGGTGGCCTCGGCGTGTACCTCGACTTCGCCGACGCCATCAGGCGCATGGGCGAGGACAAGGTCCGCGAGAAGTACGGCAACCTGTTCGAGATGTACGAGCGCATCACCGGCGAGGACCCCTACAAGGTCCCGATGCGGATCTACCCGGCCGTCCACTACACGATGGGCGGGCTGTGGGTCGACTACGACCTGCAGAGCTCCATCCCCGGCCTGTTCGTCGTCGGCGAGGCCAACTTCTCCGACCACGGCGCGAACCGCCTCGGCGCCAGCGCCCTCATGCAGGGCCTGGCCGACGGCTACTTCGTGCTGCCGCCCATGCTCGGCAACTACATCGCCAGCACCAAGCTCGGCTCGGTCAGCCTGGACGACCCCGCGGTGACGTCCGTCATCGGCGATGTCACCGGCCGGCTCGGCCGCCTGCTGGAGATCAACGGCGACCGCACCCCCGACTCGTTCCACCGTGAGCTCGGCGAGCTCATCTGGGACGAGTGCGGCATGGGCCGCACCGAGGCGGGTCTACGCAAGGCGCTCGCCCGCATCCCGGAGCTGCGCGAGGAGTTCTGGCGTCGGGTGAAGGTGCCGGGCGACTCCGGCGAGCTGAACCAGTCGCTGGAGAAGGCGAACCGGATCGCGGACTTCCTCGAGTTCGGCGAGCTGCTGTGCATCGACGCCCTGCACCGGGCCGAGTCCTGCGGCGGTCACTTCCGTGAGGAGAGCCAGACCCCGGACGGCGAGGCACTGCGCGACGACGAGCACTTCGCGTACGCGGCGGCGTGGGAGTACACGGGCGGGGCCCCGGTGCTGCACCGGGAACCGCTCCAGTTCGACTACGTCCACCTGGCCCAGCGCAACTACTCGTGATCCTCGCTGCCGGCCGTCGCCCGGCCGCCCCCGTCGGGGCGGCGCGGTGGCGGCCGGCTCCGGGGGCACCCGCTCCGGGGGTTACTCCGGGGGCACCAGCCGCCTGTGCATCCGCCCCTGCCCCTGTTTCCTGCCATCCGCTTCCACAGCGCCGCAGGCGGCGCGATCACGGACGTCCGCACGCCGCGCGACGAGCCACACAGCACTCGAAGGAGCCCCGACCGTGAACCTCACCCTTCGGATCTGGCGGCAGCGCGGCCCGGAGGACCGCGGTGCCATGGTCACCTACGAGCTGGCAGACGTCAGCCCGGACATGTCGTTCCTTGAGATGCTCGACGTGCTCAACGAGCGGCTCATCCTCGAGGGCGAAGACCCGGTGGCCTTCGACCACGACTGCCGCGAGGGCATCTGCGGCATGTGCGGCATGGTCATCAACGGCCAGGCGCACGGCCCGCGGGACCGGACGACCACCTGTCAGCTCCACATGCGCGAGTTCGCCGACGGCGACGTCATCGACGTCGAGCCGTGGCGTGCCGCCGCCTTCCCGGTGATGCGCGACCTGGTCGTCGACCGTTCCGGTTTCGACCGGATCATCGGATCGGGCGGTTACATCTCGGTCGTCACCGGCAGCGCCCCCGAGGCGCACGCGACGCCGGTGCCGAAGCCGATCGCCGACGCCGCGTTCGACAACGCGACCTGCATCGGCTGCGGTGCCTGCGTGGCGGCCTGCCCGAACGGCTCGGCGATGCTGTTCACCTCGGCCAAGGTCACCCACCTCAACCTGCTGCCGCAGGGCGCCCCGGAGCGCGAGAGCCGGGTGCGCGACATGGTCGCGCAGATGGACGAAGAGGGCTTCGGCGGGTGCACGAACACCGGCGAGTGCACCGTCGCCTGCCCGAAGGGCATCCCGCTGACCAGCATCGGCAACCTCAACCGCGAGTACCTGCGGGCCCTGACCAAGCGGTAGCCAGCCGCACCCGCGGTCGCACCCGCACAACCCCCGCCCACGGGCGGCGGCCGGCACGTTCTGTGCCTGTCGCCGCCCGTGGGCGGGCCCTTTTGGGCCAGCTCACCCGGGCCGGACGGCTGAACCGCCCGCGCGGGGGAACATCTGGGGCGTGGACCCTCGTCCCCCGTCTGGTTTGTCTGTTGATCCGCGCCCGGATCAGGTGGCGGTCGTCGGTGCCGGCATGGTCGGCCTCTGCACCGCCTGGTACCTGCAGGAGCGCGGTGTGGGCGTCACGGTCCTCGAACGTGACCGGGTGACGCCCGGTCCGGTGCACGGCGGCGCCGGTGCGTCCTGGGGCAGTGCCGGATGGCTCACTCCGGGCCTGGCCACCCCACTGCCCGAGCCGGCGGTGCTGAGCTACGGGCTGCGGATGTTCCTGCGCCCGGACTCCCCGGTGTTCCTGCCGCCCGCCGCCGACCCCGTTCTCGCCCGCTTCCTCACCGGGTTCGTCCGGCACAGCACCCAGGCCCGCTGGCGCCGGGCGATGCGCGCCCTCTCGTCGCTCACCCAGCGCAGCCTGGAAGCCTTCGACGAGCTCGCCGACGGCGGAGTCGCGGCACCGACCAGGGCAGCCGCCCCGTTCCTGGCCTGTTTTCAGGACCGGGCCGGCGCCGAGGCGTTCCGCACCGAGCTCGACGAGGTGCGCCACTGCGGCCAGCCCGTCGACGCCGAGGATCTCGACCCGCTGACGGCTCGGGACCTGGCACCGCTGCTGTCCGACCAGATCACCGACGTGATCCAGATCCACGGCCAGCGTTACTGCGATCCCGGCCGGTTCGTGGCCGCGCTGGCCGACGCCGTGCGCGAGCGCGGTGGGGTCATCCGGGAGGGCATCACCGTCGACAAGGTCATCGACCTGGGCTCCCGGGTGGTGCTGACCATGGCCGACCATGYCAGTCCGCCGGTGCGGTTCGACGCGGTGGTGCTGGCGGGCGGGGCCTGGCTGTCACCGCTGGCGGCCCGGTTCGGCGTGCGGACCGTCGTGCAGGCCGGGCGCGGCTACAGCTTCAGCGTCGCGGTGAAGGAGCCGCCCACCGGGCCGCTCTACTTTCCCGCCGCCCGGGTGGCGTGCACACCGATCGGCGCCGAGCTGCGAGTCGCCGGAATGATGGAGTTCCGCCGACCGGACGCACCGCCCGACCCGCGCCGCATCGACGCGATCGTCACGGCCGCGCGCAGGCTGCTGCGCGGTGTCGATCTCGATGCCCGCGCCCTGGAGTGGGTGGGGCCACGGCCATGCACCCCGGACGGGCTCCCCCTCATCGGGCCGACGCTCTCGCCGCGGGTGCATGTGGCCGGGGGGCACGGCATGTGGGGCATCACCCTGGGGCCGATCACCGGCCGGCTGGTGGCGGAGACGCTCGTCGACGGGCGCCTGCCCGCCGAGCTGGCTCCGTTCGATCCGCTGCGCCGCGGTTCCCGCTGACCGGCGCCGACGGCTGGCATGGCGACGGGCCGCCCGCGCTCTACGCGGGCGGCCCGTGCCTTTCATGGGTGGCACCGGATGCACCGTGAATCAACCAACGGTTCCGGTTGTCCTGACCACGGCCCGTGGCCGCGTGTCCGCGCCACGGCTGCGGACGATCGTCCTCAGTCGCCGGGTTGGATCATTATTCCACCCTGGGGATGTGGTCTCTGTCCCCCGCTGGTTGTCCGTCCAGGTCAGCCCTGCACCCGGCCGGCCAGCCGACGCCGCCGGGCGGCAACCCGGAGGAGGACACCGCCACCGAGCAGCGCGATCGCGATCGACATCATCGCGCCGGTCTCGACACCGGTGAAGGGCAGCGCGCCAGCACCAGCACCAGCACCGGCACCGGCCGCACCGACCCCGGCTCCACCGACGCCCACGCCGACGACTCCACCAGCGATGATGCAGTCACCGTCCCGGCGCCGGTCCTTGTCGTTGAACAGACCATCCTTGTCGTTGAAGCGGTCGTCCTTGTCACCATCGGCCAGCGGAGTCACCACCGGGGCGGCAAGGCCGTCACGGTGCACGCGGTCCTTGTCGTTGAAGTCCTTGTCGTTGCGGATGTTCTTGTCGTCGAAGTCCTTGTTGCGGTCCTTGTCGAAGTCCTTGTTGCGGTCCTTGTCGAACCCGTCACCGAAGCAGGAACCGTTCCCGTCCCGGAACCGGTCCTTGTCGTTCCGGTCCAAGCCCCAGCGGACCCAGTCGCTGATCAGATCAGCCGCCACGATCGGGTCGATCCCACCCTGGCCGAGACCGATGACGGTGACCTTGGCGGTGACGACCCGGGTCTTCTTCCACGGATGGACGACGGACGCGAGCCCACCCGGCGAGTCCTCGGCCGGGCTGTCCACCGCGGCGGGTGGCTGGACGTCGCTGGTGGTCGGCGGAACGTCGACCACCGGGCCACCGGCGTCCGGACCGCCGAACGATGCGCCGTCGACGGGCAGATCGTCCGCCGGCGGCGTCCCCTCGTCGTCGAAGTCGTCGTCGAACCCGTCACCGAAGCCGTCGTCGAACTCGTCGCCGGCCGGGTCAGTGAACGTGTCGCCGCCGGCCGAGTCGGAGAACTCCTCGTCGTCTGCGCCGAACGCCGTCGTGGGCCCGCCCGCCACGCCCACGCCAGTGAGAATGTGGGTGCCCACGGTGCCGGGTGTGATCTGCTGGCTAAAGCGCCCGGAGCCGTTGACGAAGGCCGAGATGGTGCTGATTCCGTCGATCTGAATGTCGACTGATGTGTTCGGCCGGAATCCACATCCACTGAAGGTCGTGTGCTCACCCAACAGGAGAAGGGATTTGGTGACATGACCTTCCCCGCTGTCTCCGGCACAGGAGACAGGTGGGTAGGGCGTGTCCTTGTCATCGAATGCCGTCGCCGGAGAAGCCGGCAGCGCAGCGAGCGCCAGCCCGCCGCCCGCTACCAGCGCGACGCCGAGAGTTCGGAACTTCATTCAGATACTCTCCCTGCGGGTGATCAGTTCAAGCAGTCGGATGATTGACTACAGGGAGACTACAGAGAGTTACTCTCCGTGTCTACGACCCGCAGCCGTCATCCAATAACTCTCCGTGACCACGGTCGCTCCACAGGAAGCCCCTCTACCACGAGGCGCTCAGGAAACGTCAGAGGCTGACTGCGGAGAGTCAGTACGGGTCCGGCCGAAGGCTCCAGTACCCGGACCCGCAGCGTCCGAGTCTGCTCCCGGTCAACCGTCAGATAGCTCGACAGGACCGGGCGTCCCTTCTCCTCCCCCACCGCCAGCGAGATCGGCTTCCCGTCGACGCTGGCATCGACGAGCACGCTCCCGCGCCCGGTATAGAGAGAGATCCAGATGTTGTTCTGCGCCCCTTCATTACGCCAGCCGGGGATGTCGACGTCTCCGCGGTTGCGGACGTAATCGCTGAGACCCTCCGGGGCGGCGTTCGTCAGCGAAACAGTGATCGTCGCAAGTCCGGTTCCGTCCGGACGGCGGTCGATGCGGTACTCGGTACTGCGCCGTAGCCAGAAGTCGAGCTTGCTCGCCGACGCGTTCTGGGTCACCACTCCCAGGAAAGGCCCGGGAACATCCAGCAGCGCCCCGCCGAGTGCGGTCGTCGAAAGCGTCGCCTCCTCCTCGGCGTGGTTACTTGACACCAGCAGGCGCCCTTCGCCGGCAGCGCGCGCCAACGCCCGGAGAAGTTTCGCGGTGTCGCCCGCCGAACCCCCACCGGTAATCACGGCCTGATAGACGGCTTCCCCGACCGAGGCGAAGAACTCGTCACGCCGGTCGAGATCGTCGATCTGCGCATAGACCCGGGACTCGACCAGTTCGACCAGCTGATCCGCCGGCACCGTTCGGCCGTCCGGCAGGACCGCCGGGCCGGTCACAGCCAGCAGGTAGGCCAGGGTCGTCGGATCGAGGCTGATCGTCCCGTCCACCGTCGCACCGGTGCCGGCGCGGTAGAGCGCGGAGTAGAGCCGCCCCGCCGTCGGATAGTCCGGCGTCAGGTTCGCGTTCGCCCACACCCGGGCCGGCCAGAACTGGCCGTAGCGGGTCGCGAACTCCGCGGGCAGTTTCATGGCCGGGAGCTGTTGTGTCGGACCGCCCGGCAGGTTCCCGTTACCGGAGATGTCGTCGAGCTCGAGCCGGCCACGGGTGGCCGTCAGCACGCCGAACCCGCCGATGATGCCGCCGTTCGCACGTGACTCCGCCGGGTTCTGCACAACCAGCAGGTAGCGGCGCTGCCCGCTGGCGCCGAGCAGGTCCGGGCCCAGCCGGGTGGCGAGCACCAGGGTGTCCAGGACGCCGTGCAGCTTCTCGCCGGTCGCGGCCGCCTCGCTCCGGGCCGCGTCGACGCCCAGCTGATCACCGAGGCCGTCGCAGGGCGACACCCGCCGCACCGCGTTCTCGAACGAGGTGACCGCCACTCGCGCCCGCTCGGCGGGAACCCGGGCCGAGGCCAGCGCCGTCACGTTGATCGCCGTACCCGACCGCAGGGTGCTGGGGTCCAACCGGTTTCCCAGCTCGACGACCGGCCCCAGCGCGTTCGTCGCCACCCCGTCCAGCGCGGCGGCGAGCGCTGCGCTGGAACGCAGCGGGCAGCCCGCGAACGGGAGATGCCCGGCCAGCGACCACAGCGGGTCGGACGTCAGCGACCGGGCCGAGCTCGTCCGCGCGACGATCTCGTCCATTGTCCGGCGCAGGTCCGCCGCCCCGGGGACAGCGCCGCCCGAAAGCGCGGACTGCAGCCCGGTGATCTGGGCCCGGGCGGCTTCCAACTGCGACCGGGCGAGCAGCCCTCGCACACCCACCCAGGCACCGGCAGACACCACCACGGCAAGCAAGGCGGCGGCCAGGATGAACCGTCGCCGCGGGTGTTGCAGTCGGCCCCGGCCGCCTCTCGGGCGTCCGGGGCCGTCCCCTCCCACCGGCTCGCCCACTGGCCTTGCCGTCTCCCGCACCGGCGGCGCGGTCCGCGCCGCCGGCGGTGCCGACGGCGCGGACGGCTGCTCCGCTCCCCCCGTCGGCCGCTCCGTCACCGGCCCGCCGGGTGGTCCGGATAGTCGGCCGTGCCGTAGGCCAGCGGCGCCGTGGGTTCATCCGGCTGCCGTTGCGCGGCGATCTCGACCGCCGGGGAATCCTCGGCGCTCACCTGATCCGTCCCCTCCGCCGCCGACGACGACGTCGCTGGCTGCGTGGACGGCTGCGGGGCCGAACGCGGCTTTGATCGGGAGCCTTTACGGCCGCCGAGCCGGCTGTCAGCATCGACCGCGGCCCTGGTCGCCGCCTTGCGCGCAGCCGCCGTCGGCTTGGCGGCGCGGCCGTCGGCCACCCGGGTGTCGGCCGGCCTGCCATCGACCGGCCTGCCGTCGGTCGGCCTGCCATCGGACGACGACGTGCCCGCCGCGGAGGTGGCCCGGGCCCGGCCCTGGGCCGGGATGGCGGGCGACGACTCGTTCGGGAAGCCTGCCTCCCCGCGGGAACGCAGGTGCCGAGGATGCGGGGCGTAGGTTTCGTAGCTGCCGTAGTAATGAGAGTTCGCGCCCTTTGTCGGCATCATCGTGAGCACGGTGCCGAGCAGGTTCGCGTCCACCGCCCGCAGCGCCCCGACCGCCCGGCGGAGCTGCTCGCGGCGCGTCCGGCCCGTACGGGCGACGAGCAGCGCACCATCCACCCGGGTGGCCAGAACGGCGGCGTCCGTCACCGGCAGCAGGGGCGGCGTGTCGATCAGGACGATGTCGAACCGGCTGTCGAGAACCTCGAGCAGCTCGGCCATGTTGCGCGAGCCGAGCAGCTCACTCGGGTTCGGCGGGACGGGGCCGCTGGGCAGAATCTCGACCCGTCCGTCACCAACCCGGCCCTCGCCCCAGGGCTGGAGCACGTCGTCCAGCTCCGCGGCGCCGATCAGCACCGACGTCAGCCCCGCCGCGGACTCGATTCCCAGGTACTCACCGAAGGACGGTCGCCGCAGGTCGCCTTCGACCAGGCACACGCGCGCCCCACCCTGGGCGAGGGCGATCGCGAGGTTGCAGACGGTCGTGCTCTTGCCCTCCTGCGCGACCGAGCTGGTCACCAGGATCGACCGCGGGCCGGTGTCGATGTTGACGAACTGCAGGTTGGTGCGGAGCTGGCGGAAAGCCTCCGCGCGCCGCGAGTGAGGACTGAGGTGGACGATCAACGGGTGGCGGCTGGCATCCGAGTCGTAGCCGATCATGCCGAGGGTCGCGGCGCCCGTGATCACGCTCGCGTCGGAGTCCCCGCCGATGCTGGTGTCGAGACGGTGCCGGCCGATGCCGGCGGCAATCCCGACGATCACGCCCAGGAGCAGGCCGATGACCACGTTGCGGACGGGCTGCGGAGAGATCGGTGCGGTCGGCGCCTTGGCTCGTTCCCACACCCGCACATGCACCGACGGCGGCTCGTCCTCGGACGGCCGTTCGATCCGCTCGACCGCGGCGGAGAAGGCCTCGCCGACACTGTCCGCGATCAACTTCGCTCGCTGGGGGTCGGCGTCACGCACGACCGCCCGCAGCAGGACGGTGTCCGGCACGGCCTGTGCCTCGATCCGCGCACGCAGATCAGCGGGGCTTTCCGCCAGGTGGAGCCGGGCGATCACATCACTCGCGACCCGCTCACTGGCGACGAGGTTGGCGTACGACTTGACCCGTTGCTGCGAGAGTAGCCCGCCCTGGTACGCGCTGGCTGCGTTCACGGCCTCGTCGGAGGAGGAGACCACCATCGTCACCGAGGCCGCGTACATCTTCGTCTGACGCCAGCTGGCCGTCGCCGCGAGCAGACCGCCCAGCAGCACACACGCCAGCACAAGCAACCAACTTCGACGCAGGACGTGCACATATTCGCGCAGTTCCACTCGTCGACCGCCTTCCCGGGAAGCTCACCCGAACACTCACCGTGACACTCAGCAAACGCAACTTACCAATTGGTAGCCGGTCATTTACCCACAGCGACAGTTACTCTGTGGACTCATGTGGAGACGTACAGTAGACGGGCCGCGTCACGGTCTGTGGACGACAGGCCTGGCACAGCGCGTGTCGCGGCTCAATCTCCGTCAACGTGTCGGCCTGCAGATCGCCCTGGACGTCTGCTCGCTGGCATTCGGCCTCATCGCGGCACAGGTCGGACGGCTCGACCTGGATCCGGCCGCACTCGCGGACCCCGACTTCTGGGTCATTCTCTTTCTCGCGGTGTGTCTGCTGCACTTCCTGGGCACCGCACTGCACCTTTACCTCGGCCGGTACCGGTTCGGCGGGTTCGACGAGATTCTGGGCATTGTGATCGCGGTTGCACTCACCGTGGCCGGAGTACTCGTCGTGGTTCTCGCATTCGGTTCACCACGCGCGATTCCACTGAGCGTCCCGCCGCTGGGCGGCGCGGTGACCCTGGTGCTGATGTTCGGCATCCGCTATCTGTGGCGGCGGATCGAGGAGCGGCTGCGCCGGCCGTCACCGGAGGCCGCCGAGCCGGTGATCGTCTTCGGCGTCGGCGACGGCGGTCACCTGGTGATCGCCGCCATGCTGCGCACGCCCGACAGCCCCTACCTGCCGGTGGCGCTGCTCGACGACGACCCCAGCACCTGGAACCTGCAGCTCTCCGGGGTCCGGGTCCGCGGTGGGAGGGAGGCCATCCCCGCCGTCGCCGCGGCCACGGCCGCCCGCACGCTGCTCGTGGCGATCCCGAGCGCCGACGCCGCCCTGCTACGGGAGATCAGCACGCTCGCCGAGTCGGCCGGGCTCGCCGTGAAGGTTCTCCCCCGGGTCGTCGACCTGATCGACGGCACCGTCGGTGTCGGCGACATCCGTGACCTGGACCTCGCCGACCTGCTCGGGCGCCGCCAGGTCCAGACCGACATGACGGCCGCCAGGGCGTACCTGACCGGCCGGCGGGTCCTTGTGACCGGCGCGGGCGGATCGATCGGTTCCGAGCTGTGCCGACAGATCCATGCGTTCGACCCGGCAGAGCTGATCATGTTGGACCGTGACGAGTCGGCGCTGCGCGCGGTCCAGCTCTCCCTGCACGGCCGGGCGATGCTCGACGACGACTCCACTGTTCTCGCCGACATCCGGGACGCCGATCTGATCACCAGCCTGTTCGAGCGGCGTCGGCCGGAGGTCGTCTTCCACGCGGCGGCTCTCAAGCATCTGCCCCTGCTGGAGCGCTTTCCCGGAGAATCCGTCAAGACGAACCTCTGGGGAACGCTCAACGTTCTGGAGGCCGCGGCGGCCAGCGGGGTGCTGCGGCTCGTCAACATCTCGACCGACAAGGCCGCGAACCCGGGAAGCGTGCTCGGCTACTCGAAACGGATCACCGAGCGGCTGACCGCGCACATCGCCGCACGGGCCACCGGTGTGCTGGTCAGCGTCCGCTTCGGCAACGTGCTCGGCAGCAACGGATCGGTTCTGACGGTGTTCGCGGGCCAGCTCGCCGCCGGCGGGCCGCTGACCGTCACCGACCCGGAGGTCACCCGGTACTTCATGACCATCCAGGAAGCCGTCCAGCTGGTCCTGCAGGCCGCGGCGCTGGGCTCGCCCGGCGAGGCACTCGTCCTCGACATGGGGGAACCGGTCCGCATCGCGGACGTCGCCCGCCGCCTCGCGCTGCGGGCACCCAAGCCGGTCGGCATCGTGTACACCGGCCTCGGCGCGGGCGAGAAGCTGCACGAGGATCTGCTCGGCGCCGACGAGCTCGACACCCGACCGCGTCACCCGCTGATCTCGCAGGTCCCGGTGCCACCGCTGGACCCGGCGAACGCCTGGTCCGTCGACCCGTACACCGAACCGGACGCGCTGCGCGCCACCCTCGCCGAGCTCGCCACCAGACACCACACCGCCAGCCACCACTCCGCCGACCAGCTCGCCGCGGACACGCTCGCCGCCAACCCGCACAGTTCCGAACCACACATCTCCGAACCACACGTCCGCGAACCACACGTCGCGGAGCACGGGCTCGGCATCCCGGCGCCCCGGCGGCCGGCCACCCCCGAACGGACGGCTGCTCCCGAGCCGGCGGGAGCGGGAGACGGGAGCCCGGCGCGGTAGATCGATCAGCGGCGCGGGCCACCGACAGCGCGGGTCGTGCCGGCCGCGCTCTCATGCAGGCGGGCCCGGTGCCAGTGGGCCGTCGCGGCAAGGCTCGCACGCAGGTCCTGGCCCTCGACAGCACCGAAAAGCGATCGCATGACGTCCGTGTTGGCGCGCGAGTGGCGGATGTCCCCGGTGCGGGGAGCACTGTGGGCGACCTCCAGCCGGCGTCCGAGGACCACCTCCAGGTGGCCGACCAGCGACAGCAGGTCCGTCCTGCTCCCGAAGGCGAGGTTGACCGGCCCGGGGTGGGTCATCCGGCGCCAGGCCGCCTCCGCGAGCAGCTCGGCGACCGCGCCCACATAGGTGAAGTCCCTGGTCTGACGTCCGTCGCCGTGCACGTTCAGCGGACGGCCGCGCAGCGCCGCGTCGATGAACGACGGAATCACGGCGGCATGCGCCGCCCGGGCCGACTGGTTCGGGCCGTAGACGTTGAACAGCCGCACGACCAGCACGGGGAGCCCGAAACTCGCCTGGTGGCCGAGCGCGTAGGCCTCGGCGGCCAGCTTGCTGGCCGCGTACGGGCTGCACGGCCAGGGCGGATCGGACTCGGCACAGGGGCGGCCGTCACGGTCGCCGTAGACCGCCGACGAGGACACGATCACGGCGTGCGTCTCGCTGCGCTGCGCGACGTCGAGCACGGTGAGCGTGCCCGTCGCGTTGACATGGTGGGTCGCCAGCGGGTCGAGCAGCGATCTCTCGACGGACGGCCGCTCCGCCAGGTGCACGATGCTGGCGGCCCCGGTGCAGGCCTCCTCCATGAGCTCCCGGTCGGTGACGCTGCCCAGGACGAGCTTCACCGACAGCCCGGTCAGGTTCGACCGGGCACCGGTGCTCAGGTCGTCGACGACGACCACCTCGCAGCCGCGGGCGAGCAGCGCCCTGGTCAGGTGGGCGCCGATGAAGCCGGCACCGCCGGTCACCACGACCCTCACCGAGCCCGCCCCACCGGTTCCACGAGTCCCACCTGCATCGTCCGGATCACTCCCTGCGAAGCGCATGGGCCCTGAGGTCAACCAGCCCCGCGCATATCTGGACACCATAAGAAGTCGACCGAACACTCATAGTAGTAGCGCGGCGGCACCATTCCCGAGAAGCGCATCCCGACCGGCCCGACACGTCCACCCGATGTGCACGAACGGCATCTTCACTCGCACTCTGACTACTCAGAGTGTCCGATTGAACGAGAGCGGTCATCGCTCTACGGTCGCCCCGTGTCCGACGACCGACGCCAGCTCGTCATCGTGGGAGCCGGCGGTCACGGCCGCGAGCTCCTGGACCTCGTCGAGGCGATCAACGCCGCCGCCGCCGAGGATGTCTACCGCTTCCTGGGGTTTCTCGACGACGGCGAGGTCGACCCCGACCCACTCGCGCGGCGCGGAACCGCGGTGCTCGGCGGGCTCGACCTGCTGACCGGGCTGGAGGCCGACTACCTGATCGGAGTCGCCGCCGGTGCGTCGCGCGCACGCATCGACCGCTACGCGAGCGCCTGTGGCCGCCGCCCGGCGACCCTCGTGCACCCCCGTGCCTACCTCGGCGGCGACGTCAAGCTCGGGCCCGGAACCATCGTCTGCGCACTCGCCAGCCTCACGACCAACATCGAGACCGGCCGGCACGTGGTCGTCGACATCGGCGCCGGGGTGGCCCACGACTGCCGCCTCGGCGACTACACGACCGTCGCCTCGGGCGCCCGTCTCGGTGGCGCGGTCGAGGTGGCCCCCGAAGCGTGGGTCGGCATGCAGGCGAGTGTCGTGCGCGGCACCCGGATCGGCGCCGGTGCGGTCGTCGGCGCGGGCGCCGTCGTCACCGAGGACGTACGGCCGGGGCTCGTCGTGGCCGGCGTCCCGGCGCGCCCCATCGACGCGTCGGACGGCCGCGTCTCCGAAGCGCGCCCCCCGATCGTCTCGCCGCGGAAGCCCGAACCCGAGCCGGGCACCCCACGGGCCGACCTGTAGAGCCTGTTACCTCTCACGGGCCAGGGTCAGGCCTGCCACGAGCCCAGAACGGCGACGAGAATGGCTCTATGATCAACGGGTGCATCGGTGGTTCGATCTCGCAGGCGCCGACAACACCCGTGACCTCGGCGGGATGCCGACATCCAGTGGCAGGCTGACCCGCCACGGTGTGCTCCTGCGCAGCGACACGCTGCAGGAGCTCACCCCGGCGGATGTGGTGCGGCTGCGCCAGACCTTCGGCCTGCGCACCGTTCTCGACCTGCGGGCCGAGGAGGAGGTGGCGCACGAGGGGCGCGGGCCGTTGGAGTTCGAGAGCGTCGCCTACCACCACCTTTCGTTCCTGCCGGGCCAGTGGGTGATGCCGGGCGACCCGCGGCACGCGGCCATCGTCGTGGATCTCGACTCGGCCGCTCGGGTCGAGCGCTACCTGGGCTACCTGCGGCTGGCCGGGGACGCCGCGGCACGCGCCGTCCGCCTGCTCGCCCAGCCGACGACCGGGCCGGCGCTGTTCCACTGCGCGGCGGGCAAGGACCGCACGGGCGTGCTGGCCGCGCTCGTGCTCGACATCGTCGGGGTCGACCGGGAATCGATCATCAGCGACTACACGCTGACCAACGAACGGATCGCGCTGGTCGACGCGCGGCTGGCGCGGCGCCCCTCCTACCGCCGGCCCGACAACGCGATCACGGCGGACAGTCTGAGCTGCCGGCCGGAGGTGATGCGCGGCTTCCTCGACGCCGTCGACCGGATCTGGGGCGGGCCGACGGCATGGGCGCTGCACGCCGGGGTCACCGAGGCCGACCTGCACTCGCTGCGGACCCGTCTTGTCGAGTGAGGGTGTCGCACCGCCGCGTCGACGCCGGCCGGGGCGACAGGTGCCGGCGCGATGCGCGCAGGGCAGACGTGCGCCGGGCAGACGTGTGTCGAGCCGCCTGCTGCCGTGCCACGGTTGTAACCCGAAAGTTCCCGACCACGCGGACACATCGCCGAGGCGGAACCGACAATGAGGGGCATGATCCGGCGCGCACCTGCCCCCGCGGTTCTGATCACCGTCATCGTGATCTCACTGCTCTCGGGCTGCAGCCACATCTTCGACCGGTCCTTCGAGGACGTGCCCGCCGACCTCGTTCCGGTTTTCCAGGCCGCCGCCGCCACCTACGGAGTGCTGACGGCTGCCCAGCTCGCCGCCCAGGCCAGGGTGGAGAGCAGCTTCGACCCGCGGGCCGTGTCGCACGCCGGCGCCCGCGGAATGATGCAGTTCCTGCCCACGACCTGGGCGCAGTTCGGCGTCGACGGCAGCGGCGACGGGCTGGCCGATCCGCTGGAACCACGGGACGCGATCCCGTCCGCCGCGAACTACGAGGCCCACCTCGCCAAGTCCCTGGCAGATCTTCCCGGCGACCGCATCTCGCTGATCCTCGCCGCCTACAACGCCGGCCCGGTCGCCGTCCGCACCGCTGGGGGCATCCCGGACTTCGACGAGACCCGGGCGTACGTCGCACGGGTGCATGACTGGGCAGCCACTTACTCCGACCAGCTCTGACGTCATGTCATCCTGGATGTCGTGGCGGTCGACAAGGCAGGCGAGGTAGGCGAGGTAGGCGAGGCGTCCCCGCGCGGCAGGCTCGACCCGGCCGCCGCACTCGACCTCGACCCGGCCGCAGGTGTGCGGGCCGACGAACCGCTGGCGGAGCCGCCGCTGCTGCCGCCGTCGCTCTCCCCCGCGACTTCCGCGTCCTTCTCCTCGTCCACACCGGTGTCGTCCACCGCGGGCCCTGGTCACGTGACCACACCGGCCTGGCATCCCGACAGCGACGCCGACGGCGGTGACGGCAGCAGCGCGGCGGGCGGCGGGCGGCGGGCGGCCGCCGCCGCCGGCGGGCCGGCGCACACCCGTGGGACGACCGACGAGGTGATCCGCCGGGTCGAGCGGGCCAGCGGGCATCTCGCGGCCCGGGCCGCGGCCCGGATGACCGAGGTGCTTCCCTGGTATCCGGGGATGTCCGCGCGCCACCGCGCTGACATCCAGCTGGTCGTGCAGGCCGGGATCTCCTCCTTCGTGGCCTGGTGCCGGCGCCCCGAGCATGCCCGGGAACTGTCCGGCGACGTCTTCCGGGTGGCGCCCCGCGAGCTGGTCCGCGCGGTCACCTTCCGCCGCCTCGTGGACCTGGTGCGGGTCGCCGTCGAGGCGATCGAGGTGGAGGTACCGGCCCTCGCCGGGCCGGAGCACGAGCAGTACCTGCTCGCGGACGTCCTGCGCTACTCCAGGGACATCGCCTTCGCCGGCGCGGTGGTCTACGCGCGGGCCGCCGAGGAACGCGGGGCCTGGGACGCACGGCTCGAGGCCCTGGTCGTCGACCAGGTCGTGCGCGGCGATGTCGACCGCAGCCTGCCGTCCCGGGCCGCGGCGGTCGGCTGGCGCAACCCGCCGGCGGTCACCGTCGTGGTCGGTCCGGCACCGCCGACGTCCCCGGAGGCCGCGGTGGACGAGGTCCACCGGCGAGCACGGGCCGCCGGGCTCGAAGTGCTCGCCGGTGTGCACCACAACCGGCTCGTGATGGTGGTCGGCGGGGCCTTCGGCCCCGCCGGCGGAGATTCCCACGCCGCCTCCGCGGCGGCGGGCGGTTCGGGAGCCGGCCCGGCGGACGGCGCAGCCGGCGGCGCGGGCACCTCGGGCGCCTCGGGTGGTGGCGCCGGCCACGGCGGCACCGAGACCGCGCTCGACGCCGGCCGGGCCCTGCTGCCGTCGTGCGGCCCCGGCCCGGTGGTGGTCGGGCCGATCGCCGCGGATCTCACCGGAGCCCCGGACTGCGCCCGCGCGGCGCTCGCCGCCGCGGATGTCGTCGGCGCCTGGCCCGCCGCGCCGCGCCCGGTCTCGGCGAGCGCGTTGCTGCCCGAGCTGGCCCTGGCCGGCGATC
This sequence comes from Frankia sp. CcI49, assembly GCF_001983215.1. Lineage (NCBI taxonomy): Bacteria > Bacillati > Actinomycetota > Actinomycetes > Frankiales > Frankiaceae > Frankia > Frankia sp. CcI49. The sequence continues at coordinate 209,171 of NZ_MOWP01000014.1, forward strand.
CGGAGGCGCGCCAGAGCCTCATCCGAAAGGTGTATCTGCCGCTACAAAACGCCGGCAGCCCGCTGTTGGAGACCGCCGGCGCATACCTCGACTACGGCGCGTCGCTGGAGGCGACCGCGCGGGCCCTCTACCTTCACCCCAACACGGTGCGTTACCGACTACGCAAGGCCGCGGATCTCTGCGGGCTCGACCCGGCCGATCACCGGGAGCGATTCGTCCTGCACATCGCCCTTGTTCTCGGCCGTCTCGACGGTGCGCAACCTACAGATCGCCCCGGACCACGACCCCGTCCGTGACCGCCCCACCCGGCTGGCGCCGGCGGTGCGACAACGGTCACAGCAAGCAGATTTACTGCCGGGTCACCGCATTACAACCAGGTGACCCGCACCAGGACTAACGTACCGTCAGTGCCGGCCCTTTGTAGGGCATCCACAATGAGCTGACGAGACATCGGTGACTCGTCACCAGCGACAACGACCGGCCACACGGGGTTAGGTGGATACGTGCTCGCGATCCTCGCACCGGGACAGGGTGCTCAGACGCCTGGACAGCTACGTCCATGGCTGGAGCTCGACGGCGTCGAGTCCCGGCTCCGCTGGTACTCCACCGCGGCCGGGCTGGACCTCATCGACCTCGGCTGCGAAGCAGACGCGGACACCATCAGGGACACCGCCGTCGCCCAGCCACTGATCGTCGCGAACGGCCTGCTGGCCGTCGAGCAGCTCGGCCTGCTGCCGGCATCGCCGGCCATCGCCGCCGGCGGGCAGGCGCTGGTCGCCGGGCACAGCGTCGGCGAGATCACCGCCGCCGCCATCGCCGGGTCCCTCACCCCGGAGGCCGCCCTGCTCTTCGTCGGGCTGCGTGGCCGCGCGATGGCCGAGGCCTCGGCGCGGACGCCGACCGGCATGACCGCGCTGCTCGGCGGTGACCCCGAGGAGATCGCCACCGCGGTGGAGGCGCTGGGCCTGACCGCCGCGAACCGCAACGGCGCCGGGCAGATCGTCGCCGCCGGCACCCTGGCGGACCTCACCCGGCTGGCCGACACGCCGCCGCCCGGAGCGAAGCTGCGTCCGCTGTCGGTCGCCGGCGCGTTCCACACCCAGCACATGGCGCCCGCCCGCGACGCGCTGCGCGCCGTCGCCCCGGGAATCCAGCCCGGTACGCCGGCGCTCGGCCAGCTCTCCAACGCCGACGGCGCACTCGTCCACGACGGAGCCGACCTGGTCGCCCGGCTGGTCACCCAGGTCGCCGCGCCGGTGCGGTGGGACCTGTGCCTCGCCGCCATGCGGGAAGCCGGCGTCACCGCGGTGATCGAGCTGCCGCCCGCCGGCACGCTGGCCGGCATCGCCCGCCGTGAGCTGCGCGGAACGAAGATCGTCGCGGTGAAGACGCCGGCCGATCTCGACGCGGCCCGCGAGCTCGTCGCCGAGCACCTGCCCGCCGCCGCGGCGGTGCCCGCCCAGGCGGCCCCGCTGGTCGGGGCGAGCTCATGACCGGCGCGGGAATGCTGGGGCTCGGCACCTACCGGCCGGCCCGGCTGGTCACCAACGACGACCTCACCCGCCAGGTCGACACCTCCGACGCGTGGATCCAGACCCGGACCGGCATCGCGACGCGGCGCATCGCCGACAGCGAGGAGTCGACGGTCGTGATGGGCGCCAACGCCGCGGAGAAGGCGCTGGCCGCCGCGGGGCTCGCGGCCGCGGACATCGACGCCGTCATCGGCGCGACCTGCACCGCGCCGTCACAGATCCCGGGAACCGCGCCGCAGATCGCCGCTCGTCTCGGTGCGTCCAGCGCCGGCACCTTCGACATCAACGGCGGCTGCGCCGGTTTCTGCTACGCGGTCTCCACCGCCGCCGACATGGTGCGGGCCGGCAGCGCGCGCCACGTCCTGGTCGTCGCGACGGAACGGCTCTCCGACTACACGGACTGGAGCGACCGCTCCACCTGCATCCTGCTGGCGGACGGTGCCGGATCGGTCGTGATCGGCCCGGCCGACGCCGACCGGATCGGCCCGGCCGTCTGGGGGCACGACGGCTCCCGGCCGGAGGCGATCCAGGTCCCCGGGCGCGGCGACAACGCCTTCCGGATGGAGGGCCCGGCGGTGTTCCGCTGGGCGATCTCGCTGGTCCCCACCCTGCGCACAGTCTGCGAACGGGCCGGGATCGCGCCCGAGGAGCTCGCCGCGATCGTGCCGCACCAGGCAAACCTGCGTATTGTCGAGGCGCTCGCCGGCGGCCTCGGCGTGCCCGACGTGCCGATCGCCCGCGATGTGGTGGACTCCGGCAACACGTCCGCAGCCAGCATCCCCCTCGCACTTGACCGGATGATGGAAGCCGGCGAGGTGGTCTCGGGAGACCCGGTACTGCTGTTCGGCTTCGGCGCCGGCCTGACCTACTGCGGGCAGGTGGTTCGATGCCCCTGAACACCATGTCCCCGGGTGCGTCGACTGCCCCCGAGCACCCGTTCCCCTGTGTCATAGCCGCTGTGTCATCGCCCCCGTGACGAGGCACCGCACGCACCATCGCTGACCGGGCCGGCCCACTTCGGGCCGGCCGTCAGCCACCGGCTCGACCGGTTCGCGTAACCAGCATCCCGCAACCAGGAGGAAAGCAATGTCGCAAGCGGATATCCTCGACGGCCTCGCCGCGATCCTCGAGGAAGTCGCCGGTGTCGAGCCGGCGGACGTCACCGCCGACAAGACCTTCATCGACGACCTGGACGTCGACTCCCTGTCCATGGTCGAGGTCGTGGTGGCGGCCGAGGAGAAGTTCGGTGTGAAGATCCCGGACGAGGACGTCAAGACCCTCAAGACCGTCGGTGACGCCGTCTCCTACATCCAGCGGGCGGGTGTCGCCGCGTGACACCCACCCCCAGGCAGGTCGTCGTCACCGGCCTCGGGGCAACCACTCCCCTCGGCGGCGACGTGCCGTCCACGTGGGAGGGGCTGCTCTCCGGCCGCTCCGGCGCGCGTCGCCTGACCGAGGACTGGGTCGAACAGCTCCCCGTCCAGATCGCCGCCCCGTTGGCCGTGGAGCCTCCGCTGGGGCGCGTCGAGGCGAGAACCCTCGACCGCARCCAGCAGATGGCACTGGTGGCCGCACGGGAGGCGTGGGCTGACGCGGGCTCGCCGGAGGTCGACTCCGAGCGGCTGGCGGTGTGCGTCGCGTCGGGGATCGGCGGCGTGCTCACTCTCCTTCACCAGCACGACGTGCTGCGGGAGAAGGGGCCGCGGCGGGTCTCCCCGCATGTCGTCCCGATGCTGATGCCGAACGGCCCGGCGAGCACGGTTGGCCTCGCGTTCGGCGCCAAGGCCGGTGTGCACGCTCCGGTCAGCGCCTGCGCCTCCGGCTCGGAGGCGATCGCGCTGGCGCTGGACATCATCCGCGCCGGACGGGCGGACATCGTGATCGCCGGCGGCACGGAAGCGGCGATCGCCGCGCTGCCGATCGCCGGCTTCGCCCAGATGCAGGCGCTCTCCAAGCGCAACGACGCGCCGGAGACCGCGTCGCGGCCGTTCGACAAGGGCCGGGACGGCTTCGTGCTCGGTGAGGGCGCGGCCGTTCTGGTGCTGGAGTCCGCGGAGCACGCCGCCGCCCGGGGAGCGCGGGTGCTCGGCACCCTCGCCGGCGCGGGTATCAGCTCGGACGCCTACCACGTGGCCGCGACGGATCCGACCGGTGCGGGTGCCGCCCGGGCGGTACGGGCGGCACTGCGCTCGGCCTCGCTGGAGCCCACGGATGTGATCCACATCAACGCGCACGCCACGTCGACGCCGATCGGCGACGTCGCCGAGGGCGTGGGCCTGCGGCTGGCGCTGGGCGATGCCCTCGACTCGATCGCGGTGACCTCGACCAAGTCGATGACAGGCCACCTGCTCGGGGCGGCTGGCGCGCTGGAGGCCGTGGTCACGCTCCTCTCGCTGCGCGAGCGGATCGTTCCGGCGACGCGCAACCTCGACGCGCTCGACGACGAGATCGCTCTCGACGTCGTGAGCATCGACAACCGTGAGCTCGGAACAGGCGCCGGGCTGTCGAACTCGTTCGGGTTCGGCGGGCACGACGTCTGCCTCGCCTTCACGGTGTAACAGATTCACGACGCAAGACGGATTCACGGTGTGACAGAGTTCGGCGTCTTCCCAGGGCATCATGCCGGCGTATCGGCGACGGCATGCCTGGGAAACCCGGACACACATCTGTCACCGCACGGTTTCGCATGACAACACAGCTTTTCCGCTTTACCGAGCCTTTTCCATCGTCGACGCTGAACCTGCCTCAACAGCATTCGACAGACGTGGACGGAAACTGCTCACAGCACAGCTTCGCCGGCTCAGGCTGTAGCCGCCCTCCACAGCCCGCGGCAGCCAGGTCCATCGCTGCCATCTGCGCAGGAGCAGACTGATACCGCTCAACCTAGGAGACCTACGGTGAGTCTGTCCACCATCGATCGCACCGACCCGAGAACACCTGTCGCGCGGCTGAGCCGTTTTTTTGACCCGGATTCCCTTTCTCTGTTCGCCGCCGCCGACAGCTCGGGAGTTGTCGCCGGCCAGGGCCTTGTCGACGGAAACGAGGTCGTCGCCTTCGCGACGGACCCCACCGTCCAGGGCGGCGCGATGGGGCGGGACGGCTGCGCCCGCATCGTGCACGCGATCGAGTCGGCCGTCCGGATGCGTTGCCCCGTCATCGGGATCTGGCACTCCGGCGGAGCACGCCTCCAGGAAGGTGTGGCCTCGCTCGACGGGGTCGGCCGGGTGTTCGCGGCGACGGTCCGGGCCTCCGGTCTGGTGCCGCAGATCTCGCTGGTGCTGGGCGCCGCGGCCGGCGGCGCGGCCTACGGCCCGGCCCTGACCGACCTGGTCATCACCGGGCCCGACGCGAAGGTGTTCGTCACCGGCCCGGACGTGGTCCGCTCGGTGACCGGCGAGCAGTGCACGGCGGACAGCCTCGGCGGGCCCGAGGTGCACTCGACCCGCAGCGGTGTGGTCCACCTCGCCTGTGACTCCGACGACGCCGCCTTCGAGAAGACCCGGGCGATCACCTCGCTGCTCGCCGACCAGGGTTCCATCGGCCACGTCCCGGAGCGCGAGCTCGGTGCGCTGCTGCCGGAGAACCCGCGCCGGGCCTACGACGTCCGCCCGCTGGTCGCCGGGCTGCTCGACGACGAGGTCATCGAGCTGCACCCGAAGTGGGCCCGCAACATCGTGACGGCCCTCGGCCGCATCGGCGGGCGCACCGTCGGCGTCGTCGCGAACAACCCGTTGCGCCGCGGTGGCTGCCTCGACGCGCTGTCGGCGGAGAAGGCGTCCCGCTTCGTGCGGATGTGTGACTCCTTCGGGGTCCCGCTGGTGGTGCTCGTCGATGTTCCCGGCTACCTGCCCGGAGTGGGCCAGGAGTGGGAGGGCGTGGTCCGCCGCGGCGCGAAGCTGCTGTACGCCTTCTCCGAGTGCACCGTTCCCCGGGTCACCGTCGTGACGCGCAAGGCCTACGGCGGCGCCTACATCGCGATGAACGCCCGGTGCCTGGGCGCGACCGCTGTCTACGCCTGGCCCACCGCGCAGCTCGCGGTCATGGGAGCCGAGGCCGCGGTCGGGATCATCCACCGGCGGAAGATCGCCGAGGTTCCCGCGCAGCGCCGCCCGGATGTGGTGGCCGAGCTGGCCGAGGAGCACGTCCGCACCGTCGGTGGCGTCGACCGTGCCGTCGAGCTGGGTGTGGTGGACGCCGTCGTCACCCCGGGCGAGACCCGCGGCGCGGTCGCGACCGTGCTCGCCGAGGCGCTGGCCGCCGCCCGCACGGACAAGAACGTTCACGGCAACATCCCGCTGTAGCTCTGTGCTCGTCTCCGCCCCGCTGTCAGTCGCACCCGGTGTGCGGCTGACAGCGGGGCGGACGCACACCGGGTGCCGCCCCCGGCCCGGCCGGGACTCCCCGCTCTCGGCCGCCCCGGTAGTTGGCCGCCCATGTTCTCGGGCCCGCCCCCGCCGTCGCGGCGGGGCCGACGCAGGTCGCCTTCAGGGACCGCGGGGCGCCCCCTCCGGCGGCTCCAGGCGCTCCGCGGGCGCCGAGTTCTCCGCGGGCGCTGAGTTCTCCGCGGGCGCCGCGGGCTCCGGATGTTCGGTCTCGGTGAGACGAATCCACGTCCGCACGACGTTGCCCATCTGACGCGGATTCATCCACAGCGCCGCACGCGCGAAGATCGGATCCGCGTTGCGCACCAGGTCGACCCGGCCGCCCTCCGCCGCCGGCGCGATCGCCCTGACGTGCTCGAAGCTGATCGAGCCCACCCGGAACGCCTCCGCCGTCACTGGCAGGACCCGCAGCACGCTCGCCACGAGCAGCGCGGCCGTCGTCGACGGGTGCACAAGCCTGCATTCCCGGCGCAGCCAGGCTGCGGCCGACCGGGTACCGTCGCGCCGCCACAGACCACGGCGGTCGAACTCGGCGAGCAGCCGGACCCAGCAGGCATCCGTCGCGTCGACGAGCCGCCGCACATCGGTCATGAGCATCGCCAACTCGCCGTCCGGCAGTTCGGCTGGATCCACCGCGGCCAGGTGAGCCACCTGCTCGTCGACGTCCTTCATCGCGACCTCCCGACTCCCGCTGGCCCGCAGGCCCACGCGCCGCCGACAGCATTGTCATCGAACGTATGTTCGATGCTACTCGTCGACACGCCCTGGCGCCACCCCGCCCCGCCACACACAGGCGGCGCCGGGTCGCCGAGCCGGCGAGGCGCCCATCCGGGCCAGAGCCGTCCGCAAAATTACTTAGCAGCGCGAAATAATTTGGCAGCACGGAGACGTTGACCGGAACGGAGGTGCACTGTATGAGACGCACGGTCACGTCGAGGGTGGTCCAGCGCGACACGGTCGGCGCATCCGAGAGCACACGGTCGCGGACCGGCACGTTCGCCGCGCTCCAGGTACCCAACTTCCGCCTCTTCCTCGGCGGTCAGGTGGTCTCGCTGTGCGGCACCTGGATGCAGATGATCGCCCTCGGGTGGCTGGTCCTCTCGCTGGGCGCGTCGGGCACCGAGCTCGGCCTCGTCACCGCGGCCCAGTTCCTGCCCGTCCTGCTCTTCGGTGCCTACGGCGGTCTGATCGCCGACCGCTCGGACTCCCGCCGGCTGCTGATCTGCACCCAGGTCTCGCTGGCCGCGCTCGCCGCGGTGCTCGGGATCCTGGATCTGACCGGCGTCGCACGACTGTGGATGGTCGCGGCCCTCGCGGCGGCGATCGGACTGATCACCGCGGTGGACAACCCGACCCGGCAGAGCTTCGTCCAGGAGATGGTCGGGGCTGAGCATCTACCCAACGCGGTCACGCTGAACTCGGTGACCGTGAACGCGGCCCGGGTCGTCGGCCCGGGCATCGCCGGACTGGTGATCAGCCTGATCGGGACCAGCGGCTGCTTCCTGCTCAACGCGGCGTCGTTCGCCGCCGTCGTCCTGGCGCTGCGCCGGATGGACGCCAGCGCGCTGGTGCCCAGCAAGCCGGTGCCGCGGGCCCCCGGCCAGGTACGTTCCGGCCTCGCCTATGCGATGCGCACGACCGGGCTGCGGGTCCCCCTGATCATGATGGCGGTGGTCGGCGCACTCGCGTACGAGTTCCAGGTGGTCCTGCCGCTGGTCGCGCGCGAGACCTTCGACGGGTCGGCGGCGACCTACAGCCTGTTCACCGGCGCGATGGGCGCCGGTGCCGTGGTCGGCGGCCTGTTCGTGGCCCGGCGCCGCAGCGTCGGCATCGCCGCCCTCGCCCTGGCCTCCGGGCTGTTCGGCGTGGTGCTCCTGCTCGCCGCGGCGGCTCCGACGCTGGCTCTGGAGGTCGTCGCGCTGGTCCTGGTCGGTGCCGCCAGCGTCGCCTTCATCGCGACCGGCAACGCGACCGTGCAGCTGTCGTCCGCGCCCGAGATGCGCGGCCGGGTGATGGCGCTGTGGTCCGTCGCGTTCCTGGGCTCGACGCCGGTCGGCGGGCCGATCGCGGGCTGGGTGGCCCAGACCTTCGGTGCCCGTGCCGGGCTGGTGCTGGCCGGCGCCGCAGCCGTCGCCGGAGCGTTCTATGCCCTGGCCTCGCTACGCAAGGCCGCCGACCGCACGACAGCGGCGGTGGCATCCGAGCGGGCCCAGACGTGCCAGGTTGTGCCCGCCGGCTCCGTCCCGGACGACCCGGACGTCCCGAATGTTCCGGATCGACCGGATGGACCGGACGAGCCGGCGGCCAGGCCGGCCCTGGAGGTGGGGAGCGCCGGGCGTCCCGGAGCGGCCGGGCAGGTCCCGGCAGCGGGCCGCTCCGCCACCGCCCTGCAGGACGTCTGATGGCAGACGGCGCTGACGGCAGACGGCGCCGACGGCTGACCTGTGGCCATGCCCGGGTCAGCCGTCGGCACCGTTCCGCGCCGTCAGCTCAGTTCTCGGAGGGCGACGGCATCTCCGGCAGCACCTGCGGCGCGGGCTGCCGCGCCTCACGGGCCGCCGCCTTGCCGAGCCCGGGCAGCTCCCGGGGAAGGTCCCGCTGCTGCGGCCCGCGATGTGCCAGCGCGGCCGTGCGGTGGTAGTCCTCCACCAGGACCAGGAAGCCGGGGTCGAGGTAGCTGCTGCCGTCGATGGTCGGCCCGGCCACCCCTTCCATGATGGCCTCGATGTCCTCCCCGCTGACCGTCTTGTACTTCTCCAGGGCATGGGTCATGGCCAGCACCTCACGCCGGTTCGCGGCGAGCACAGCCTCGGTGCGTTCGTAGAGCTCGCGCAGCTTGGCCTCGACCTGCTCACCGAAGGGCCGGTCGACATCTATGGACGCCTGCCCCAGCTGGCTCTCGATCATGACCGATCGGGAGGCCAGCGTCTCGCCCATCGCCGACGCGGAGATGTGGCCGGACACGAGCAGCGTGGCGGTGCGCAGGTCACCACCCACGCCGACGGTGTTGTCGCCGTCGAAGAACATGCGCTCGCCGACCAGGGAGGCCAGCGAGACCATCACCTGGGTCTCCATCTCCGACTTCCACATGAACATGCGGTCCTCGACCGCGACGTGCGCGACGAAGCCGCCGACGCCGCCGCGCCGCTCGATGGTCGCCAGGTCGATCACCCGGCCGCGCTGGGTCCGGTAGGCGACCACCGCGTGGCAGGCCTCGTGCAGGGCGATGCTGTGCCGCTCACGCGCGATGTGCTCGTGGTCGTCGGCGAGGCCGTACTCCTTGATCACCCGGGCGCGTAGCATGTCCTGCCAGGTGATGACCTCCCGACCATCCTTGATGGCCTGCACGAGGGCCTCGTTGACCGTGTCCTTGATGGTGGCTCCGGTCGCCTCCGGGCTCATGATCGCCAGGCGCTCGATCTGCTCGGGCGTCAGCTCGTGGCTCACCTTGGCCAGGTACCCCTCGAAGGTCCGGATGCGGCCTTCCTTGCTGGGGTAGCCGACCTTGTAGATGCGGTCGATACGACCGGGACGCAGCAGCGCCTCGTCCAGCGACTGGGGCATGTTCGTCGCCATCATGACCAGGATGCGGTATTTCGGCGGCGGCTTCGGGCGCATTCCGAGCGTGCGCCGGACGACCCGGTTGAGGAATCCACGGGGCTTCTTCAGCCCGGACATCTCGGTCAGCAGCGCCTGCAGGGTTCCGTCGAAGTTCCCGCCGCCGCCACCCATTCCACCCATCACGAAGTTGTGCCGCTCGGTGTGGTCACGGGCGATTCGGGCCTGCGCGGAGGGGTCCAGATAGGAGAATCCATTGCAGACGTCGGGCGAGTGCGGGCCCACGGGAACCCCGAACGCGCTGTGCGCGGCGGAAAACGTGCCCGGCCCGCCGGAGAAGACCCCGTTCCCACGAGTGGACGCCCCGGTGGCACCGCCGAGCTTTCCACCGAACCCGGTGGCGAGCTGACCTCGGTTACCAAGGGTGTCGGCCTCGTCGAAGAAGACGATCACTCCGCCGTAACGCAGCGAAAGCTTGCGGAGCCGCCGAAACAGCGACTTCACCTTCAGAATGCCGACGCCGACGAACATCGCGGAGAAGGCGCCTGGATCGACGAAGACGTATGGTTTGCCGGTCTCGCCGGCGACCGCCTCGGCGATCAGCGTCTTACCCGTCCCGGGCGGGCCCCACAGGAGGATGCCGCCCGGGACGTAGCCGCCCCGGTCCTCGATCTCCTCGGGGCGCTCCAGGTAGAAGACGTTCTCCCGGACCCGGCTGACCACGTGGTCCTGGCCCCAGACGTCCGAGAAGCGGGTCTTGATGTCCTCCGGGAAGTAGACCTCGACACCGCCCTTGGACAGGAACCAGAAGATCGCGACGAACTGGCCGACCACGACGAGCAGCAGCAGCACGAGCTGCAGCACGTAGGGGATCGCGTCCCATGCGGCGCCGGGAAGGCCGACCATGGCCTCGAAGACCGACTGGTCGACGATCCGCGCGTAGACGAACAGGAAGAGCGCGAACGCCGTCACGAGCTTCAGCGCACGGCTGACCCGGAACCGGTTCCAGTCGTTGAGGCGCAGCAGCCGGCGCTCGGCGCGGCCGAAGACCTTGTCCGTCCAGAACAGGTAGTAGGCGGACGATCTTTCACCGAGGAAGATGTGGACTTGGTGGACGATCTCCAGGCCGAGCAGCGCCAGGATCCACCAGCTGGACTCCGCCTGGATGCGGAACGCGTCGCCCCAGGTCATCAGCGGGTTGCCGGAGACATCCGCCGCCACCACGAACATGAACAGCGCTCCGAGCAGGAGCAGGAACTTCGCCCTGTCCCAGAACGCCGCCGGGCGGCGGCGCTGCCCGGCACCGGCCGGCGAGCCTCCGTCGGGCTCCGACTGATCCGGCCTGTTCGGCTGCACCGGCAGCTTCGGCTGCGTCGGCTCGGTCGCACTGCCGGTGGCGGAGGATGCTGTGCCTCGCGCCCGGTCGCCTGTGCTCATGCCTTCTGCCCTCGGTCCGTCGGCTTGATCGTGAACGAGCCCGTCACCTCGCTGATCTGCACGCCGTGCTGGGCGTAGCACAACGCCGAACAAGCCAGGACGAGCTGGTAGAGCACGGTCTGGTTCTGGTCCAGCAGGCTCGTCTGGTCGATGGTCACCAGACCGGCCGCGGTCGCGACCTGGTAGATCAGATGCACGCCATGGACGCCGGCGTCCCGCGAGACCGACTCGTCCCGCAGCAGAAGGAAACTCGGCGCGAGCCGCGCGCCGTAGGGGTCGCGGCGCACCGCCTCCTCCTGCGCCGCGACCGCGTCGTCGACGGTCACGACGAAGTTGCGCAGGTCATTGGTGGAGACCGAACGGGCCTCCTCCGGGAGGAGGTGACGAACCTGGACGAAACCCTTGGGCAACGCGGCATCCGGAACGAACAGACTCGTCTCGTCGAACTTCTCCGACGCGTCAAGCCCGACCACCCACTCCCTCGACATGAGGGTTCGCAGCATCTCCGGGCTCACATTGCGGGCATCGATTCCGAACAGCGCGGGGCCGGGCATCTCCTGATGCGTCCAGCCGGCCGGCACTTTCAGGAACGCGCCGTCTTTTTTGTTCGTCACATACTGGTAACTAGGCGAACCACATCCGGCCGCTCCGGCCAGCAGCGCCACCACCGCCGCGATGACCAGGACGGGGCCTGACCTCAGACGCGACCGCGGCCCGCGTCTCGGCCGGGCTGGTGGCAGTGGCCGCGGCAGGTGGCCACGACTTTTAACCTCCACGGCGATCCTCCAGCCTCGCGAGGTCGATCCCATGGTGCGGCACCGGGCCATGGATCCACATTTCCCATGACAAGTGTGACTCGTTCCGGCGCAACATCACCTGGATTTCGCCGGAAAGGGTCATTGCGGATACCCTCCGCTGTCGCGGCCTACTCCTCCGTTCGCGGGCCCCGCCGGGTTCCACCCTGCGGTCCCCTCCCCGGGGGCGCCACTCGGTAACTACCCACAGTGACCACCACGGTCGACCCATGGCCGGCAGACCCACGGCAGCACCGGCGCAGGCCCGTGGCAGCRCCGCCAACAGCACTGCCGACGGCACTGCCGACGGCACTGCCGACGGCCCCGCCGACAGTCACCGACAGCCACCGACGCCAGGCGGGGCATACCGCCATGCGACGAACAGCGACCCACGTTCCGGACAGTTGCGGCCCAGGGGGCACACTGTTGGGTATGGCCCATTACCGGCGTGGCCGCAAAGTGCCCGCGTTGCCCCCGGTGCGCAGGCACATCGTCGGCGGGCTGACCGTCGTCACCGTCTTCGTCATGGTCGGCCTGGCGGCGTGGCAACCGATCGCGGCGCTGCCCGCGCTCGCGGTGATCGCGGTCCTGGGCATTGTCGATTTCGTGCTGGTCACGACCTCACCGGCGGCGCAGAGCCTGYCGTCGGGGCCGCTGAGCGGCAAGGAGCTCGACTGGGAGTCCGGGCTGATCGAAGCCGCCCCCGGGCTGGTCGACGCCCCCACCCAGATGCTGCCGCGGCTGGCGTTCCGCTACGCCCCGGGGCCCGACGACGCCCCCGAACCCGCGGCCGAGGACGTCCACACCATGGCCATCGACATGCGGGGCTACCTGGACGAGACCGGCGCGATACGCATGCGCTGACCGCAGCACAGCCGCCGGTCACGGCACGCCGACCGCCCAGGTCCCGACACGCGGGCCGTCACGGCTCGCCATCTCCGGCACCGCCATCTCCGGCACCGTCGCCGGACGGCAGCAGCGCCAGCACGGTGTCGACGGCGGCCCGGACAGCGGAGGAGTCGCCGCCGGCCCGCCCGGCCGCCAGCCCCACCAGGAACGCGGTCAGCGGAGCCGCCGGCCGGGCGACACCGTGCGCCACATCGCGGGTGAGGTCGAGAACGAGCGCGGCGTCGACGCTGTCGGGCGCGAGCCCGAGCACGGAGACCACCCGGGCCGTCCACTCATCCAGGACGGCCTCGATCCCGCCGTCCTCCGGCCGCTTCGTGTTCGTGTTCGTGCTCGCCATCAGCCACCTCACCTGTCCGACACCGCGGCCGCCTGCCGCCTGCCTTCTACCGCTCGCCCGCGGCCGGCGCCTACTCGGGGAGCGGTCCCGGTCCTGGGTCCGAGTCCGGGAGCGGGACCGGGACCGGGCTGACGGCCCAGGCCCTGGCGACGGCGAGGGCAGCCGGATCATCGCAGTCCAGGCAGACGCGCTCGGTCGCGGTGACGGTGCGCACCGACTGGCCCGCGAGCAACGACCGCACCGACTGCCCAGCCGGGTCGACCGGCAGTACGGCTCGCAGCGTGACGGTGCGCCAGGCGGCGGCAAGGTACTGCGGCCGCTGGGCCGGGTCACTCAGCAGCGCCACCTGCGGGCCGCCGGGGCCGGCCGCCACCGCGTCCAGCAGGCCCTGAACCTCCGGGGCGCCGAGGAACGGCAGGTCCACAGCCAGCACGACGACCCGGGTGGCCGTGACGAGCCGCAGGCCGGCGGCGATCGCGGCGACCGGACCGCCCCCGGGCGGGTCCTCACGGGCCCACCTGACCGCGCGCGTGCCCGGTACCGGCGGGCGCCGCGGCCCGACGACGACCACCGTGCGGGCCGCCGCCACGGCGCCGAGCACCCGGTCCAGCAGACGGGCTCCGCCGACGCTCAGCGCCGCCTTGTCGTCACCGCCCATCCGCCGGGCCGCCCCACCCGCCAGCACGAGTGCGTCCCACGGCTCGACGTCAGCCTGAGCGCCCTGGAATCCCTGCACTCCGAGGGCTCCCTGAAATCCCTGAGCTCCGGGGGCTCCCTGGGTACCGGTGGCTCCGAGGGCTCCCGGGACGGGCGCGGTCATCCGCCGATCGCGGACATCGGCCGCTGCGGCTGGCGGAAGCCGGGGGCGTCGATGCCGTGGCCGGCATGCTTGCCCCAGACCGCACGCCGCCACAGCTCCGCGAGGTCCTCGTCGTCGGCGCCCGCACGCATCGGCCCGCGCAGATCGGACTCCTCCCGCGCGAACAGGCAGTTGCGCACCTGACCGTCGGCGGTGAGCCGAACCCGGTCGCAGGCGGCGCAGAACGGCGCCGACACCGAGCCGATCACGCCGACGGTGCCAGGGCCACCGTCAACGCTGAACCGCTCCGCCGGGGCACTGCCCCGCCCGGGCATCGGCTCCAGGGTGAACTCCGCCCGCAGCAGCTCCATGATCTCGCCGGCGGTGACCATCTCCGTGCGGCGCCAGCCGTGCTGCGCGTCGAGCGGCATCTGCTCGATGAACCTCAGCTCGTACCCAAGCCGCAGGCTCCAGCGCAGCAGGGCAGCGGCCTCGTCGTCGTTCAGGCCGCGGACGAGTACCGCGTTGACCTTGACGGGAGTCAGACCGGCCTCGGCCGCCGCGGCCAGGCCCGCCAGAACGTCGTCCAACCGGTCACGGCGGGTCATCCGGGCGAAACGGTCCGGGTGCAGGGTGTCCAGGGAGACGTTGACCCGGTCGAGGCCGGCGGCCGCGAGGTCGGCAGCCAGGCCACCGAGCCGCAGGCCGTTCGTCGTGAGCGAGATCTCGGGCCGGGGCGACAACGCCGACATCCGCTCGACCAGGTGCACCAGGCCGGGGCGCAGCGTGGGTTCGCCGCCGGTCAGCCGGATCTCCGTGACGCCCAGGCGGGTCACCGCGATCCCGACCAGCCGCAGCACCTCGTCGTCGGTCAGCACCTCGGCGCTCGGGAGCCAGTCGAGGCCTTCGGCGGGCATGCAGTAGGCGCAACGCAGATTGCACCTGTCGGTCAGCGACACCCGCAGGTCAGTCGCGACTCGCCCGTAGGAATCGGTTAGCCGCATTTGGCCAGAGTAGGTGGGCCGCGGACCCGGCACACGCGTTGGCCCGCCACCAGCCGCGGACCGACCGCCGAACCGACCGCCGAACCAACCGCGGGGCACGACGACGCAGCGCAAGGTACCAGGCGCGGCGCAGGGAACCGACCGGCGCGAGCTGACCGTGCCACATATGAACGACCGTCACCGCCGAAAGCGCCCGTCGCTGCCACGACGCCCCGCCGGCCTGCGAAACTACAACAGGTGCCAGCAGGCCGGCCCGCTACACCGACCGGCCCGGTACCGGGCGGCCTCCGCGCCCGAGGCCCGGCCGGGTCAGCGCCGACCTCCAGCGGAGGGCACACAGAGCGACATGCCGGACGCACGGCGACACAACGACATCGCGAGACACGGTACGTCGACCTGATGTACCGCGACGGGACGTACGTACAACGGACCACGAACGGCCTGCGGCGCCCCGGCGCACCGTGGGGCGCGCTGAAGCGGAACACTGCGGAACACTGCGGAGCACGACGGAGAGGACGGGGTAGATGCGGGTCTTCGGGGTCGACATCGGCGGAACCGGCATCAAGGGCGCCCCGGTTGACATCGAGGACGGAACGCTCGCCGCGCCCCGTTTCCGGATTCCCACGCCCCGTCCGGCGGACCCGGAGTCGGTGGCCCGGACCGTCGCCGAGGTGGTCGAGCACTTCGACTGGTCGGGCCCGGTCGGCGCGACCTTCCCCGCAGTGATCAAGTCCGGGGTCGCGCGCACCGCGGCGAACGTCGATCCAAGCTGGGTGGACACCGATGTGTCCGCGACGTTGTCCACCGCGCTCGGCTCGGCTCTGGGCGGTACCGAGGTCTCCGTCGTCAACGACGCCGATGCCGCCGGAGTCGCCGAGATGGCCTTCGGCGCCGGGCGCGACACGTCCGGCCTCGTCGTCATGACGACCTTCGGCACCGGCATCGGCACTGCGCTGTTCCTCCACGGGCAGCTGGTCCCCAACACCGAGCTGGGGCATCTGGAGATCCACGGCCACGACGCGGAGACGAAGGCCTCCGAGGCGGCCCGGGAGCGCGAGGACCTCTCCTGGGACAAGTGGGCCAAGCGTGTGAACCGGTATCTGGCCACGGTCGAGGCCCTGCTCTGGCCAGATCTGATCATCATCGGCGGCGGTGCGAGCAAGAAGGCCGACAAGTTCTTCGATCATCTCCAGCTGCGGACGAAGGTCGTCCCCGCGCAGCTCCAGAACGATGCGGGGATCATCGGCGCCGCCCTCGTCGCCGTCGGTGACCAGACCCGCCCGCGGCCGGTGCCACGACCGACCCGCCGCCGCGGCCCGGCGACCAGGCCCCCCGGCGGCCGGCGCCCCTGAGGCGGCCGGCGCCCCTGAGGCGGCCGGCGCCCCTGAGGCGGCCGGTGCCCCTGGCGCCCGACGAATCCGGCATCGAAGCCGGCGTCGATACCGACACCACCCGAACGGGCCATCCGGAACGGGTGGCACCTCGGGCGGTGATTCGTCACACCGGCCCCGCCGACAAGCCCCCGACGTGTCCAGAACCTTCCGCGAGAGTCAGACTGTGCGTGTCGTCCGCCGCAATGCGACTGTCTGGCGCCATCAATGGCAGGCTGTCACCTACCGGGACGCATGGCGGCGAGGCGGTTGCGCGCGCACTCCGTGCTCCGGTGCGCCCTCAGGGTGTCCAGCGGGGCACACCGGTGTTCGGCCCCGTGCGGGCGCCGCGGCACGGTGTGTGCGCCGCGGCGGCCCCACGGCAGGAGATCGACGGGAGGAGAAGGCGCCATGCGCGAGCTGCGGGCGGTCGCACTCAGCGAGGACGGCGGCTACCTCGTACTCGCCGACGCAGCCGGGCGGAGCGACGCGGAACAGTTCCGTGTCGCCGTCGATGATCGACTACGGGCGGCCCTGCGCGGGGCCCGACGTAGTGAAGTACGCGCGGAAAGCGCGCTGACCCCCCGTGAGATCCAGGCGCGGCTGCGAGCCGGCGAGACCGCGGCGGACGTCGCGCGCGCCGCCGGCATCCCGGTCGAGCGGGTCGAGCGGTACGAGGGTCCCGTGCTCGCCGAACGTGCCCGAGTGGTCCAGGAGGCCCGGGCGGCGTTGCTACCGAAGGATCCCGGCGGGATCCCCGGGCGCCCGCTTGGTGAGGTCGTCGACTCACGCCTGCTCAGCGTCCAGGACGACCCGGAGACCGCCCAGTGGGACGCCTGGCGCCGCGTGGACGGGATCTGGCTGGTTCAGCTCACCTCCGACAGTCGCTGCGCCCGCTGGACGTGGGACCCGGTGGTCCGTCGCGTGCGCCCGCACGACGACGCCGCCCGCGCGCTGGTCGCCCCCGAGTCCGCCGAGCTCCCGCCGGCGCAGCCGCCCGCACAGCCACCGGCACGCGCCGGCGGACCCGCGCTCACACTCGTGCATGACCAGGGGGCCGCACCGGCCCACCCGGGCGCGATGGGCGCTGCCGCGGGCTACAGCCAGCCGTCGTCGCTTCCCGCCACGCCGGCGGCCGTCCCGTCCGCGGCGGTCGCGAACGCGACGGGCTACCCGCCGGGCGGCTCCACCGCCGGGTACGGATCCACCACGGACGAGGCCGGTTACCAGCCCGCCGACCACTACTCACCGCAGCCTGACGGCGACGGATTCACCCCGGCCGTGCCCGGGCCGGCCACGGCCAGCGCATCCGTCCCGGCGACCACCGCCGGCCGGGAGGCCAACGACTACGAGCGGGCCGGCTACGCCCCGGCCGCGCCCGGTCGGCCGGGGCCCGAGGCCGGGTACGGCAACGACGCCAACGGCTACGACGCCACGGGCTACGAGGCCAACGGCTACGGCACCGGCCGATACGACACCACCGGGTACGAGACCACCGGCAACGAGGCCCGTGGGTACCGCACCGGCCACGAGGCCGATGGCGACGCGGACGGATACCGGCCCACCGGCTATGCGCCCGACCGCGGCGGCAACTCCGGCCACGGCGCCCCCCGTTCCAGGTCGCCCGAGCACACCGGGCCGACCCGGATCGGCGCTGGCCGCAACGGCGGGCTGCGCCCCACCACGGAAACCGGCGCGGCGCCGGAACGACGCGTCCCCGCCGACGGATCCAGGAGGGAACGCGCCGCAGGCAGATACCTCGCCGGTACCGGCCCCGCTGCCAGCGCCTCCGACGAGTTCTCGGCCCCATCCAGCACCCCCGCCGCGCCCTCCGCGCCGAGCCGCCCAGCACCCGCCTCGCGCCGCGCGGCCGCCACCCCGTGGCCCGGAGGCCCCGGTGGGCTGCCCGGCGTCCCCAGCCGGCAGGCAGCCGGCCGGCGCACGACGCCGCCGACGGGCAGGTTCGGATCCCGCGACCGTGCGGTCGCGGGATCCGACGAGGTGTCGCCGGTCGAACACCACACTCCGGTCGAACACCACGCTCCGGTCGACAGCCATGCTCCTGCCGACCACAGCGTGCCCACCGGCCACGATGCTCCGGTCAGCGACCGGGCCGGTTCGGTCGGTCCCGCCCGGATCACGCCGCACCGGCCCGCGCAGGTCCGTGAGCCGGCGGAGGCGGTCGGCGGCGAGGTTACGCAGAGCTGGGCCGAGCCGGACGACCGCCAGGGATTCGGGAACGAAGGCGCCGCCGGCGAACAGTTCGAGAACGAACGGCTCGGATTCGAGGACGAGCGGCTCGACCGCGACGGTTTCGAGGGCAACGGTTTCGACGGCACAGCGGCGGCATTCGACGCCGGCCTCGCGGCCGAGACCGTCCCAGACGGCGAGGCCGGCCCGGCCCGGGAGGCGGGCAGCGAGCCGCCACACGCGGGCCTGCCAGGCCAACCCGCTGCCGCTGCCGCGAGCATGGCTGCGGCGGCGGACGAGCCGGCAGCGCCGCGACGCGCGGCCGCGGCCACCCGGCCGCCGGCGGCGGTCTCGCCCGCGGAGCCCGTGGCACCCGCCCCGACCGCGCCTGCAGCCGCTGCGCCCGCCGCCGAGACCCACGACGCCGGGGCGAGTCGGCGGCCAGCGCGGCGCCCCGCCGCGGCGGCCGGAGGGGCCCGCCGGGCGCCGGCAGCCCGGGCCACGACCGGACGGCCGCAGGCCTCCGCCACCGGCACGCCCACATCGGCCGCACGCGCCGCTGGCACCGCGCCAGCCGGCACCGCGCCAGCCGGTGACATCGTTCCGGACGAGCGGGTGCCTGCTGACGCCGGCGCGGCCCAGGGCTCAGGCTCCACCGCAGACGCCGCCGTGGACATCTCTGCCACCGACGCCGCCACCGCCGCTGACGCCGCCTTCGACGAGGCGGCCGCCACCGCACCGGCAACGGCGACCGAAGGCGCGCCTACCTCGGCGGATACCGACAGTGCGGAAGACGCCACGGACGGCACCTCAAAGACGTCCAAGGGCAATCAGACCACTGCTGCGGGTAATCGTGGGCGCCAGAACGGGACAGGTCGTGGCAGCGAACGTCCC
Source organism: Frankia sp. CcI49 (assembly GCF_001983215.1). Lineage (NCBI taxonomy): Bacteria > Bacillati > Actinomycetota > Actinomycetes > Frankiales > Frankiaceae > Frankia > Frankia sp. CcI49. The sequence continues at coordinate 228,377 of NZ_MOWP01000014.1, forward strand.
GCAGGCGGTCGACGCGGACGCAAGTCGGTGCCAGCATGGGACGACATCGTGTTTGGTGCTCGCCGGCCCTGACCGGCGGGGGGGCACCAAAGGCGAGGTCCGCCACCGGTCCGCCACCACGGGGCACCGGCGGCGGAAGCCGCTCTGGGTGCAACGACGCCGAGAGAGCCGGCTGTGAGTAAACCGTCACATGGTCAGGCGGAACGTCTGGCCGCTCAACACAGTTGGAGAAGGTGTGACAGGGACTACCACGAAGCCGACGCTGACCAACCTCGACCGTTGCGACAGGTGCGGCGCACAGGCCTACGTCCGGGTCGTTCTGCCTGGGGGCGGAGACCTGCTGTTCTGCCGCCACCACGCGAAGTCGCACGACTCCAAGCTCCGCTCGGTCGCGGTCGAGTACCACGACGAGACCGAAAAGCTGAGTGTCTCCTGACACATCACGCAACCGGGGGCATGCCGTGATCGCACGGCATGCCCCCGACTCACGTCCGGCCTGGTGTCGTGGCCGCCAGGCCGGGCGTACGAGCCGCCGCTGACGGCTGCCGAGCCCCGCAGGTGCCCTCGCCCGCGCCATAGCCGGGCAGTCATACGGTAAGTGTGTGTCCACCACCGGGAACGAGCCGGGCCGCACCCTGGCTGCCCCGGAAGGTGGGCTGCGTGCTCTGTCGAGCCGTGCGCTGTCGACCAGCGCGCGGGTCGCCGCAAGGCGGGCGTTGCGCGCCCTCACCTGGTTCCGGGCGTTCGCGCGGTCGGATGGCCCGGATCGGGGCGAGGCCGTGCGAGACCTCGCCCGGCGGCTGCTGCAGCCGAGGTCCTGGGTTCCCTGGGGCGCGCTGCGACTGGCCCGGGCGACGGTCGCCAACGCGTGGCGGCACCGCGTCCTCGGGCTCGCCGCCGAGGCGGGCTTCTGGCAGCTGCTCTCCATGCCACCACTGCTGCTCGCGCTGCTCGGTGCGATCGGCTACCTCGGCGACGTCCTCGGCGGTGACGCCGTCGACAACGTCCGGCAGAGCATCCTCGGCGGTGCCGACAACCTGCTGACCGCGTCGGTGGTCGACGGAACGGTCCGGCCGACGATCGACCAGATCCTCTCTCGCGGCCGCCCGGACGTCATCTCCATCGGTTTCCTGTTGTCCTTGTGGACCGGGTCCACCGCCATGGCGACCTTCGTCAACACGATCACGATCGCCTACGGCCAGCGGGACCTCCGTTCCGCGGTCCGCAGCCGACTGCTCGCGCTGTGGCTGTTCATGGCCCAGGTAGCGACCGGTGTCATCCTGCTGCCCGCGCTGGTACTCGGGCCCAGCCTGCTCTCCGACCTGCTCGACGCCGGCCGGCACCCAGCTGTGGACGAGCTGCTGCGGGACGTCTTCTGGCCCGTGGTCGGCGTGGTGGCGCTGGCCATGCTGACGACGCTCTACCATCTCGCACTGCCCCAGCGACGCCCCTGGCGACGGGCGCTGCCGGGCGCCGCCCTCGCGCTGTTCCTCTGGCTGGTGGGCAGCTATCTGCTTCGGATGTACCTGGAGCTGGTCTTCAGCAACGAGCTTGTCTACGGCTCGCTCGCGGCACCGGTCGCAGCGCTGCTGTTCTTCTACATCACCGCGCTCGCGGTACTGCTCGGCGCGGAGCTGAACGCCGCACTGGACGAACGACCGCCCCGCCCACGCCGGGGCGGTGAGCATCGGGCCCGTCCGCGCTAGCGTGCTGGCATCCGCCTCGGCTCTCGCCAGGGCGGACGTCAGCACGGGTGCGGGCTTCACAGGTGCGCGGGGCTGGCGCAGGTGCGGGCAGGCGCAGGTGCGCGCGGGCTTCAGTAGGTGCAGCCGGCTCCCTCCGCCGGCGCGGGCGCGGCCTGGGCCAACGTGACGGTGCCAGGAGCCCCCTCGTCGAGCTGCGTGACGAGGCCGGCCGTCCTGGCCGGGTGGGCAGCCGTGGCGGGTGACCAGTTCACCGCACGTGCGGACGTGGTCGTCGAGTCGCCGGTGTGGGGTGCCGCGGCGCTGCGCTGCGGGGAGCCGCCAAGCTTGTCCAGCAGCTCCGCCAGCTCATCGGGCTTCGCCAGGAGTACCGACTGCTCGCCCGCCCTCCCCGGGGTGGCCGGCACGGTCGCGAAGGTCACCGCACCGCTGCTGATCCCCTGCATCCGGATGGCCAGCAGGCGCAGGTCGGCCAGCGAGGTGTTCTGATCCAGGGTCAGGGCGGAGGTGGCCGCGTCGACGACATCCAGGAGCTTCTTCGGGTTCAGCAGCGTGCTGGTCGAGGCGACCGATCTGAAGACCACACCGAGGAACTGCTGCTGGCGACGGATCCGGTCGATGTCGCCCTCCGGCAGGCCGTAGCGCTGCCGGACGAACGCCAGGGCCTGCTCACCGTTGAGCGTGTTGCTGCCGACCTGCCCCTGCCAGCCGGAGTACCGGTCGCTCAGGTTGTTGAAGCCGCGCGCCTTCAGATCGGCCGACAGCTCCTTCACGCAGACCGTCACGCCGCCGAGCGCGTCCGTCATCGCCTGGAAGCCCACGAAGTCGATCTGCAGGTAGTGATCGACGCGGATGTTGGTGAGCGTCTCGATGGTGCGGATGAGCAGCGACGGCCCGCCGTAGGCGAAGGCCGCGTTGAGCTTGGACTTCTGCGCCTCGTGCGCGACACCGGATGAGTCGGTGTAGGCGGGAATCTGGACCCAGAGGTCCCGGGGAAAGGACAGCAGGGTCGTCGAGCCGTCGGCATCGAGATGAGCCAGGATCGTGGTGTCCGATCGTTGCCCTTCGGTCTGCCCGAACTCGCCCCCGGTACCGGCCCGGGTGTCAGAGCCGACCAGAAGGATGTTCTGGGTGCCCGACCCGGCCGCGGCCGGGCGCGCGGAGGCGTCGGAGAACTTCAGCTCCACCCGCCCGACCTTGCCGTCGTAGTGCCGCAGCACGGCCCAGCCGGTGGTCGCCCCCAGGAGAAGGACGATCGAGACGAGCGCCGCGCACGCCGTCACGGTGCGGCGCAGCCCACTGGCCGGCCGGCGCTGCTCCTCCTGGGCGGGGGCGGGCCCATAGGGCTCGTAGGAGTCATAGGGGTCGCGGGGCCCGCCCGGCCTACCCGACCTGTTCGGTCCACCCGGTGGGCCGTGGCGGGCAGGCCCGTTCGGAGCTGGCCTCGGCTCACGCTGCGGCCAGCTACCGGCAGGCCAGTTCTCCGCTCCGGGCGCACGCCGGGCGGAACCCGCCGCGGGCGGTGGAGTGGGACGTGCCTGGCCCGGACGAGGTGGACCACCACGCTCGGGGGCCGCCGGGCGCTCCTGGGGCCGGGGCTGGCGCGCCGGGGGGCGCCGGGGTGTTCCGGGCTGCCGAGGTGCTCCGGGCTGCCGGGGTGCTCCGGGCTGCCGGGGTGCTCCGGACTCCGGAGGCAGCGGTCGGCCAGACCCCCGGCCCGGTGGCGTGCGACGACGGTCACGCGGATCCCAGTGGCCCGGATCGTCATTGTTCGGAGGCCAGCTCACGGCCACGTCCCCTCGTTCACCCGCCGGGACGAGCCACGTCGCCCCCACGGAGCCGGCGGACTCCTGCCGCCGAGCGCCTGCCCGTCGAACCAACGGCTGGATCGACCGCCGAAGGCCGTCGGAATCTCATCCGACGCCGCACCAGGCTGGCCGCTGCCGACGCCGCTCGACATCCCCACGGCCGCCGCGGCAGCCGCGAGCCTCGGTCGGCACGGCTACGCGGACCACCACAGCGGCCCACCACTTTTCTACCTGTGTTCTGGCGACCCGCAGGGTTCTACCGATATCTCTGTCCGGCATCTGATTGCCCGACTCGACAGTCGACATCATCAAACCGCCGGCATCCGGCCGATACCGCCCGACGTCCGACAGCCGACACCGACACCGACACCGGCTCGGGCTCGGCCGGCAGGCGACGCCGTCCCGCCGAGCCCACCGGTCGGGCCGGGGACGCCGTTCGCGGAGCCGGGCCGGGGACGCCGTTCGCGGAGCCACGTCGCGGACGCCGGTCGCGGAGCCCGGCCGCCTGGTGGTGGCCGCGGCCGATGGACGGACCACCCGGGTCCGGCCCGTCGCGGCGATCACGCGGTCTGAATACCACCAGACTTGAAAGGATTAGAAATTGGAGGGCCGCGACCAGTGCCTTCCACCCGGCGCAATCGTCGCTACCACCGGGCGGCGGACACCGCGCGTCGCGGGTGGGCACCGGTGGCGCCGATAACACGGAACTCCTGGTCTTCCACGATCGACCTGCCGGGTTTGCACCCTCACCGCGACAGGCGGTAAGTGATGAACGCCATACTCCGCCCCTCGCGGCCGAGGCCCGCGCCCCTTCCGCCCACGGGTGCACCGGTTTACCCGGCGCCGGAGCACCCCCACCCGAATTCGGTGCCGAGACGTGGCACGAACCGAAGGCGACGTACCCCTCCCCCACAGGTTGGACCCCTATCACAACCACCCCGGTAGTTCTTCCACCGAACATCTCCGGCCGAACACCGAAGTCGGCAACGATCCGCGACGTGAAGTCACGGTCCGTCGCAGCGCGCCAGGGTGCGGAACGGCTGATTGCGAACCGACGCCACTCCCCGTGAACTGCGGCGATCATTTGCCGGTGGCCGGGCCGTGGGATCGCGGATCGGTCCGCCTCTCGAGCGTCGCGCCGGACGCTCCTGCTGTCACGATGAGTACGCATCATCATCGCTAACGGATCCAGACAAAATCTGGGCGAGATCCGGTGCGAGATGAGCCGCGGCGCGAACCGGCCGGGTCCGCCACAGCGAGCGCCGCTACCCGACCATGGCTCGATCGGCCTACCGTTAACGGCATGAGCGCCCAGTCCCACCAAACACCAGCTTCACACCCCGCCGCGGCGCCGTCGCAGGACAGCCCGACCGCGGACAGCGCACAACGGAGCTCTCTCACTTCGGGCGGCTCGGAAGTGGCGTCCGTCCGGTCTTCGACGGGTGTCTCCGCACCGGCCGCATCCGCAACGGGGTCCGCGGAAAACCCGGGCGAGGAGGATCAGGAATCGTCCCGGCCGACCATCGGGACAACTCGGCCACAGGAGTCGGCGAAGATTGCCACGGATCCACAGGCACCACTGCCCGCCGCGGGCGGTGTGACGACGGATGAACAAGCTGCGGACGAACCGGACAGGAACGGACAGGCCAAACACGATGAGACGCCCCACGCGGCCTTCAGGCGTTTCATGGCGAGCGGGTGGGCACCGGTCGACACCACCGTCGCACCGCGTGACGACTGTGCTCCCTACACCACCAAGCGGCGTGGGCTTCTCACCACAAGATTCCCCTCCGACACACTCGTCGTACCGAGCGGCGGGCTCCATGTGCGGGCGAACGACACCGATTACCCGTTTCGCCCAGGCAGTGACTTCTTCTGGCTCACCGGTTGTCACGAACCGGACGCCGTCCTGATCCTGCATCCCAACGCGGCCGGTGACCATGACGCCGTGCTCTATCTCGCCGACCGTTCCGACCGGTCCAGCTCCGCGTTCTACACCGATCGCCGATACGGCGAACTATGGGTCGGCCCTCGCCCAGGCGTGCGGGAGACCACAGCCGCGCTCGACATCGAATGCAGGCCGCTGCCGGAACTGCCCGAAGCACTCGCCCAGCTCTCTCCGGCAAGGACGAGAGTTCTGCGCGGGCTGGACAGCCGAGTTGATCGGGCGGTGAGCCGCTGGGCGCCGCCCGGCACGGCCGTCGACCGGGATGCCGTGTTCGCCCAGACGCTGTCCGAACTTCGGCTGGTCAAGGATGATTTCGAGATCGCGCGGCTGGACGAGGCGGTCGCCGCGACCATTGTCGGCTTCACCGAGTGTGTGACCGAGTTCGGTTATGCGGCGACACTGCCCAACGGTGAGCGTTGGCTGGAGGGAACCTTCTGGCGGCGGGCCCGGGTCGACGGCAACGACGTCGGTTACGGATCCATCGTGGCCTGCGGACCACACGCGACAACCCTGCACTGGGTGCGGGATGACGGCCCCGTGCGACCCGGTGACCTGGCGCTTCTCGACATGGGCGTCGAGAGCCGCTCGCTGTACACCGCGGATGTGACGCGGACGCTGCCGGTGAACGGACGCTTCAGCCCGTTGCAGCGCCAGGTCCATGAGATCGTCTACCAGGCACAACAGGCTGGAATAGCAGCGGTCCGGCCAGGTGCGGCCTTCCTCGATCCACACCGCGCGGCGATGCGGGTGATCGCACAGGCCCTGCACGACTGGGGGCTGCTTCCGGTCACGCCCGACGAGTCACTCAGCGAGGATCCGAAGGCACCGGGTGCCGGTCTGCATCGGCGCTACACGCTGCACTCCACGTCACACATGCTCGGACTGGATGTGCACGACTGCGCGCACGCACGCGATGAGACATACCGGGATGCGGCGCTGGAGGCCGGGATGGTGCTGACCGTCGAACCGGGCCTCTACTTCCAGCCCGATGACCTCACCGTCCCACCGGAGCTTCGTGGGATCGGCGTCCGGATAGAGGACGACATCCTGGTGACGTCACAGGGAAGTCGGAACATGTCGGCCGCGCTCCCGCGTTCGGCCGACGATGTCGAAAAGTGGATGGCCGGCGAAGCCGTCAGGCACTGAAACCACGGGGATCCAGCCGGCCGGCCGCCCATTTGGTCGCCCCCGGCCGCAGTACGGCCACCGGCCGGCAATCGACACAACGTGGTCTGGTTCCTGCCCATCGACCGCTCGATGGGCAGGAACCAGGACGCGAAACATGATCACGTCTTCTTCGGCCGCCGGCCCGAGGAGACCCACACCAACTATCAGGGTTGTGCTCGGGTAGTACCTGGGTCGATGACTCGACACGTCGACCCGTAAAGCAGTGGGACCTGGCTCAGTGAGCCTTGTCGTACGCCTCAACGATGTTCGACGCGATACGCCCACGGTCACTCACCGTGTAGCCGTTGCTGCGCGCCCACTCACGAATGTCGGCGGTGCGGTCGGTTCCACCGGTACGCCGCGAAGCGGCGCGGGCGCCACGCCGGCCACTGGCAGCACGCCCGCCGGAACGACGAGCGGCGGTGACGAACGGCGCCAGCGACTCCCGCAACTTCGTGGCGTTCTTCTCCGACAGGTCGATCTCATACTGTGCGCCGTCCAGTCCGAACCGGACTGTCTCGTCGGCCTCTTCTCCGCTGAGATCGTCAATCAACGAGACGATGGTCTTCTGGGCCATGCCACTCTCCTTCAGGTCAGCGGACCGCAGAACTTACGGGTCTAGTATTACCACGAGAACACCGTGAACTGTCACGCCTGGTTCGTCAGACTCGCGAGGCAACCGTGACGATGGCGCAAGTCGCTGGCTCGAGGTGGGTGCTCGACGCAGCCCAAAGGAGTGGATCGACATCGACATGATAGAGAGATGATCATGTTCTTCGAATCACACCTTCCGGTTCGAAACGTCGACCCACGAACGTCCCGACGACGGCACGCGGCAACCCACCAGCGACCCGCCTCGGCACCGAGACACCGGTACGCGGACGGGCAGCAGGCTTCGTACGCCGCCGGACCGTTCGATTGCCCGGCAAACGAGGCCACCCGCACAGCGGCGTCTTTGGTCAAGCCCGGGCCCGTGAACCCACCGTCGTGTTTGCCAAAGCCGACCCGCGGCGCCGGATGAGTACGCCGGATTCCGCTCCTGACGCTATGCGCCCGACTGGCATGGACTACCGGCTCACCTGGGTCGTCGACGCGGCGAACGTGATTGGCACACGACCAGACGGCTGGTGGCGGGATCGCGCCGCCGCCGCCGGGCGACTACACAGGGACATTCTCACCCTGCTCAGCCGGCCGGATGGACTCCGCACTCCGGCGGATCGACCGTCACAGGTGCTTCTTGTTCTCGAGGGAGCCGCCCGGGCCGGTGTACCGGCCGGGCCGACCATGGCTAAGTTCGCACCAACCGCGGCCGGTACGAGCGAAATCTCCGCCGACGACCGGGAAGACCGGACACCGGCAGCAGCACCGGAACTGAAGTCACCGTTACCGAGAATGAGCGTGGAACCCCCACGGCTCCTGGTGATCCATGCACCGGCCAGTGGGGACGACACGATCGTGGAAGCGGTACGCACCACGCCACCGCCGACTCTGGTCGTGACATCGGACCAGGCACTGCGAGATCGCGTTCGCGCGCTGGGCGCACGGGTGGTGGGCTCTGGCTGGCTCCGGGATGTCCTTGACGGGGCCAGTACACCTATATGCCGTAAATCACCATGAGTATGCCGGAAATCACTATGCGGGGAATCACACCCACCCGGCACGGCCCCGGCAGCCGACAAGTTCCGGCCACCGAACCAATAGCCCTCGCGCCATCCGTGGTTCGACCCTGCTCCGCTCGGCTGTCAGGCACATCGCTGTCAGGCGCTCGGCCATCAGGCACATCGCTGTCAGGCACATCGCTGTCAGGCGCTCGGGCTGTCAGGCTCTCGGCCCTCCGCCACCCACTCGTCAGGCTCTCACCCGTCAGGCATTCGGCCGGCCAGATGACGGTCCGTCGGGCGTTCCGACACCGCCGGCGGGACCGCGCTCCGTGGCCGACCGGCACGCCTGCCCGCACGAGAGCCAGCGGGCCGCCTCAGCGGGTCAGACAAGCCTTCGAAAGGCGAGAGGGTAAATGAAACCCCGGATTCGCCGCGTCGCGCCGCACAGACGCTCTGAGCCGCTCGCCCAGGCGCCCGGCCCCTCGCCATCGGGCCGGGCCACATCCGGTACGGGATCCCGAGGCCCCCAGCCGGCCCGAACACCGGCACGGGACCGACGGCCCGCCACCGCCACCGCGCCTGCACGGGCACCCACCGGTTGTGTTCCCCGTGCACGAAGCCACTCACCACGAAGCCACTCACCACGAGGCCGCCGCTACGAAGCCACCCAGGATGGTGGGCCCGGTGCGGGAATCCCCGCCCGGCCGCCGCATCAGGCCAGGTGCTGCCAGTGCCGCGGCCGGCATCCGATGCGGGTCAGGCCCGCGCCGGTCCGGCCGGACCGGCCGGACCGAAACCGCCGGCCGAGTCGAGACCGGAGATCAGGCTGAGACCGAAGCAGACGGTCGCCGTGGCCCCGGAGCGGCCAGTCGAGCCGAGTACCGGCCCGCCGTGGCCGTCACCTCCAGGGGAAGCCCGAAACAGGCCGACAGATGCTCGGAGACCAGGACCTCGGCCGCCGGGCCGGCCGCGAGAACCTCGCCGCGGCGCAACAGCAGCGCGTGGGTGACCCCGACGGGGATCTCCTCCACGTGATGGCTGACAAGGACCGTGACCGGGGCACCGGGATCGGCCGCGAAGCGGGTGAGCCGCCGCAGCAGCGCCTCCCGGGCGCCGAGGTCGAGGCCGCTGGCCGGCTCGTCCAGCAGCAGCAGCTCGGGGTCGGTCATCAGCGCGCGGGCGATCTGGACGCGCTTACGCTCTCCCTCGGAGAGCGTGCCGAAGCTCCGCTCGGCCAGGCTCCGGCAACCGAACTGGCTCAGCAGATCCGCCGCCCGCTTCAGGTCGACCTCGTCGTACTCCTCGCGGCCACGCCCGAGCACCGACCAGCCCGCGGTGACCACCGCGTCGAGCACCCGCTCGTAGTGCGGGGGCTTGTCGCTGAGAACCGGGCTGACGACTCCGACCCGGTAGCGAATGTCCTGCAGATTGACCCGGCCCATCCGCTCGCCGAGAAGATCAACCTCGCCGGAGGTCGGGAACAGCCGGGACGAGGCGATCTGAAGAAGCGTCGTCTTACCCGCGCCGTTCGGACCGAGCAGCACCCAGCGCTCGCCCTGGTTCACCACCCAGTTCACGTTCCGCAACAGGTGTACCCCATCGCGCCTGACCGTGACGTTCTCTAGGCGCAGCACCGCTTCCGGCATGACGCTCACGTTACGCGAGGCGGCGTGGGATCCGACGGCCCGGCCGCGAGAAAGCCCGCCTGCGCCCTCTCGATGGCCGGCCGCCGAAGGCCCGGACGATCAGAGGTCGTCCGGATCGATCTCCGCCCACACCAGCTTGCCTTCGGGCAACGGGCGCGTACCCCAGCGCACGGCGAGCCGCCCGACCAGGTCGAGCCCGCGGCCCGCCTCGTCGTCCGGGCTGGCGTGCCGCCGGCGCGGCATCCGTCCGCCGGCGTCGGTGACCTCGATCAGCAACCGCCGCGAGCTTCCGCCACCAGCGCCCGCGGCCCCGCCCGCGATCCCCATCCGTCGGACCCGCGCCGAAAGCGGCGACCGGCCGTGCACCAGCGCGTTGCCGACGAGCTCGGACAGCACGAGCACGACGGTGTCGATCACCGCGGGCGCGACCAGGGCGTTCTCCATGGCGACCCGGACGTGTGCCCGAACCTGGCTGAGACCGCCGGCCGGATCGACGGTGACGTCCAGTGGATCCACCGCCGGGCCCGCCTCGGGCAGCCTGGCCAACAGCAGGGCCACATCGTCACCCGGCCCCGACGCTGACGCTGAGGCTGACGCCGGTGCGGGCGCCGGGCCCGAACCCGGGCCCGGACCGTCCGGACGAGCACCGCCCGCCCGCGACCCGGCCGCGCAGGCGGCCCGGGCAAGCAGGTCGAGCCGGCCGTCCCAGTCCTCGGCCGGGCGGGCGAGCACGGCGGCCAGGTTCGACACGCCCGCGTCGATGTCGGTGGACCGCCCCCGGACCAGCCCGTCGGTGAACAGGGCGAGCAGCGCACCGGGACCCAGCTGCACGGTGTATTCGGTCATCGCGTCGCGGGCCAGCCCGAGTGGCGTCGCGACCGCCATGTACAGGCGCGACACCAGCCCGTTCGGAGCGACCACCAGCGGCGGCGGATGTCCCGCGCTGGCCAGGGTGAGCTGGCCGGTCTCGATCTCGAGCACGGCGTAGATGCAGGTGGCGATCAGATCCTCGCCGAGGTCGGCGACGAGCCGGTCGAGCTGGGTGAGGACCTCCACGGGCGGCAGGTCCAGCCGGGCGCAGGTGCGCACCGCGCTGCGAAGCTGCCCCATCAGCGCCGCGGCGCGCAGGCCGCGGCCCATGACGTCCCCGATGACCAGGGCCACCCGGCCGGCGCCCAGGTCGATGGCGTCGAACCAGTCACCGCCGACCTCGTCCGCATCCCCGGCGGGGACATACCGGGCCGCCAGCTCCAGGCCGGCCACGACGGGCATCCGCGGCAGCAGGGCGGTCTGGAGCGCACGGGCCTCGCCACCGGCCCGGCCACCGGCCTGGGCGCGTTCCAGCGCCGGTGCGGTGTGGGCCGCGATCTCGGTGAGGAACGTCAGGTCGTCCTTGGTGAACGCGGCCCGCTCACCGGCCGCGATCATCACCATGACCCCGGCGGGACGTCCACGCCGCATGATCGGGATCGCGGCGGCGCTGTGGCCCTCGGCGTCGCGTACCCAGCGGGCCAGGTCCGGGGCCAGAGCCCCGTCCAGGAAGGGCGCCAGGCCTGTGGACGTCGGCTCGCCAGGCAGCGCCGTGCCCTCCCCCAGGGACAACAGGACGGGCACGGTCCGGCCAGGCGAACCGTCGCCGTCATCGTCGCCGTCGGCGGCAGCGGCCAGCGGGCCGGTCGTGGGCAGCACTAGCGCGGGTCCACCGGGCAGCGGCGCGGCGGTCAGGCCGTTCCTGACCGCGGCGGCCACCAGGCGCACACCCGCGGTCGCGTCCGCCGCTTCCAGGTCGTCCACCGTGGGGTTCAGGTAGATCAGGCAGACGTCGGCGATCTCGCCGACCACGACCGAGGCCAGCGCGGCCAGCGCCCGGTCGGCGTCCGCGGCCGCGGCCACCGCGGTGCTGGCCTGCGCGAGCACCTCGAGCCGCCGCAGCGCCCCGTCGGCGACCGCCTGGTGGGCCTCGGCGGCCAGCCGCGCCGCGGCGAGCTCCGCCTCGGCCTCCTCACGGGCGACCCGCCGCCCGGCCGCCTCGGCCGCGAGCCGCTCGAACAGGGTCGCGCGCTCCAGCGCCTGCGCGGTCTGTTCAGCCAGCGTCAGCAGAAAGTCCTGGTCGTCGCCGCCGAACTCGCGTGGGTCGGGAAACCCCAGATGCAGCACGCCGAACGGCGCGTCCGTCGTCACCAGCGGCAGCAGGGCCCAGCTGTGCTCCGGACCGGACTCGACCGCGCCGAGCAGTTCCGCGACGGGCCAGCGCGCGCTCAGCTCGTCCCGGCTGCCCAGGAAGATCGGCCGCCGGCCGCGGACCACCTCGGCCAGCGGGTGGATCGCGCCGAGCGAGACCTCCGACCAGTGCGCGGCGTACTCCGCCGAGACGCCGACCAGGGCGTCGAACCGGAGCCGGTCGTCGGCGGAGTCGATCAGGGCGACCCCTCGGCTGATGGCACGCGCGGCGCGACCGCCGTGTTCGACCACGGCGGCGACCACGTCGTCGACCGTCACCGCCCGGCCGAGCGCCGTGGTGAGGCGGCGGGACTGTTCCCGGCGCCACGCCGCCTCGTCCGCGGCGGCGGCGACCGACGCCCGCGTCACCGCGGCGGACCGGGCCTCGGTGACGTCCGTGAACACGCCGACCCACTCGACGTGCTGGCCCTGCTGGCCGTCCACCGCCGTCGGCAGCAGCCGCGCGGTGATCTTCCGGGGGGCGCCGAGGACGTCCTGGACGGTGAACTCGCCGTCGAACTGCTCCCGGCGCTCCACCGCGGCGCGCCAGGCCCGGCGGACCCGATCCCGGTCGTCCGGGTGCAGCGCGTCGAGCCAGCCGAAGCCGGCGGTCTGGGCGCCCGACTGGCCGGTCATGGCACGCCAGCGGGGCAGATCCGTGTCCAGCGCGCCGTCCGGGCCGCCGTGGAAGACATCGGCGGCGGTGGCCTCCGCCAGCGCACGCTCCCGGGCCACGGACCGGCCGAGGTCGGCCTGGGCGGCCTTGGCGCGGGTCGCGTCGATCGCGACCAGGACCGCTCCCGCGGGCGCGCCGAGCCGGTCCGTGGCCGGGTACCAGCTCGCCAGCCAGGTCTGGTTCGGCCCCGAACCGCCCGTGGCGACCCCGATCTCAAGATCGGTGACCGGTTCGCCGGTCCGCAGGACCCGCCCCAGCAGGACGTCCATCTCCAGGCCGATGTCGCCGAGCAGCTCCGGCATCGTGCGGCCGAGGTGCTCGGCGGCGGAACGGCCGTTGAGGCTGGCCAGCACCTCGTTGACCCGGACATACCGGCCGGAGGTGTCGTAGAGGGCGAGCCCGACGGGCGCCCGGTCGAACAGCGCCTCGCGCAGGGCCTGGCCGACGAGATCGGTGGGCAGCGGCGGTGACGAGCCAGGCTCGGTGCCGGCGCCGGCGCCGGCACCGGTCGCGGACAGGGCCGGGACCGCGCTGCCCGGACCCACGGGACCGCCGGAACCACCGAAACCACCGGGACCGCCGCCCGCGCCACCTGCCGCCGCGCTGTTTTCGAGGGCCGGCCCGCGCCAGGACGTACCGAAATCAGACGGTGGCGCCACACCCGTGCCGGGTGGAGGCGTCAGCGGGAAGCCGGGGATGCCGGCGAAGCCCGACCCGGGCTCTCCCGCGAGAAGGGCTCCGTCCGTGCCGGGGCCGGCGGCCGATGCCCCGAACGCTCCCGGCCCAGGCATCCCCGGCCCAGGCCCAGGCGTGGCGGTCGGTGGCGGCGTGGCGGTCGGCGGCGGCATCGACGACGCTGCCGGCTGCGGGACGGGCGGCTGCGGATCTGACAGCGGAGGAACCGACTGCGGCAGGCCGGACAGCGGCGGTCCTGACAGCGGCGCGGCCGGTGGCGCCGTGGTCGGCGGCGGCACCGTCGGCGGCGGCGGGATCGTAGGCGGCGGCGCTGTGGGCGGCGGTACCGGCGGCCGTGCGGGCACCGGCAGCGGGAAGCCCGCCGATGACAGCGGCCCACGGGTCTCGCTGTCGTCATCCCCCACGAGGGGCTCCCAGCCGGACGGGGTCCGCTGCTGACCCACGGCGGCCCGCGCACCGGTGACGTCCGGGTAGGACGACCAGCCGTTCTCGCTGCTCTGGTCGTTCCAGCCGTCCAGAGCCCGGCCGAAGTCGTCCCAGCCGACAACGGGCGATCCCACCCGCTCCCCGCCCGGCTGGCCCGGAACCGGACCCGGGCCAGCCGATCCAGCGGGTTCGTCACCGACGGCGTCACGGCCGCCCGTCTCGGGGCCGTCGGACGGCCGGCCTGTTGGCTGGGCAGGGTACGGCGTGGTCATGGCAGACGATTGTGGACGGTGGGGACACGTTGTGCCGAACCGGGCTGTGTGTCGGCCTCCGCGACAAGCGCCGTGGCACCCGCCGTGGCGCCCGCCGGCGCGCCCTGGGAACCCGCCCGCCAGAAGCGACGCGGGCCCGCGTCGGCACGCGGGATCGGCGGGGCGAGAACGATCTCCGCGGAGAGCACGCTTACCCCGTCCGCCGAGACGATCACGGGCTCCAGGGCCAGCCGCCGCACCGCGCCGGTCTCGTCCACCAGGCGCGCCAGCCGCAGCAGCAGGTCCTCCAGCGCGGCGACGTCGACGGGGGCGGCACCGCGGTAGCCGAAGAGCAACGGTGCCGCCTTCACGGACCGGACCAGCCGAGCGGCGTCGGCGTCGGCCAGCGGGAGGATGTGGTGCACCCGGTCGCCGAGCAGCTCCGTCGCCGCACCCGCCAGGCCGAAGGACACCAACGGCCCGAAGCGGGGGTTCTCCTCGGCGCCGAGGACCACCGCCACCCCGGTCGGCACCATCCGCTGCACGACGATCGGGCCGTCCGGCCCGACGCGCTCCACCAGTGACCGCCAGGCCGTCCGGAGCACCGCCGGGTCCGCCAGGTCGAGGCGCTGCCCGCCCAGCTCCGGCCGGTGCCGATACCGGCTCGCGCGGGCCTTGAGTGCCACCGGCCAGCCGAACAGCTCAGCCGCCTCCACCGCTTCGTCCGCATTCCGGACGACCTGGCTGGGGACGACGTCGATGCCGTAGCAGTCGAGGAGCTCACTCGCGGCGCCGGCGGTGAGCCGGCCGGTCACACCGTCGGTCAGTCGCCGGGCCTCGTCGCGCCGAACCGGCGTGGTGGGGATGGTCCCCGCGGGCAGGGCACGCCAGTCGGCGTAGGCGACCGCTCCGCGCAACGCTCCGACCGCGGCCTCGGGCGTGAAATAGACCGGGAGCCCGGACAGCTCCGGTGGCACCCGCGAGCCCCGGACGGTGGCGAGGACGGGCACGCTGACGGCCCTCGCCGCGGCGGCGGCACCGAGAGCAGCCGGCGCCGGGTCCGGGTTCGGGCCCGAGTTCGGGCCCGAGTTCGGGCCCGGCAGCGAAGTGGGCAGCCGGACGGCGACGGTGATCAGCGCATCCGCCCGGGAGGCCGCGGAGACCAGCGCGGCCCGGAAGGCCTCGGTGCTGCTGCCGGCCGGCAGCAGCACCTCCTCGACCGCGAGCCCCGCCGCGTCCGCCGCCCGGGCGGTGAACCGGACCAGAGCCCGTGAGTCACCGACGACCGCCACCCGGTTGCCCGCCGGCAGCGGGCAGGTGGCGAGCAGCAGCGCGACGTCCAGCCCCTGGGAGACCCGGTCGACGCCGATCACCCCGGCCTGGCGCAGCAGCGCCTCGTCCAGCGGTGTCCGTTCGGAGAGGACGACGACCACCGGGGTGTCACGGCCCAGCCAGCGGGCCAGCCGGGCGAACTTGCGCGGGTTGCCGAAGGTCTCCAGGTGCATGAGGGCGACACCGGTCGACGTGTCCGCTTTCCAGAACTGGAGCAGGTCGTTACCGCTGACGTCGGCGCGGTCACCCGCCGAGACGAAGACCGAGAAGCCCAGCCCGCGCGCGGCCGCCGCCTCCAGCAGCGCTCCGCCGAGCGGGCCGGACTGGGAGTAGCAGCCGATGCGTCCGGGTGCGGGCAGCTGGTTCACCAGCGAGGCGTTCAGGCCGGCGGCGACGTTCTGCAGGCCCAGGCTCGCCGGGCCGACCACCCGCATGCCGCGGGCGCGGGCGTCGGAAGCGAGCCGGGCGTCCGCCTCGTCGTCGCGCTGGTCGGTCATGACCACCAGACCGCGCACACCGTGGCGGCCGCAGGAGGCGACCACTCCGGGGATCTCGCCCGGCGGCACGCACAGCACCGCCAGATCGACCGGCGGCGGCGTGTCCTCGACCGACGCGTACGCCCGCACCGAGGCGACGGCGCCGCCGGTGGCCGCCGCCACGGGGTTCACCGGGTAGACCGGGCCGTCGAACCCACCCGCCAGCAGGTTGCGCAGGACGATGTTGCCGAGCGATTCCCGGTCGCGGCCGGCTCCGATCACCGCCACCGCCCGTGGGTGCAGCAGCCGGTGCACGGACGCGGCCTCGGCCCGGTGCTCCCTGGCTCGCATCACATCGACGGAGCGGGTGGTGGGCGCGATGTCGAACGACAGGTGGGCGGCCCCGGACTCCCAGGCGCGCGAGACCGTGTAACCGGCGTCCAGGAAAACCCTGATCATCTGCTGGTTCTCGCTGAGCACGTCGGCGTCGAAGCGCCGCACCCCCCGCTCGGCCGCGGCGGCGGCCAGGTGCTCGAGCAGCACGGAGCCGATCCCGCGGCCCTGCTGGGCGTCCTCGACCAGGAACGCCACCTCCGCCTCGGGGGTGGGACCGGCGTCCGGTGACTGCCCACGCTCCCAGTGCGCGAGCCCGACGAGCTCACCACCGATCAGCGCCACCAGCGCGCCGCGGACCCGCTGGTCGACGTTGGTCGTCCGGGCGATGTCGGCGTCGCTGAGGCCGCGGCGGACGTTGAAGTACCGGAAGTAGATCGTCCGGGTCGACAGCCGGGACCAGAACGGGCGCAGCAGCTCCCCGTCCGCCGGCCGGATCGGACGGATGTGCGCCGTGCCACCGTCCGAGAGGATGACATCGGCCTCCCAGTGGGCCGGATAGTCGTGCGGCTGCGGTGATGGTGGCGGCTGCGGTGATGGTGGCGGTGGCGGTGGCGGCCCCGCGGCGGGCGGCGCGGCGCTCAACGGTCCCGGAGCGGGTCGAGGCCGTGCAGGGGCAGCACCATGTTGCGGGTCGCGGCCACCGCCCGGTCGAGCGGATCATCCTGGTCGCCGGCACCGGCGTCCCAGGGGTGGTAGCGCGTCGACGCGCCGTCGCCGAAGGTGGACGGCATCCCGGCGGCGCCGACCGAGGTGTGGCCGGTCGCCGCCCGCACCCTGGCCGGAGCCGCGGCCACCCATTCCTCGGGCAGCGCCCGGGCCCCGTCCAGGTTGGTGTGCGAGGCGATCGCCAGCAGCTGGGTCCAGGCCCGGGGAACCACGGCGTCCAGGGCGTAGCCGCCGCCGCCGCAGGCCACCCAGCGGCCCTCGCAGACCTCGTGGGCCAGGGCGTGCAGCGCCTCGTAGGAGGCACGCTGCCCGTCCAGCGACAGCCGCAGGTCGGCGAGCGGGTCGAGCAGGTGCGTGTCGCACCCGTGCTGGGTGACCAGGACCTGCGGCCGGAACGCGCGCAGCAGGACGGGCACCACCCCGGAGAACGCCCGCAGCCAGCCGGCGTCACCCGTGGCCGGCGGCAGTGCGACGTTGACCGCGGTGCCCTCGGCACTGCCCTCACCGACCTCCCGGGGGAAGCCGGTCCCGGGGAACAGCGACATTCCGCTCTGGTGCAGCGAGATGGTCAGCACCCGCGGATCGTCGTAGAACGCGGCCTGCACCCCGTCACCGTGGTGGACGTCGATGTCGACGTAGGCGACCCGGGTGGCGCCGGCCGCCAGCAGCCAGGCGATCGCGATCGCCGGATCGTTGTAGACGCAGAACCCACTCGCCGCACCGCGCATCGCGTGGTGCAGGCCGCCCGCGAGGGACACCGCATGGCGGTGGGTGCCCTCCCACACCGCCCGTGCCGCGGCCAGCGTGCCGCCGGTGATGAGGGCGGAGGCGGCGTGCATCCGGTCGAAGACGGGATTGTCCGCGGTGCCGAGCCCGTACCGCGCCGCCAGCAGGCTGCCCGCCGCCGAGCCCGGCGAGGCCGCGCGGACCGCACCCACGTAGTCGGGGTCGTGTACCAGCTCGATCAGCTCGTCGGCGGCCATGCCGGCGGCGGCGACGGTGAGCCCGGGTGCCTCCAGCAGGCCGGCCGCGGTGGCCAGCTCCATGGTCAGCGCCAGCCGGACCGGATGCAGCGGATGGGCCGGGCCGAAGTTGTAGTCGAGCATCCCCGGGTCCCAGACCACGAGGGTGCCGTTGCCCGGGCCGCCGTCCCCGGCGGCCCGGTCAGCCTCCGGGGACCCGACCGACCGCGACTGCACTGGCTGGACGTTCACGGACCCGCTCACACGACAAGACGGTAACTCCCGTGGCTCTCCGGCACGACCGCTCGTCGACTCGCGGGCGATTGACCGGCGAGGACACGTTAGGGTCAGATCACGTGGCGGGAGATGAAAGTCCAGCAAACGACGAATCGCGCGATCAGTCGCCCGCGGGCACGGGCCACTTCGCGGCCACCGGCTCCGGAACGTCACGCGTGGCGTCGTCACGCGCCGCACCGTCACGCACGCCGGTGGGAACCGTGCTGTGGGAGCCGTCGGCCCAGCGCGTCGCGGAGGCGTCCGTCACCCGCTTCCAGGAGTGGCTCGCACAGGACCACGGCGTGTCCTTCGCCGAGCGGACCGGGCTCGCCCGCTGGTCGGTCACCCAACCGGGCCCCTTCTGGGAGGCGGTCTGGGAGTTCTGCGCCGTCGAGGGCGACCGCGGCGACGGCCCGGCGCTGACCGGCACCGGGCTGGCCGATGCCCGCTGGTTCACCTCCGCACGCGTCAACTACGCCGAGAACGCGCTCAGCCGCCGCGGCCCCGCACCCGCGATCATCGCCGTCCGCGAGGACGGCGTGACCACCGTCGTCAGCTGGGACGAGCTTCGACGGCAGGTCGCACGGGCCGCCGCCGGCCTGCGCCGCCTCGGTGTCGGCCCCGGGGACAGGGTCGCCGCGGTGCTGCCCAGCGGCGCGCAGGCCGTGGTCGCGATGCTGGCGTCCGCGAGCCTCGGCGCGGTGTGGGCGTGCTGCCCGCCCGAGCTCGGCCTGGCGGACATCGCCGACCGTTTCGCCCCCATCACGCCGAAGGTGCTGATCGGCGTCGACGGGTACACCCGCGAGGGCCAGGTGTTCGACTCGGCGCAGTCACTGGCCGACCTTGCCCGCCGCCTGCCCAATCTGGCCGCGACGGTGGTGGTTCCCTACCTCGCGGCCGATGCCCTGACCCGGGCGGCGCAGGCGCGGACCCCGGCCCTGACGTCCTGGGACGACCTGCTCGCCGCGACGGAGGACCTGGCCTGGGCCCGGCTCCCGTTCGACGCGCCGCTGTGGATCCAGTTCAGCTCCCCGGACACCGGCGTGGCGAAGCCCGTCGTCCACGGGCACGGCGGGATCCTGCTGGAGCACCTGAAATCGCTGGTGCTCCACCTGGATCTCGGGCCGGACGACCGCTTCTGCTGGCTGGCCACCACCGGCGAGGCCACGTGGAACCTCCTGGTCTCCGGTCTGCTCACCGGGTCGGCGATCGTCCTGTACGACGGCAGCCCGGCCCGGCCGGACCTGTCGATCCTGTGGCGGCTCGCGGAGGCGGTCGAGGTGACCTGCCTGGGCCTGCCCGCCTCGTTCGTCGAGGCGTGCCACGGCTCGGGGCTGGTGCCGGCGAGCGTCGCCGATCTCTCGCTGCTGCGCACCGTGGCGGCTTTCGGATCGCCGTTCACGCCGGACGCGGCCGCATGGGTCTACGAGACGGTGAGCCCGTCGGTCGCCTTCAGCGCCATGAGTGGCGGTGGCGACCTCGGCGCGCCCACGATCGCGGCGCTGCCCACCGCGCCGGTGCGGGCCGGTGAGGCCGGCGCGGCGCTGGGCTGCGCCGTCGCCGTGGTCGACCCGGCCGGCTACCCGGCCAGGGGCCCGGCGGACGTCGACGGTGAGCTGGTCGTGACCATGCCGATGCCGTCGATGCCACTGTTCGTCTGGGGCGACCCAGCTGGATCGTGGCTCTTCCAGACCCGGCTGGCACGATTCCCCGGCTGGTGGTCGCAGAACGAGTACGCGCGCCTGACGCCGTCGGGGGCCTTCGCCGTGGGCAACGTCCTGTACCCGACGCTCCTGCCATCCGGCGTCCGCGCAGGCTACTGACACGCCGGCCGCTGACGGACCGGTCCATGGCCGGCTGGCGTCTGGCGGGCTGGCGTCTGGCGGGCTGGCGTCTGGCGGGCTGGCGTCTGGCGGGCTGGCGTCTCGCCGGTCCGGTTTCGACAGGCCGGCTTCCAATAGGAAAAGCCGGATCCTCATGGCGAGGATCCGGCTTCCGACCACCCGTACCGGAGCGAGGACGGCTGCCCCTGCTCCGGGCTGTGCTATGGGCGCCGGCCCGCGTTGCCGGCGCCCATCAGACGACCTCGGCCCAGCCGCCCGCTCGTCAGTCGAGGAACTCGCGCAGCCTCCCGGCCACGGCGGGCTTACGCAGCTCGCGCAGCGTGTCCCGCTCGATCTGGCGAATGCGCTCACGAGTGAGCCCGAGCCGGTTGCCGACCTCGGCGAGCGTGTGCTGCTTTCCGTCAGCGAGACCGAAACGCAGCCGCATGACCTCGCGCTCACGAGGGTTCAGCGCGCCGAGGACGTTGTCGATCTCGTCCTGCATCGCGCCGTAGGACGCAGCGTCGGCCGGCGACGTCGCATCCGAGTCCTCGATGAAGTCGCCGAGCACGGAGTCGCCGTCGTCACCGACGGACGTCTCCAGGCTCACCGTGTCCTGCGCGTAGCGGCGCAGCTCGACGACCTGCTCGATCGGCATGTCCAGCTCGAACGCGAGCTCCTCGTCCGTCGGCTCACGGCCGAGGGTCGAGACGAGCTGGCGCTGCAGCCGGGTGATCTTGTTGATCTGCTCGACCACGTGAACCGGGATACGGATCGTCCGGGCCTGGTCGGCCAGCGCGCGGCCGATGGCCTGGCGGATCCACCAGGTCGCGTAGGTCGAGAACTTGTAGCCCTTCGCGTAGTCGAACTTCTCGACCGCGCGGATGAGGCCCAGGTTGCCCTCCTGGACGAGGTCCAGCAGGGTCATGCCGCGGCCGCTGTACTTCTTCGCCACCGACACCACGAGGCGCAGGTTGGCGGAGACCAGCTGCTGCTTGGCGGCCTGGCCGTCGGTGACGAGCAGGCGCAGGTCACGGCGGAGGTCCTCAGCGAGGCCCTCGTCGGTCTCCAGCTTGTGCTCGGCGAACAGCCCCGCCTCGACGCGCTTGGAGAGCTCGACCTCCTGAGCGGCGTTGAGCAGCGGAACCTTGCCGATCTCGCGCAGGTACATGCGGACGAGGTCCGCCGTGCCGGCGTGGTCGGCGACGGTCCGGCCAGGCGTGGTGGCGCCGGCCGGGGCGCGCTCGCTTTCCTCTTCCTCTTCGACGAGGTCGATTCCAGCGGCGCCGAGACGTGCGATCAGCGCGGGCAGCAGCTCGACGCCGATATCAGCGGCCTCAAGGGCCTCGCGAAGCTCGGCACGGCTGAGCTCCCCGGTCTCGCGACCACGGGCGATGAGCTCGGCGACAGCGGAGACGTCGAGCTCGTCGAGCTCATCGGGGACCGCGGCGAGCGTGCGGCTTGGAGCGTTACGGACAGGAGAAGCGGAGCGACGGGGGCGCCGCGGACGCGGGCGTGACTCGTCGGTGCGCTCGGCTAGTTCCAGGGCAGGCAGCGTCATCAGTGGCAGATCCGATGGTCGGTGCGGGTGGGTCGTCTACTTCCTTGCACGTGGAGGTAACGACCGAAGAGGCGCAACCATTCCCGTGCAGGCACAGCCGGACGTCAGCGATCGCCGGGCCTACAGAGAAGTGTAGACCCCTGCCTTCGGGACGCTGAACCCGCTGTCGCGAAGACTACCTGGCAGATCGCGCGCTGTGGTGAGAACGAGCAACTATCTCGGCGGCTTCCACGGTCAGTCCTCGACTGTCAGTGACAGTTCACAACGCAGCGTCGCCGTAACACCACTTTCGGGAGTTCGATCCAGAGATCGGCGTCACCTTCCGCGCGCCGCGACGAGGGTCCACCACGCACGCCCTCCGCCCGCGAACACCATCCAACCAGCTGCGCCGATGCCACAGAGAGACGATCAGGCCACCGACAGACCGACTCCGTACCCCCATGAGCGCCTCTTCACCCATCCGGAGCGCCGCCACCAGCGAGAGACGGATCACATCCGAACCACACGGCCGTCGGCACGACGTGAGCCGATCCACAGACAACCAGCCCGCCGTCGCCGACGGATGTATTCCGGGTAACGACTCGCGACGCTCACGGACCGCATCGACCCTCACCCCGCTGCGCCACCGAACCGCGACTTCTTCGCCCACACGGCAGAGTCGGCGCGCACCAGCCGGCCAGAGGCGGACCCTGACGTAGATCTTCCCGCAGTCAGACCGATGATCACTCTCTGTAACGACTCGTGGTGCACGCCCCCGCCGCGCGGCGAGCCCCCCACCACACCGGGCGCCTCGGCCACCCACGCCACCCCACACCCACCACAGGAGCCCGGAACCTGGCGTTTTTGCTGATTCATCGGCGAACGACGCGCCCGATGCAACGCTCCGGTAGCCCCCGCGCAACCTTCTTCCACCACCCCTGGCCGCGCCGGGGACCCCCACCAGACGAGCACGGGGTGTAACCGCTACTCTCTCACGATGTCGGTTTCCCCGATGCCCGCGCAGTCCTCGTCCAGCCCGATCACGCCGGCCTCCGCGCGTGGCGCCTCCCCTGCCGCGGCGCCGCCGGAGACGCCGACCGGCCGTGCCGCCGACCACCCCACGGTGGGATCGGCAGGCCCCAACCGGCCACTGGCGGACCCCGCCGGCAGCGGTGCCGTGCCCGCTGTCGACGTCCCCCGCCCCGCCGGCCCGGCCGACCCGGTCGATGTGATGCCCACCACTGTCGAGGCCGCCGGGTCTCCCGCCGGCACAACGGTGCCCGCGGCACCGTCAGCGCCCGCCACGCCGCCGGCACCACCCGTGCCGTCGCCAGCCGGCGAGATTCCGCTGCCGGCCGACCTCGCCGCGTTGCGCGAGACGGCCGTCGGCGTCCTGCGCGCGAACGACCTCGGTGACATCACCCGTCCGTCGCCGACCCTCTACCCACACCAGTGGCTGTGGGACAGCTGCTTCATCGCCATCGGGCTGCGCCACCTCGACCCCGCCCGGGCCGCGGCCGAGCTGCTCTCCCTGCTGCGGGGCCAGTGGCCGGGCGGCATGATCCCGCACGTGATCTTCGCGGAGACGACCGACTACTACCATGCGGGCCCGCAGCGCTGGCGCTGCGACCGTGTGTGCACCACCGCGGGCGGGGTCCAGTCGACCGGGGTCACCCAGCCACCGATGATCGCCGAGGCGGCCGTCCGGGTCGGGGAGGCCATGACCCGCGACGAGCGGGTCGACTTCTACCGGCGCCTGGCACCCGGGCTGATCCGGTTCCACGAGTGGCTCTACCGCGAGCGCGACCCCGACGACAGCGGGCTGGTCGCGCTGGTCCACTCCTGGGAGTCGGGCATGGACAACACCCCGACCTGGATGGAGATGACCAAGCCGGTCGCCCCGCGCACCGTGCGGGCGCTGCGCCGGATCAACGGCGACGACGCGCTCGACGCGCTGCGCCGCGACTCCAAGGAGGTGCCGCCGGACGAGCGGCTGACCTCCGCGGACCTGTTCACGCTGTACCGGATCGTCCGCGAGCTGCGCCGCAGCCGCTACGACTTCCGCACCATCCGGGACACCTTCGTCCCGCTGGTTCAGGACGTCGCCTTCAACGCGATCCTGATCCGCGCGAACGAGCACCTCGTGACGATCGCCGACGAGGCGGGCATCCCCATCCCCCGCTGGCTCTCCCGGTCGATGCGGCGCAGCCGCGCGGCCATGGGTGAACTGTGGTCGGACGGTCTCTACTTCAGCCGGGACTTCCGCACCGGCGAGCTCCTGCACCACCCCACCATCGCGAGCTTCCTGCCGCTCTACGCCGGCGTCGTCCCGGACGACCAGGTCGACGGCCTGGTCAAGACCCTCCTGTCGCCGCGGTACTGGGCGAAGTACGGCATCGCCAGCGTCCCGACCGACGACCCGGCCTTCCTGCCCCGCTGCTACTGGCAGGGCCCGGTCTGGGTCAACATGAACTGGCTGATCGCCGACGGGCTCGACCGCTACGGCCGCCGGGAGGCCGCCGACGCGATCCGCGCGAACACCGTCGAGGTGATCCGCGCGTCCGGATCGATGTTCGAGTACTACTCGCCGCTGGACGGCTCCGGCGCCGGCAGCAACCGCTTCTCCTGGACGTCGGCCCTGCTCATCGACATTCTCGCCACCCACCCACAGGTGGCCCTGACCAGCACGGACAGCACGACGAATCCGTGACAGGAAGCCCGCGGAATCCGTGCCAGAAGTGCCGCGGATTCCGTGGCCGGAGGCCCGACGGATTCGTAGTTGAGAACTCGCGGCAGCGCCACTCGCCAAAACCTTCGGGACGGATCTGAGGTCTCGGGCAGGGTGGGGGCAGCGAGGCGGACTCGCTCGCCACCCCCGCCCTGCCGCGCCGGTGCTCTGCCGTACCAGCGCTCGGTGTCAGCTGCAGCCGCTGGTGGAGCCGCACTGCTCGCAGACGTAGCAGCTGCCGGCCGGGCGCATGTTCACCCCGCAGGTGAAGCACAGCGGGGCGTCGACGGCGGTCTGCGCGGTGAGCGAGCCGCCCGGCATGGCCACGCGGAGCTCACGCGCCACCAGCTCCGGACCTGCACCCGCGGCCGGGCCGGTGAGGCCGCCCACTCCGGCCGACGGGGCCACCCCGTTGCGTGCGGCGCGATCGGCGCCACCGCCACCGGTGCCGACACCGGTGGCGGCCGTTGCGTCACCCTCCACCGGCGCGGACGTCCGCAGCGCCTCGATGTCGACCTCGGGTTCCGCCGGGCCGGCTGCCGGGCCACCGGACTGCTCGGACAGCTTCCTGGTCCGCTCGGAGGCGGAGAGGATGCCGAGCTCCTCGCGCTGTTCCTCGGTCAGGTAGTCCAGCGCCAGCCGGCGGAACAGGTAGTCCATGATCGACTGGGCGATGCGCACGTCCGGGTCGTCGGTCATGCCGGCGGGGTCGAAGCGCATGTTGATGAACTTGCTGACGTACGCCTCCAGCGGGACGCCGTACTGCAGCGCGATGGAGATCGCGATGGAGAAGGCGTCCATCACGCCGGCGAGCGTCGAGCCCTGCTTCGACATCTTGATGAAGACCTCGCCGAGGCCGTCATCCGGGTACGACCCGGCGGTCATGTAGCCCTCGGCACCGCCGACGGTGAACGAGACGGTCTGCGACGGGCGCTTCTTGGGCAGCCGGCGCCGGACCGGGCGGTGTTCCCCGGGGCCGGCGGGCCACTGCGGGAGCCCGGCCGCGGTGACCCCGGTGGTGGCCGCGGCCGCGGCACCCGCGAGCGCGGCGTCGGCGGTGCCGGCTGCGGCGGCGGCCGCCTCGGCGTCCCGCTTCGCGCCCTTCACATCGGTCAGCGGCTGGCCGACCTTGCAGTTGTCCCGGTAGATCGCCAGCGCCTTGAGCCCGAGCCGCCAGCCTTCGAGGTAGATCTCCTCGACGTCGGCGACCGTGGCAGTGGACGGCATGTTCACCGTCTTGGAGATCGCACCGGACAGGAACGGCTGGACCGCCGCCATCATCCGGACATGCCCCATAGGGCTGATCGCGCGGTCGCCGATCGCGCAGTCGAAGACCTCGTAGTGCTCCGGACGCAGGCCGGGGGCGTCGACGACATGGCCGTGCTCGGCGATGAACTCGACGATCGCCTCGGTCGTCTCCTCCGGGTAGCCCAGCGCCCGCAGCGCCGCTGGCACCGTCTGGTTCACGATCTTCATGCTGGCGCCGCCGACCAGCTTCTTCATCTTCACCAGGGCCAGGTCGGGCTCGATCCCGGTGGTGTCGCAGTCCATCGCCAGCCCGATGGTCCCGGTCGGGGCGAGCAGGCTGACCTGCGCGTTACGCCATCCGCTCTTCTCCCCCACCGACAGCGCCCGCTCCCACTCCTTCGAGGCGGCCGCGATCAGCCGGGCGTCCTCGGCGTGGACGGTGCGGACCGCGTCGTTCGCCGCCGCGTGCTTGCGCACGACGCGGCGGTGCGCGTCGGCGTTGCGGGCGAAGCCGTCGTACGCCCCGACGGTTCCGGCGAGCTCCGCCGAGCGGCGGTAGGCCGTCGCCGTCATCAGCGAGGTGATCGCCGCGGCGAGCGAGCGCCCGCCCTCGGAGTCGTAGGCCCGGGCGCTCGCCATGAGCAGCGCGCCCAGGTTGGCGTAGCCGATGCCGAGCTGGCGGTAGGCCCGGGTCACCGTGGTGATCTCGGGGGTCGGGAAGTCCGCGAAGCAGATCGAGATGTCCATCGCGGTGATGATCAGCTCGACCGACGCGACGAACGCCTCGGCGTCGAAGGTGCGATCCGGCCGCAGGAACTTCATCAGGTTCAGCGACGCCAGGTTGCAGCTGGAGTTGTCCAGGTGGACGTACTCCGAGCACGGGTTCGACGCGGAGATCCGCCCGGACTCCGGGCAGGTGTGCCAGTCGTTGATCGTCCCGTCGTACTGGATGCCCGGGTCGGCGCATTCCCAGGCCGCCTGGGCGATCGTGGTGAACAGCCCCTTGGCGTCCACCGACTCGATCACCCGGTTGTCCAGCCGGGCACGCAGGTCGAAGGACGTCCCGTCGACGACGGCCCGCATGAACTCGTCGTTCACCCGGACCGAGTTGTTGGCGTTCTGGTACTGCACCGAGGCGATGTCACGGCCGCCGAGATCCATGTCGAACCCGGCGTCACGCAGGGCACGGATCTTGTCTTCCTCCCGTGCCTTCGTCTCCACGAACTCGACGATGTCGGGGTGGTCGACGTCGAGCACGACCATCTTCGCGGCACGGCGGGTCGCGCCGCCCGACTTGATGGTGCCTGCCGAGGCGTCGGCGCCACGCATGAAGCTGACCGGGCCGGACGCCGTTCCGCCGGAGGAGAGCAGTTCCTTCGACGACCGGATCCGGGAGAGGTTCAGGCCGGCACCGGACCCGCCCTTGAAGATCAGCCCCTCCTCCCGGTACCAGTTGAGAATCGACTCCATGGTGTCGTCGACGGCGAGGATGAAGCAGGCCGAGACCTGTTGGGGCGCCGAGGTCCCGACGTTGAACCAGACCGGGGAGTTGAAGCTGAACACCTGGTGCAGCAGCATCCAGGTGAGCTCGTGCTCGAAGGCCTCGGCGTCGTCCTCGGAGGCGAAGTAGCCGTTCTCGCGGCCGGCCACTGTGTAGCGGTGCACGACCCGGTCGATGAGCTGGCGCAGCGACGACTCGCGCTCGGCCGAGCCGAGCGCGCCGCGGAAGTACTTGCTGGCAACGATGTTGGAGGCGTTCACCGACCAGGCGGCCGGGAACTCCACCCCGCGCTGCTCGAAGTTGACTGAACCGTCACGCCAGTTCGTCATGACGACGTCCCGGGTCTCCCACTCCACCTCGTCGTAGGGGTGGACGCCGGGCGTGGTTCGAACCCGCCGGATCTTCAGGCCAGCCACCTTCGCGGCCGATCTGCTGCCCTTGCCGCGGGTCTCGGTCATGGCACTCCTCGTGTTCGCTTTCGACAGGTTCAACAATGGCGGCCGGGGTTACCTGCCCRATGAGCCCGGTCCACAGCGGGCTCGGCGCTCGCCGGGCAGGTGGCCCCGCCGTTGGATGGCACGCCGAAATGACCGGATCAGCCTCGTTGCTGATCGGTCCGACGTGCTTTGGGATCTGTGGCAGCGCAGGCGACCACGCCGTCGGTGCGCGATGCGGTGACGGCTGTGGTGGCGCAGGCGACCGCCGAATGCGGTGGTTCGTGGCGGTGGTGGAGCGACGTGGCGCGGCGGTCAGGGCGCGATCACGATGCTGTGGTCAGTCGCGGTGGTCAGTCCGCGGTGGTTAAGAGCGGTGCGGTTGCCGGTGCGGTTGTCAGTGATACGCCCGGTGCCGGGGATGCCCCGATTTCCTGGGCCGCCCCACACCCGGCCTGGCCTGGCCGAGGCCGCACCCGGCCCTGGCTCAGGGGCCCGCGGCGGCTCAGGGGCCGGCGGCCGCGCGCAGGCCCGGCGCGGCGGCGAGGTGCGGCCCGCGGGTGAGCCCGGCGGCGCCCAGCTCCGGGCCGGCGGCCCGGGACGACTCCGCCAGCGGGGTGCCACCGGCTTCGGAGCTCTGCCCCGCGTCGGCACGAAGTGCCGCGATCGCCACCTCGAAGTCGGCGAGCGACTCGAAGGCCAGATAGACCGAGGCGAACCGAAGGTAGGCGACCTCGTCCAGCTCCCGGAGCGGGCCGAGTATCGCCCGGCCGACGTCCTCGGCAGCCACCTCCGCGGAGCCGGAGGAACGCACCGTCTCCTCGACCCGCTCGGCCAGCAGGGCGAGATCGTCCGACCGGACCGGGCGCCCCTGGCAGGCCTTGCGCACGCCCACGATCACCTTGGCGCGGCTGAACGGCTCGGTGGCACCGCTACGCTTGCGCACCCGCAACGAAGCTTCCTCCATCGTCGTGAACCGGCGCCCACACTCCGAGCAGGCTCTGCGCCGCCGGATCGCGGCGCCTTCCTCGGCCTCCCTGCTGTCAACGACACGGCTGTCGGAATGGCGGCAGAAGGGACAGCGCACGGCACACTCCTCTCCGCTCCGGGCGGCCTGGCTGCCACACGCGGAGCACGCCCCAGCAGGTGCCCACATGCCACCGGCCGACCACCCTCCGGGGGTGGCCAACTGACAACCTGTGGATATCGATGCACAACCTGTGGATGACTTACGGTGCTGTAACTACAAGATGTTGTGTTCACCGTAGCGCACGCACCCGACAGGTCCGACACCGCCCCTCCTCCTCCGGCGTGTCGCTGCCGCGGGGCCGCCACCACTTGATCGGCAGCGGGTCCCGCCCGGCGGCCGGCCGTCGGGCGGGCCACCGTCAGGGCAGGCAGAGCGGCTGGCCGGGAACGAGATCCGCGGTGGGCAGATCGTTCAGGGACATGAGCCGACGAACAACCGCACGGGTGTCGGCCTCGGGGTCGATCCCGCGTGCCACCTCCCAGAGCGTCTCGCCCTGGCGCACCACGTGGGCCTGACAGTCCACCGGGGTGGCCGTGAACGCCTGCGACGCGGTGACCAACGCCAGCGAGAGCACCAGCGCGCCGGACAGGCACGCGAGCGCCGCGAACACGAGCCTGCCCCGCCGGGTCAGCCTCAGCGGCGGCTGTTGCCGCGGGTGGCGTCGCGAGCCCGGGCGGGGCCGTTGCGCGCCCGGGGACAGGGCTCGCGAGCTCGGGGACGAGCTGCGCCGCAGACTCGGCCACCGGCGCCGTGGTCTCGTCCGTAGTCTCTGGTCGCCGGGCGGCGGCAACGCGTACCCGACGGCGCGGGCACGCCATTCCAGCCCGGGCATCTCGATGACCTGGGCCTCGACGCACTCGACCGCCGCCGAGGACGACTGTGCGCCGCACGGGCCCGCCGCAGGCGAAGGACCACTGCCGAGACAACGAGAAGGGGCCGAGCGATGCGCCGGCCGCCGATCACCGCCACGCACGGCCCTGCCCCGCACCGCCTGGCCGCGCACCACGACCCCGCTGACCGCCGCACCACGGCGAGCACGAGGACGCGGACGCGCGCGACCACCACGGCCGCCCGCCGCCGGCGCACCTCCTCCGACGGCCGCGGACCGCCGCGCCGCGCCGACGCGGAACACCCGGCACTTGGGACCGGCTCCCCCGCCGAGCGCCCTGTCGCCATCCGCGATGTCAACATCGCCGGCAGCCAGGCCAACGTCGCCAGCGGCCGGCCGAAGGTCACGATCGGCCGCAGCAACATCGACAATGGCGATATCGACAATGGCAACGTCGGTCACGTCGGCATCAGCCAGACCGGCGCGGGAAAGATCAGGGTCGGCCGGATCAGCGTTGGCCGGATCGGGGTCGGCCAGATCGGGGTCGGCCATGTCAACCTCCCAGGCGCGAGCATCCGCTCGCTCGAACACCTGAGCGATTCTTACACGGTCGCCACGCACACTTCCCCCGACACGCTCGAACAGACGTTTGAGATTCGGCGACCGGCCGACTACCGTCAAGGACGATCAGTTGTGGACGATCGTGCGAGAAGAAGCGAGCACGGAAAATCCACCCGAACCGGTCAGAAGCTACTAATAGGACAAAGTGGTAGATCGACCGGGTGGCCCGCCGGCTGCGGAACCGCCGAGCCCCCGGTCGCGGAGAAGCCGGTAGCGGGCGAAGCCCCGCCGCCGGATGCATCGACAGGGAGAGCGGTAGGCGATGACCAGCCAGGCACGGGGTACCCGCCGAGGCGACGCCCGCGGCAATGTCCGGGATCTTCCCGACAGCCCCGCGGACGCCTCAGGCCTCACGCAACGACAGAAGGGGATTCTCGAGGTCATCCGCGCCGCGGTGGAGCAGCGCGGCTATCCGCCGAGCGTCCGCGAGATCGGCGAGGCTGTCGGCCTGACCAGCACCAGCAGCGTCGCGCACCAACTCAAGGTGCTCCAGGAGAAGGGCTTCCTGCGGCGCGACCCGAACCGGCCGCGGGCTATGGAAGTACTGCCGATCGGCGGCCAGAAGGCGGGCGCCCGGCTGCGCTCCGCCGGCGCCACGCCGGCGGAGGTGGGTGGTGCCGTCGCGGCCGAGGGCGGCACCCCGACCTACGTGCCCCTCATCGGGCGAATCGCGGCCGGCGGGCCGATCCTCGCGGAGCAGGCCGTCGAGGACGTCTACCCGCTCCCGCGGGAGATCGTCGGTGAGGGCACGCTGTTCCTGCTCAAGGTGGTCGGGCAGTCGATGATCAATGCCGCGATCTGCGACGGTGACTACGTCGTCGTCCGCCAGCAGCCGGTCGCCGACAACGGCGAGATCGTCGCGGCCATGATCGACGGCGAGGCGACGGTCAAGCGCTTCCGCCAGCGCGACGGCCGGGTGTGGCTGGCGCCGGAGAACCCCGCGTTCTCCGACATCCCGGCCGAAGACGCGACCATCCTCGGCCGGATCGTCGCCGTGATGCGCCGGGTCTGACCCGAACGCGACCCCAGGGGGCGCTGACCCCCTGGGGAAGAGCCGGCCATCGAGCCAGCCGCCATGCCGAGCCAGGCGGCGGCCCCTGGCTCGGCTTCCCGCCGGCTCGGTCAGCTCCGAAGCGGGGTCAGCTCCGAAGGGCTCCAGCGACCCTGAAGGGCTCCAGCTCGGCGGCAAGGCTCACCGGCACCCGGGCCGCCACCGCCGTGCCCGCGCCGGTGTGCTCGACGCTCAGCACCTCGCCGTCGCGGTGGATCCGGGAGACGAGATCACCACGGGTGTAGGGCACCAGCAGCGACATCTCGATCTCCGGGTGCGGTATCCGCTCCGAGAGGGCGTCGATCAGCTCCGCCAGGCCCGTTCCGGACCGAGCCGAGACGAAGATGGCGTCCGGAACCGCCTTGCGCAGCACTGCCAACGTCGTCGGATCGACCGCGTCGACCTTGTTGACGACCACGAGCTCGGGAACCCCGGCCGCGTCGATCTCGGCGAGCACCTCACGGACCGCCGTGATCTGCCCCATCGGGTCCGGCGCCGAACCGTCGACGACGTGCAGGACGAGATCCGCGTCCACGACCTCCTCCAACGTCGACCGGAACGCCTCGACGATCTGGTGCGGCAGATGCCGGACGAAACCGACGGTGTCGGCCAGGGTGAACACCCGCCCGTCGGGCAGGGTCGCTCGCCGCACGGTCGGGTCGAGGGTCGCGAACAGGGCGTCCTCGACGAGCACACCGGCTCCGGTCAGACGGTTGAGCAGCGAGGACTTCCCGGCGTTGGTGTACCCGGCGATCGCGACCGCCGGCACGGCACCCCGCCGCCGCGAGGAGCGCTTCGTCTCCCGGACGGTGGCCATCGCGGCCAGCTCGCGCCGCAGCTTGGCCATCCGTGTGCGCAGCCGCCGCCGATCGGTCTCGATCTTCGTCTCACCAGGGCCGCGGGTACCGATGGGCGCCCGGCCACCACTGCTCGCGGCGGCCCGGGACATCGACTCACCCCAGCCACGCAGCCGCGGGAGCATGTACTGGAGCTGGGCCAGCTCCACCTGGGCCTTGCCCTCCCGGGACGTCGCATGCTGGGCGAAGATGTCCAGAATGAGCGCCGTCCGGTCGATCACCTTGACCTTGACGACCTCTTCGAGCTGGCGCAGCTGCCCAGGGGTCAGCTCGCCGTCGCAGATCACCGTGTCCGCACCGGTCGACGCGACGACGTCCGCGAGCTCTCGGGCCTTGCCGGAGCCGACGAAGGTCGCCGTGTCCGGCCGGTCGCGGCGCTGCACGAGCGCGTCCAGCACCATCGAGCCCGCGGTGGTGGCCAGGGCCGCGAGCTCCGTCATCGACGCCTCGGCCTCCAGGAGGGTCCCGGAGGTCCACACCCCGATCAGCACCACCCGCTCCAGTCGGAGCTGGCGGTACTCGACCTCGGTGACGTCCTCGAGCTCGGTGGTGAGACCCGGGATGCGGCGCAGCGCGCCACGCTCCTCCAGGTCGAAGCCGTCGCCCTGTTCGTCGAAGAAGGAGAACCCCTCGCCGTCACCGAGGAGGACCACGCCCCCGTCGTCGCCGTCGAAGCTCGGGCTCAGGTTCGGGTTCGGGTACCGGGTGGACGCCATGGCGGCGTCAGCGGGAAGACTCATACCATCCGTTCTCAACGCGGCACGGTGACCGTCGAATTCCGCCCGCCCCGTTCGGGAGCGGGCCGGTGCCGCTGTACCCGGGCTCGGTGCCCCGGCGCAGCGGAACCTCCGCAGCCTCAGGGTGACACGCCGCTGCCGCGATCGCGAGCCGTTTATCGGCCCGGCGCCCGGTAGGAACGGCCCTGTCGGTCAGCTCCGGCCGGTCCCGGCGGGAACCAGTGCCTGCGCACCCGCAGCGGCAGTACCGGAGGCGACCTCGGCGGCCTGGCGGATCCATTCGGGACGAAGGACACCGTCAGACACAAGAACGGCGGGACCGCGCAGAATGACGGTCGTCTCCCGCCAGTCAACGGTCAGGCGCCCGCCGGGAAGATCGACCAGCACCTCGGACGGCGGCGTACCGCCCACCCGCGCCGCCCACGCGACCGCCACCGCGCAGGCGCCGGTGCCGCAGGAGGCCGTCTCGCCGACGCCGCGTTCGAAGACCCGCATCGCGACGCCATCCACACTCGGCACGACGACCTCGACGTTCACACCGTCGGGGAAGGCCTCGGCCGGGAAGACGGGAGCACCCAGGTCCAGGCGCGCCAGCTCGGACGGCCCCAGGTCGTCGGCGAAGCAGACCGCGTGCGGGTTGCCCATCGAAACACCCACCGCGGCGAACTCGCGGCCGACCACGGTGACCGGCACGGTGCCCGCGGCGAAAGCCGGCGGCCCCATGTCCACGCTCACGTCACCGGCCGGCGGCACCTCGACGGAGCGTAGGCCCGCCCGGGTGGCGATCACGAGGCTGCCGGGCATCTCGTAGCCGGCGTCCACCAGATACCGCGCGAAGACCCGGACTCCGTTGCCGCACATCTCGGCGATGGAGCCGTCGGCGTTGCGGTAGTCCATGAACCAGCGGGCGGCGCCAAGGTAGGCCGCCGCCGCGGGCTCCGCGGCGACGAGGACCACCCGCAGCACCCCGTCGGCACCGACCCCTGTTCCGCGGTGGCAGATCGCGCGCACCAGCTGTGCCGACAGGTCGAGATCACCGTCAGCATCCGGAAGGATGACGAAGTCGTTGCCTGTCCCGTGTCCCTTGACGTACCGCACGCGGCGATCGTACGGCGCCGGGCGCCTCATCCGGCCGTGGCCGCCCGAGAGCGGTCGCCACGTCCGGAACTGCCGGGACGTCCGTTCTGCGAGTCCTGGCACGCCCTCGCCGGGTCGCGTGGCGGTGCCGCGGGCGGCGGGCCCGCGGGCGTCCGCCGGCCCGCACGACCCGCCGCGCCCGCATGACCGCTCCCCGGGCCCGCCCTGTTCGCAGCGTTGCCGGAGCTGGCTGAGCTGCCGAAGCCGGCTGAGCTGCCGGAGTAGGCCGAGCTGCCGGAGTAGGCCGAGCTGCCGGAGCCTGCCGGGTCGGCGGAGCTGGCCGAGCTCGAAGGATTCGACGGCTCGCCGGTCGGGCGACGGGTGCCGACGCCCTCCCAGGAGTCCGTCCACGGCTTGTACCAACGGTCCGGCCGACCCCGGCCGAGCGCGATCATCCGGGCGTCCTCGACCGGAACGGGCGGGCAGAACAGCGGGCCGCAGACCCGGTCGCACTCCGTCCGCCCCACGGCGGCCGCCAGCGCCGCGGTGTCGACGTCCTCGGCGACCACGACCATGCGGCGGCGGTGCGCGATCTGGAGCATGGACGCGAAAACCGCCTGACCCTCCAGGTCGCGGATCGTCGCCCGCAGGAAGCGCCCATCGATCCGCACGAGGTCCAGCGGCAGCTTGTCGAGCGTCGCCACCGACRCGGACCAGGTACCGAACGAGTCGACACCGACCGCGACACCCAGCGCACGCAGCCGCCCGAGCAGGTGGGGCAGGCCCGGCGGCGCGAAGGCCAGCGTGTTCTCGGTGAACTGCAGGCCGATCGCCCCGGGTGGCAGCGACCGCCCGAGGACCAGCCGCTCGATCTCGTCGAAGAAGTCCGGCCGGCCGAGCTGGGCGCTGTCGACCCGCACCCACAGCCGGGGTGGGCGGACCCCGGTGCCCGCCGCCATGCGATGCCAGGTGCGCGCCTCGGTGACCGCCATCCGCAGCACCCACTGGTGGACCTGGCCGACCAGCCCCGCGGCCGCCGCGACCGGCATGAAGTCCGCCGGGCCCAGCAGGCCCAGCTCGGGATGCRCCCAGCGGGGGTACGCCCGCATGCCGGGCACGGAGCCGCTGCGCAGGTCGACGTCGGGCTGGTAGTGCAGGCGCAGCGTGCCGTCGTCGAACGAGGCGTACAGCGCGGGCACCAGGCCGATGTCGAGCGCGGTCACGTCAGACTCCAGACGCCGTGTTCCAGACGCCTCGGCAGGAGGCCGACCACCCGTCAGAGCGCGCCGACCAGACGTCGCACCTCGGCGAGATCCGGAGAGTCGAACCAGGATATCCGCCGGTCTCGCCGGAACCACGACCGTTGCCGCCTGGCGAAACGCCTGGTGGCGATGGTCGTGGCCGCCTTGGCCTCGGCCATGGAGCCCACTGCCCCGTCGAGCGCGGCCAGGACCTGCGCGTAGCCCAGCGCCCGCGAGGCCGTGCGGCCATCCCGCAGGCCCTGTGCGGCCAGCTCTTCGACCTCCTCGACCAGCCCGGCGCGCCACATCAGCTCGACGCGGCGTTCGATCCGCTCGTCGAGATCAGGCCGATCGAGACCCACCTGGACCACGTCGTAGATCGAGCTGTGTTCTGGCAGGGTGGCCACGAAGGTGCCGGTCAGCTCGACGACCTCCAGCGCCCGGACGATGCGCCGCCCGTTGCTGGGCAGGATCACCTCCGCCGCGTCGGGGGCCAGTACCGCGAGGCGGGCGTGCAGGGGCCCCGGGCCGACCTCGGCCAGCTCCTGTTCGAGCCGCGCGCGCACCGCCGGATCCGTCCCGGGAAAGGCCAGGTCATCCAGTACCGCTCGCACGTACAGGCCCGAGCCGCCGACGAGGACGGGAAGCCGGCCCGCCGTGAGCAGGCCGTCGATGACGGCCCGTGCGTCATGCTGGTAGCTGGCGACGTCCGCCGTCCGGCTCACGTCCCACACGTCGAGCAGGTGGTGCGGGATCCCGCGGCGCTCCTCGACCGGAATCTTGGCCGTGCCGATGTCCATTCCCCGGTAGAGCTGCATCGAGTCGGCGTTGACGATCTCCCCGCCGAGCTCCAGGGCGATCTCGACGGCCCAGTCGCTCTTCCCCACGCCGGTCGGGCCCACCACCGCGACGACGGGGCCACGGCGTTCGTTCATCGACCGCTGCGCTCCCACCCGACGACAAGGTAGCCGACTCCGAACGGTGCGTCGTCGTAGCGGACCTCACTGCGCCAGGACCGCGCGGGATCCGTCGGCGTCGCGCGACGCAGGGCGCCCGCGAGGACCTGCCAGGACGCCCGGCCAGGTGCGAGGAGATCCCTGGACAGCTCGGGGTCGAGGGCGAGCAGGGCGTCGACGTCGAGCGCCGCGAGCGCCGCGGCGACCGACGCGTCGTGGGCGTCGGCGCGCGGGTCGAGGCTGCCGGGCGCCTTGACCGTGCGGCGGGCGCTGGCATCTCCCATGATCAGAAGTGCGAGCCGCGATCCGTCCGCCGCCGCGGCGTCGACGAGGCCGGCCCCCAGCTCGGCCGCCGCGGCCGGAGTCATCGTGGCGGGCACGCCGCGGGCCGCACAGGGCCCCGCCCAGCCCGCCTCACCCAGCAGCCAGGCGCCGATCGTCAGCGAGAGCGGCAGACGCCGCCTCGAGTCGGCGCCCACGCCCACGCCTGCGGTTGTCGCAGGGGCCGTGGCCGTGGTCTTCGCCGTGGCCGCCCGGGCGAGCGGAAAGATCAGATCGACGCCGAAGCCGGCGAGCGAGCCGACGGACATCTCGTCGTAGACGGCCTCCGTCGCGTCGTCTCCGACCAGCACGATCCGATCCGGCTCCAGCGCGCACAGCCGGCGCACCGCCGCCAGGGCATGATCCCGGACGTCGATCGGGTCCCGGCCGGCGACCTGCGGGACGAGCAGCGGCGGGTGCGGGCAGACGGCCGCGGCGAGCAGCGTCACCGCGCGGCAGGCCCGGTACGCAGGGTCGGCATCCCCAGCGAGACGGCGGGCTGCCCTGAGCCGGCGGACATCGAGCCGGCCGGCGACAGAACCTCCGGGCCAGCCTCGGAGCCGGCTTCGGAGCCGGCTTCGGAGCCGCGCGATCTGGCGGCCTCCCAGGCATCGCCGGCGGTGGTCCGCCGGTGGCTGTGTAGCGGCCCGTCAGCGGTCAGGTGGTGCGGGGCACCCCTGGTCACCACCGCCTCGATCACGTCGCCCGGGCGCACGACACCGTCCTGGGCGTGCGGACCGGTCACCAGCAGATGGACGAGCCGGCCGTCTCGCGCCCGGCCGGAGAGCCGGCCGGTCTCCGAGTCCTTCCGGCCCTCACCCTCGGAGACGAGGATCTCGACCCTGCGCCCGACCTGCGCGCGGTTCTCCGCCCAGGACATCTCGTCCTGCAGGCTCGCGAGCCGCTCGTAGCGCTCGGAGACGACAGCGGGGTCGACGGCGCCGTCCATCTCGGCGGCCGGTGTGCCCGGCCGGGGCGAGTACTTGAAGGTGAACGCCCCGGCGAAACGAGCAGCACGGACGACGTCGAGGGTGTCGGCGAAGTCCTCCTCGGTCTCGCCGGGGAAGCCCACGATGATGTCGGTCGTGATCGCCGCGTGGGGAATGGCCTCGCGCACCCGCTCGACGATTCCCAGAAAGCGCTCGCGACGGTAGCTGCGCCGCATCCGCCGAAGTACCGCGTCGGACCCGGACTGCAGCGGCATGTGCAGCTGTGGGCACACGTTCGGGGTCTGCGCCATCGCCTCGATGACGTCGTCGGTGAAGTCGCGGGGATGCGGCGAGGTGAAGCGCACCCGCTCCAGGCCCTCGATGTTGCCGCAGGCGCGCAGCAGCCTCGCGAAGGCCCCCGGGTCGCCGAGTGACCGCCCGTAGGAGTTCACGTTCTGGCCGAGCAGGGTGATCTCGAGCGCGCCGTCGGCCACCAGCGCCTCGACCTCCGCGAGCACGTCACCGGGGCGCCGGTCGCGCTCACCGCCGCGCAGGCTCGGGACGATGCAGAACGTGCAGGTGTTGTCGCAGCCCACACTGATGCTCACCCAGGCCGAGTGGTGGCTCGCCCGCCGGGCCGGCAGGCTGCTGGGGAAGACCTCCAGCGCCTCGGCGATCTCCACCTGGGCCGCCGCGTTGTGCCGGGCCCGTTCCAGCAGGACGGGCAGCCGGTGCAGGTTGTGGGTGCCGAAGACGACGTCGACCCAGGGCGCGCGGTCGATGATCACCGAGCGGTCCTTCTGGGCGAGGCACCCGCCGACGGCGATCTGCATCCCGGGATTGTTCTTCTTGGTCGGGTACAGATGACCGAGGTTTCCATACAGCCGGTTGTCGGCGTTCTCACGGACCGCACAGGTGTTGAACACGACGACGTCGGCGTCGGCTCCCTGTGCCGCCGGCACATAACCGGCCGACTCCAGGAGGCCGGCAAGCCGTTCGGAGTCGTGCACGTTCATCTGACAGCCGAACGTCCGGACCTGATAGCTACGCCCGCTCACCCGACCAGCGTACGGCCCGCCCGCGGTCGCCGTTCGACGCGCCGATCGCAGGCGATGGTCCGTGCCCGTCCTCCGATGCAGGACCACGACGTCGGGTCACCACGTCGGGCAGCAGATGGGCACGATGTCGGGTCACCACGTCGGGTCACAACGCCCGGACGATCCAGGTCGCCCGGGCTACCGCTGGGGTGGCCGGCCCTGGCCCACGCGGACGCCGGTCTCCCCTGGCACCCCGGCCGGCGGCGAGCCTCCGCTCTGGCCGGACGATTTGCTACCCGTCGGGATGGCAGGTAAACCCCGTTGCCTGATCGGCAGAACTGCACCGGCCGGCACCGTTACGAATGCCTGGGACGTAACATCCATAAATGCTCGCGAGCATGACACCGCAGCCGGAAGCCGTTCCGGGTGGGCGCCACCGATCTCGTCGGCACGTTCGCCGTCAGGTTTCGGGTGGTACCACGTCAGCGTCCGCATCCACGCCCGCCCGCCGAGAACCAGGTGTCGGGGGTATGTCATGGCATTGGTGACCATGGAGGGCGTGGGAAAGTCCTTCGGCCGGAACCGGGTGCTGCGCGACATCAACCT
This sequence comes from Frankia sp. CcI49, assembly GCF_001983215.1. NCBI lineage: Bacteria > Bacillati > Actinomycetota > Actinomycetes > Frankiales > Frankiaceae > Frankia > Frankia sp. CcI49. The sequence goes on from NZ_MOWP01000014.1 coordinate 267,193, forward strand.
GGCCGTCCGGAGTGGCGAGGTCGTGTGCGTGATCGGCCCGTCAGGCTCCGGTAAATCCACGCTCTGCAGGTGTGTCAACCGCCTGGAGACCATCGACGAGGGCCGTATCACCTTCGACGGCCGCCCGCTGCCGGCGGAGGGCCGCGAGCTGGCGCGAATGCGTGCCCAGGTGGGCATGGTCTTCCAGTCCTTCAATCTGTTCGCGCATCGCACCGTGCTGGACAACATCACCCTTGGGCCGCGCAAGGTGCTGGGCGTCGGGCGGGCGGACGCCGAGCGGGCGGCCCGCGCGCTGCTGGAGCGGGTCGGCATCGCCGACAAGGCGGACCGCCTTCCCCGCCAGCTCTCCGGCGGCCAGCAGCAGCGCGCCGCGATCGCGCGAGCCCTCGCGATGGAACCGAAGCTGATGCTCTTCGACGAGCCGACCTCCGCCCTCGACCCGGAGATGATCCAGGAGGTCCTCGACGTCATGCGGTCGCTGGCGGCGTCCGGGATGACGATGATCGTGGTCACCCACGAGATGGGCTTCGCCCGCTCGGCGGCCGACCGCGTCGCCTTCATGGCCGACGGGCAGATCCTGGAGATCGCGCCCCCCGGGGAGTTCTTCGCCGCGCCCGGCAGCGAACGAGCCGCGGACTTCCTGGCCAAGGTTCTTACCCATTGAACCTTTTCCCTCTCACGACACGTGACCTGAGGGGCGAGGTCCGAGCCGACGATGGAAAAGGCTCATTGAACCTTTTCCGTCTCACGGCGCGTGGCCGGGGAGAGGGACGCGGCCGAGTCGACGATGGAGAATGCTCATTGAGCCGTTTCCATCCCCGGACTCGACTCGAGACATCCAGGATCATGGACCGTGGGATGGAAAAGGACCTTCGAACACACCGCTGACCTGGCCGCTCCGAGGGCGTCCACGCAAATTTTGATCGGACCACAACCAGTCACCTGGTTCGCCCTCGGCGAGCTGCTCCACCGGCGAAGACCCTCGCCGGTGGAGACGTCCTTCCCGGTGCCTGGTCACTGTTGCCTCGTCACCGATGCGGAGTCATCGGCGGCGCGCTGGCTAGTGTTGTCGGGCCGGGCGCCGTCCGGCCCGCGAACGAGGTTCGCCGAAACCGATACCTGAATTCCGACGCCAACCTTCTCCAGGGGATTACTCATGCGCATGTCGCTCACCCGGACCAGACAGCGATCGGCTCACCCGACCTCGCGGGCGGCGGCCGCCGGCCACCGTGAACCCAGGCGCCGGACGGCGCGCGGCACGGCACTGCTGCTCAGCACCGCACTGCTCGCGGTGTTCGCGCTGGGCGCCTGCGGCAGCGACGACGAAGCCGAGGTCGAGCCCGCGGCCGCGCCCGCCACGACCTTCCCCGCCGGCAGCACCATGGCCAAGCTGCAGGCGGGCGGAACCATCACCGTCGGCACCAAGTTCGACCAGCCGCTGTTCGGACTGAAGAACCTCCGCGGCGTGCCCGAGGGCTTCGACGTCGAGATCGCGAAGATCATCACCAACGCGCTCGGCATCCCGGCGGACAAGGTCAAGTTCGTCGAGACGGTCTCGGTCAACCGCGAGCCGTTCATCCAGCAGCACAAGGTCGACATGGTGGTCGCCACGTACACCATCAACGACAAGCGCAAGCAGGTCGTGGACTTCGCCGGCCCGTACTACGTGGCCGGCCAGACCCTGATGGTGCGGGCCGGCGAGTCCGCCATCACCGGGAAGGACAGCCTGGCCGGCAAGAACGTCTGCTCGGTCAGCGGCTCGACCCCGGCCGAGCGGATCCGCACCGAGGCGCCGCAGGCCAAGCTCGTCCTGTTCGACGTGTACAGCAAGTGCGCCGAGGCCCTGAAGAACGGCCAGGTCGACGCCGTCACCACCGACAACGCGATCCTGCTCGGGCTGATGGACTCCGACCCGGGCACCTTCAAGCTGGTCGGCAAGCCGTTCAGCACCGAGCCGTACGGGATCGGCATCGCCAAGGGTGACGACGAGTTCCGCACCTTCATCAACGAGACCTTGACCGCCGCCTACGCCGACGGCCGGTACGAGAAGGCCTACGAGTCCACCCTCGGCAAGGTCGAGCCGAACATGCCGAAGCCCCCGGCGGTCGACAACTACACCTCCTGACAGGTACGCACGTCTGACTACCTACGCACTACCTACGCACGCCTGATCGCTACGCACATCTGAACCTTCGCCGGTCTGATCCTTCGCCGGCCGCCGCGGCCCGGACAGCCGAGGTGGCCGGCGTAGCCGAGACCGGCCGGTGCCAGCCGGAACGGCCGATTCCACGACGGGTGGTCTCCCATCGACGCGGTGCTCGACAACCTGCACGTCTTCCGCGACGGCTTCGTCAGGACCCTCGGGCTGAGCCTGTTCTCCGCCGTCGGGGCGCTGCTGCTCGGCAGCGTCCTCGCGACCATGCGGGTGAGCCCGGTCCCGCCGCTGCGCTGGGCGGGAACGGCCTATGTGGAGACGGTTCGCAACACGCCGCTGACCATCGTGTTCTTCTTCGTGGTCTTCGTACTTCCGCAGGTCGACATCGTCTTCAGCTTCTTCGCCTTCGCGGTGATGGCGCTGACGATCTACCACACGGCCTTCGTCTGTGAAGCGGTCCGGGCCGGTGTGAACGGAGTGGAAGTCGGTCAGGCCGAGGCCGCGCGCGCCCTCGGCCTGACCTTCTCGCAGAGCCTGCGGCTGGTGATCCTGCCGCAGGCCTTCCGTAACGTCATCCAGCCCCTGGGCAGCGTGGGCAGCGCGCTCATCCGCAACTCGTCCATCGCGGCGGCCTTCAGCGTGCAGGAGCTGACCGGCGTCAGCCAGGGGCTGGCGACGGCCAACCCCGGCGACGTCATCGCCATCCTGCTCGCCGGGATCGTCTGCTATCTGGTGCTGACGCTGTCGCTGGCGGGCGCGGTCGGTGTTGTCGAGCGCCGGCTGAGAGGGGAGCCACGGTGAGCCTCCAACTGGCGGACCCGCCAGGTCCGCGTGGCCGGCGGCGCATCCTCGTCGCGAGCGTGCTGGCCGTGGCGGTGCTGGCGGCACTCGCCGTGCTCGCCGTACGCCGGCTGGCGGACAACGGGCGGCTCGACCCCGACGTCTGGCGGGTCCTCATCGATGAGCCCGACCTGCGCACCCTGCTGTGGGAGGGGCTGCTCGACACGCTGCGCGCCGCGGCGACCGGCATGGTGTTCGCCGTCGCGCTGGGAGTGGCCCTCGCCTTCGCCCGGCTGTCGCCCCGCCCCGATGTCCACCGGCCGGCTGCCGTGCTCGTCGAGACGCTGCGCGGCCTGCCACTGCTCATGCTGATCTTCTTCGCCTATCTGGGCCTGCCCGCGCTCGGCGTGAACCTCTCGGCCTTCTGGGCGCTGGTCCTCGGCCTCACGGCCTACAACGGCGCGGTGCTCAGCGAGATCTTCCGCGCCGGCGTCCTGTCCATCGACCGGGGCCAGACGGAGGCCGCGGCGGCGCTCGGGATGCGTGGCACGCAGATCTTCACCCTGATCCAGTTTCCGCAGGCGGTCCGCCRGATGTCGCCCACGCTGGTGAGCCAGCTGGTGACCCTGCTCAAGGACACCTCGCTCGGTTTCGTCATCGGCTATACCGAGCTGCTGCGGCAGGGGCGCACCGCGGTGGAGTACCTCGGCGGGCGGTACGCACTGCCCATCTACACGACGCTGGCCGGTATCTACATCGTCGTGAACGGCAGCCTGTCCCTGACGGCACGCTGGCTGGAGCGTCGCCAGTCCGTCCGCGCGGGCGGCTCGACCGGAGCAGCGGCCACCGGCGCGGGCGCCGGCACGGGCGTCGACGCGGCCGCCTGAGCGCGCGTCGGCGACCCTGGGGTCAGCGGGCCAGGCCGATGGCGCGGGTCTCACGGACAACGGTGACCCGGATCTGGCCCGGGTAGGTCAGCTCGGACTCGATCTGCTTGGCGACGTCGCGGGCGAGCAGGTGCGCGGCATCGTCGTCGACGACCTCCGGGACAACCATGACCCGCACCTCGCGGCCGGCCTGCATGGCGAAGACCTTCTCGACGCCGGGCCGTTCCCCGGCGATCTGCTCGATCCGCTCCAGCCGCCTGACGTAGGACTCCAGGCTGTCGCGGCGCGCCCCGGGACGCCCCCCGGAGATCTGGTCCGCGGCCTGGGTCAGCACCGCGCCGATGGAACGCGGCTCGACCTCGTTGTGATGCGCCTCGATCGCGTGCACGACGTCCTCATGCTCACCGTAACGCCGGGCGATCTCCGCGCCGACCAGCGCGTGCGAGCCTTCCACCTCATGCGTCAGTGCCTTGCCGAGGTCGTGCAGCAGTGTGCCGCGCTTCGCGATGGCCGGTGGCAGCCGCAGCTCGGCGGCCATGATTCCCGCAAGATGCGCGCATTCGACGAGATGCGCCAGGACGTTCTGCCCGTAGCTGGTTCGATACCGCAGGCGCCCGAGCAGGGTGATCAGTTCCGGATGCATCTCGGCGATACCGACATCGATCAGTGCGTCCTCCCCGGCCCGGACGCATTTCGCCATCACCTCCCGCTCGGCGCGGGCGTATTCCTCCTCGATGCGGTGCGGATGGATACGCCCGTCCGACACCAGGGCCGCCAGGGTGATACGCGCCGTCTCCCGGCGCACCGGATCGAAACAGCTCAGCAGCACCGCCTCGGGAGTGTCATCGATAAGCACATTGACGCCGGTGACGGATTCGAACGCCCGGATGTTGCGCCCCTCCCGCCCGATGATGCGGCCCTTCATCTCGTCACTCGGCAGGTGCAGCACCGACACGACCGACTCGGCGGTCTGCTCGGAGGCCACCCGCTGGATGGCGAGGGTCACGATCCGGCGGGCGCGATCCTCCGCCTCCTCCTCCGCCCGGGCCTCGATCTCCCGTACCCGAACCGCGGCGTCGAGGCGCGCCTGGTCCTCAACCACCTTGACCAGTTCGGTGCGGGCTTCGGCGGAGGTCAGGCCGGCGGCACGTTCGAGCTCCTGACGCAGGCGGGTCTCCAGGTCGGTCAGCTCGGCACCGCGGCCACCCAGCTCCACCTCCCGGGCGGCGAGCTCCTCCTCCCGGGTCTCCAGCCGCCGAGCCCGGTCCTCGACGGCGGTGGCCTGGTCCGCCAGCCGCTGCTCGCGCTGCGCCACCCTGCTGTCCCAGCCACGCAGCTCCGCCCGTTGGGAGCGCAGGTCCTCCTCCAGCTCGGCGCGCAGCTGTTCGCGCTGCACCCGGATCGCCTCGAGCGCCTCCGTCCGGGCCTTCGAAGCACGCAGCTCGGCGTCCTCCGTGGCCCGCGCCCGGATCGCCTCCGCTGCCTCCTCGGCATGCCGACGGATCTGCGCGACGTCACGATCCACTCGCGCGATCTGCTCGGCGACGTCCTGCTCGGCGCGCCGCCGGATGCGGTCGGCGTCGTCCTCGGCGTCGCGGGCCTGCCGCCGCAGGTCGACCAGCTTCGCGGACAGGGTGGCCAGATCGTTTCGGGCTGCCTCCGCCAGTGCCGTCTCCACCTGGGCCGACTCCACCCGAGGTGCCTCTGCCTGGGCAGCCCCTACCATCGCGGCCCGTTCCTCGCCGGCTTCAGGCGCCTGTGGGTCGACCGACTCCGCGTGGGCCTGAGCGTCCGCCCGCGCATCGGGCGAAGGCTGACCATCCAGCCGAGCGGGAATGTCCGGCGTGGGCCGGGCCGCGCCGTCAGCTGCGACAGCGGTGTCAGCAGCGACAGTGGTGTCGGTGGTGTCAGTGACGGCCGTGGTGTCGGCGACGGCAGCATCCGCGGTGACAGCGGTATCCGCGGTGACAGCCGCGCCGGCGGTATCAGCCGTGACAGGGGTGCTGGCCGCAGGGGTGGGGTCAGCGGTGGAAGCGGTGGAAGCGCCGGCCGGTTCACCCTGCTTACCGAGAGCGACACCGCCGCCTACGCCGAGCGTTCCAGCCCGCACCAGGTGCAACAGAACGACGGTCAGACCGACCACCGCGAGAAGAAGCAGGACGAGAAGCGCTATGAGGGCGACACCCACGGTTGCTCCTCCCGCTTCTGTTCACGCCTGTGATGACAGGCGTGAGGTGCACGGGACCAAGACCAGCCAGCGAGCAGGCAGCACCTATCGACCGGTGCCCTAAATCAGGCCACCGGAGGGCACATCGGCACCGAAAGCCGAGCCTGCCGACAGCGCAGGACCACCGGCGGTCGAAGGAACACCGCCCTGATGTGAAGTTGGCCAGCTATCTGGAACCGCATACGCGCGGCTACCCTTGCACCTTTGTGAAAGGGTAGGTCTGTAACTTTCATTCGGTCAAGAAAAACATCGCCGATCCACCGCACCCGGACCGCCGGGAGGGAGCCACCCATTCAGCTTTGCCAGCGGCTCCGCGGCCGGCGCTGCACGCCCCGGTCCAGGCTGTCGACGTCGCTGTCCGCTTCTTCGGCCTCCTCTTCGACGACCGCCTCGACCGCCTCCTCGACGACTCGCCGGACGAGGTCGAGCGGATAGCCCTTTCGGGTGAGCAGGGCGGCCAGCCGGCGGGCCTGCACCGGCGCCGGCAGGCCCTCCATGACACGAAGACGCCGGGCGACGAGGGAACGTGCGGTCGCCTCCTCGTCCTCGGTGCCGACCGCCGCCAAGGCTTCCTCCGACACCTCGGGCTGCACCCCGCGCCGTCGCAGCTCGACGGCGAGCGCGCGACGGCCCAATCCCCGCCCAGCCCGGGCCGACGAGACGAACGCGACCGCGAAGGCCTCATCGTCCACCAGACCAACCTCGGCCAGACGATCGAGAACCAGCCCGGCGATCTCCTCCTCGACGCCCCGGCGACTCAGCACCGCCGCGAGCTCTGCCCGGCTACGCGGCCGGGCCGCGAGCTGGTGCAGGCAGATCTCCCGCGCGGCTGCCAACGGGTCGACCCGGCCCGCGCGGGCCGACGCCGCAGCGGTACCCGACGTAACCGACGAGCGGTCCGCTGCCGCCGGCCCGGCCTCCCCCTTCACCACATCCTGCACAGCTGACGACAGCTCGGGCGGGAACACGGCACCCCGGGTCAGAGGTCGACCGGAACCGGAGCGGGCGCATCCGCGTCAGCGTCCAGCGCCGGCGTTATACCGAGCTTCTCCTTGATCCGCTTCTCGATCTCGTTCGCCAGATCAGGATTGTCGCGCAGGAATGAACGCGCATTTTCCTTGCCCTGGCCGAGCTGGTCGCCGTCGTAGGTGTACCAGGCGCCGGACTTGCGAATGATGCCGTGCTCGACACCCATGTCGATGAGGGAGCCCTCACGGCTGATGCCGCCGCCGTAGACGATGTCGAACTCGGCCGTCCGGAAAGGTGGCGCCATCTTGTTCTTGACGACCTTCACCCTGGTTCGGTTACCGACGGCTTCCTGCCCGTCCTTCAGGGTCTCGATGCGACGGACATCCAGCCGGACGGAGGCGTAGAACTTCAACGCCTTGCCACCGGTGGTCGTCTCCGGGGAGCCGAACATGACGCCGACCTTCTCCCGGAGCTGGTTGATGAAGATCGCGGTCGTGCCCGAGTTCGCGAGCGCGCCGGTGATCTTCCGCAACGCCTGGGACATCAGCCTGGCCTGCAGGCCGACGTGGCTGTCACCCATCTCGCCCTCGATCTCGGCACGTGGCACGAGGGCAGCCACCGAGTCGATGACGATGATGTCCAGCGCGCCGGAGCGGATCAGCATGTCCGCGATCTCCAGCGCCTGCTCCCCCGTGTCGGGCTGGGAGACCAGCAACGCGTCCGTGTCAACGCCCAGCTTGCCCGCGTACTCGGGGTCAAGCGCGTGCTCCGCGTCGATGAAGGCCGCGATGCCACCGGCCGCCTGGGCGTTAGCCACAGCATGCAGGGCGACCGTGGTCTTTCCGGACGACTCCGGCCCGTAGACCTCGATGATGCGCCCACGGGGAAGACCCCCGATACCGAGCGCGACATCGAGCGCGATCGATCCGGTCGGGATCGCCTGGATCGGCGGCCTGGTGTCATCCCCCAGGCGCATGACCGAGCCCTTGCCGAACTGCTTGTCGATCTGCGCAAGGGCGTTCTCCAACGCCTTCTCGCGGTCGGGTCCAACCATTGGAGTTACTCCATGCAGAGGTCGTCGAGTCTTGGCCACGATCCGACGCTAGGGGGTGGGTCCGACAGTTTCGAGAGCCGGGTCGCTTCTGTGGACATCGGAGAGCATGTGGACAACAGTAGCCGAACATTCGTTCGAAGCCTCAACGACACGCCGTGGCTCACCCGAACGGGTGGCCCCACCGCTCCCCGCACACCTGCCGGGCCGGGTTCCGGCGCCACTCGGCCACCACCCACTGCCGCTCGGCCACCACTCACCCGCCACTGCCGCCACTCGGCCACCACCCGTGGCCGCCCACGGCCGCGGCCATCCGCCGCCACCGGCTGCCACCAACTCGACGCCGGGCCCACCAAGGTGCCGGCGTCAGCGGTCGCGAGCCGGCACGTCGAACTCGTCACATACCGCGCGCCACACCTGCTTGGCGTCGTCCCCCCGCCGCAGCGCCGCCTCCACCGTCGCCCCACCCAGACCGGCGATCACGTGGTCGCGTGCGAGCGAGTCGGCGTAGGCAGCGCCGAACTGCTTGTTCATGTTCGCCCAGAACTCGGTCAGTCGCACCGCTCCAGTCTGCACGCCGCCGACCGCGCCCCAGCCACGACCGGGTCCTCATACCGGCGACCGTCCGGTGACCGTCCGGCGACGCCGGGCGGACCCGGCCGTGGACCGCGGGATTTGTGTCGGTGGCAGGAAGCAGACTGATGCCGTGACCGCCTCGGACGTCCCGGACCCCCTCGCCGCCTTCACGGCCCCGACCCGAGAGTGGTTCGCCTCGTCCTTCGCGGCGCCGACCCCGGCCCAGTCCGAGGCCTGGTCGGCCGTGTCCCGAGGCGCGAGTGCCCTGGTGGTGGCGCCGACCGGGTCCGGCAAGACGCTCGCGGCCTTCCTGTGGTCGCTGGATGGTCTGGCTCGTTCCAGCCCTCCGGCGGACCCGACGCTGCGCTGCCGGGTGCTGTATGTGAGCCCGCTCAAGGCACTCGCGGTCGACGTCGAGCGCAACCTGCGGGCGCCGCTCGCCGGCATCCGGGCCGCCGCCGCGCGGCTGGGCCAGCCCGTCCCGGAGGTGTCCGTCGGTGTCCGCTCCGGCGACACTCCAGCCGCCGAACGCCGATCATTCGGCCGGACTCCGCCCGACATCCTGATCACCACGCCGGAGTCGCTGTTCCTGATCCTCACCAGCGCCGCCCGCACAGCCCTGCGCGGCGTCCGGACTGTGATCGTCGACGAGGTCCACGCTGTCGCGGGCACCAAGCGGGGCGCGCATCTGGCACTGAGTCTGGAACGCCTCGACGATCTGCTCGATGCCCCGGCGCAGCGGGTCGGGCTGTCCGCGACCGTGCGCCCGGTGGAGGAGATCGCCCGTTTCCTCGGCGGGCCACACCCGGTGACGGTCATCCGACCGCCRTCCGAGAAGACGCTTCAGATCGAGGTGGCCGTCCCCGTCGAGGACATGGCGAACCTCGACGAGACACCGACACCGACACCGACACCGACAACGCCGCCACAGGTCCTGCCGCTGGAGGCCGTCGCCGAGGGGCCCGCCGCCGGCCCGGGCCCGCGCGCGTCGATCTGGCCCGCGGTCGAGGAGCGAGTGCTGGATCTGATCCTCTCCCATTCCTCGACGATCGTCTTCGTGAACTCGCGGCGGCTGGCCGAGCGCCTGTGCGCCCGGCTGAACGAGCTGTACGCCGACCGCCTCGAGCAGGCTGCGGCCTTCGGACAGGCCACAGCGTTCGAACAGGCCACGGCTGGCGGGCGGACCACGGTGAAGAGCACCGCGCGTCTGTCACCGGCGGATCTGATGGGTCCGGCCGGTGGCGCCGCGCCACCGGTGGGCGTCGAGGTCGCGCGTGCCCACCACGGCAGCGTGAGCCGGGAGCAGCGCCTGCTGATCGAGGACGATCTGAAGTCCGGGCGGCTGCCCGCCGTGGTCGCGACCTCCAGCCTCGAGCTGGGCATCGACATGGGCGCGGTCGATCTGGTCGTGCAGATCGAGTCACCGCCGAGCGTCGCGGCCGGTATGCAGCGGATCGGGCGGGCAGGCCACCAGGTCGGCGCCGCGAGCCGGGGCGTGGTCCTGCCCAAGCATCGCTCCGACCTGCTGGAATGCGCCGTCGTCGCCGAGCGGATGCGCTCCGCGCAGATCGAGGCCGTCCGTTACCCGCGCAACCCGCTGGACGTGCTGGCGCAGCAGATCGTGGCGATCCTCGCGATGGAGGACCGCGAGGTGGACGAACTGGGCGCGCTGGTTCGCCGTGCGGCACCGTTCGCGGGCCTGCCCGGCTCGGCGTACGAGGGCGTCCTGGACATGCTGGCCGGGAGGTATCCGTCCGACGACTTCGCCGAGCTGCGTCCCCGCATCACCTGGGACCGGGCCACTGGTGTGCTCGCGAGCCGGCCCGGGGCGCAGCGGCTCGCCGTCACCAGCGGCGGCACGATCCCCGACCGTGGCATGTTCGGTGTCTTCCTGCTCGGGGAGAAGGCCAGCCGGGTCGGCGAGCTCGACGAGGAGATGGTCTACGAGTCGCGCATCGGCGACGTCGTGCTGCTCGGCTCGTCGAGCTGGCGCATCGAGGAGATCACGCCGGACCGGGTGCTCGTCACGCCCGCGCCCGGCCGGCCCGGCCGGCTGCCCTTCTGGCACGGGGACGCGCCAGGCCGGCCCGCCGAGCTGGGCCGTGCCCTCGGCGCGTTCCTGCGGGAGCTGGCCACACTGGCGCCCGCGGCGGCGACGGCCCGCGTCCGCGCGGCCGGGCTGGACGACTGGGCCGCCGGCAACCTGCTGAGCTACCTGGACGAGCAGCGGGCGGCCACCGGCCACCTCTCCGACGACCGGCATCTGGTCGTCGAACGGTTCCGGGATGAGCTGGGTGACTGGCGGCTCGCCGTCCATTCGCCGTTCGGGGCGCCGGTGAACGCGCCCTGGGCGCTGGCGATCGGTGCCCGCCTGCGGGAACGGTACGGCTCCGAGGTGCAGATCATGCACACCGACGACGGTGTGGTGGCCCGCGTCCCGGACGCGGCCGAGGCGCCCCGGGCGGAGCTGGTCGTCTTCGACCCCGCGGAGATCGAGGCGGTCGTGCGGGCCGAGGTCGGCGGCAGTGCCCTGTTCGCGAGCCGCTTCCGTGAGTGCGCGAGCCGGTCCCTGCTGCTGCCACGCCGCACCCCCGGCCGACGCACACCGCTGTGGCAGCAGCGCCAGCGCAGCGCGCATCTGCTGTCGGTCGCCGCCACGTTCGGTGACTTCCCGGTGGTGCTCGAGACGATGCGCGAGTGCCTGCAGGACGTCTACGACGTGCCGGCCCTGGTCGGGTTGATGCGCGAGGTCGACGCACGGTCGCTGCGGGTCGTCGAGGTGGAGACCACGGCGCCCTCCCCGTTCGCCTCGTCGCTGCTGTTCGGCTATGTCGCGGCGTTCATGTACGACGGCGACGCCCCGCTGGCCGAGCGCCGCGCCCAGGTCCTCTCCCTCGACAGCTCGCTGCTCGCCGAGCTGCTCGGCGAGACGGAGCTGCGGGAGCTCATCGATCCCCGCGTGCTCGAACGGATCGTCGCCGAGCTGCAGCGGCTGGTGCCCGAACGGCACGCGCGGGACGCGGAGTCCGCGGCCGATCTGCTGCGGGTGCTCGGGGATCTGAGCCTGGAGGAGGCCGCCGCCCGCGGCGTGGAGCACTCCTGGCTGGAATCGCTGGAGCGGGCCGGTCGCGCGATCCGGGTACGGATCACCGGGGCCGAGCGGTGGGTTCCGGTCGAGGACGCGGGCCGACTGCGCGACGCGCTCGGCGTGGCACTGCCGGTCGGCGTTCCAGCCGCGTTCACCGAGCCGGTGCGTGATCCGCTCGGTGACCTGATCTCACGCTACGCCCGCACACACGGCCCGTTCGAGTCAGCGGATGTCGCCGGCCGTTTCGGGCTCGGCGTCGCGGTGGTCGAAGGCGTGCTCGAGCGGCTCACCGCCGAGGGGCGCCTGGTCCGCGGCGAGCTGCACCCGGACCGCGCGGGTGAGCAGTGGTGCGACGCGGGGGTGCTGCGCTCGCTGCGCCGGCGCAGCCTCGCCGCGTTACGCAAGGAGGTCGAGGCCGTACCGGTCCGGGCGATGGGCGAGTTCCTGCCAGCCTGGCAGTCGGTGACGACCCGGCGCGGCCGGGGCGTCGACGGGGTGTTGCGTGCCATCGAGCAGCTCCAGGGCGCGCTGGTGCCGGCGAGCTCGCTGGAGCAGCTGGTGCTGCCGTCCCGGGTCAGCGACTACGCGCCGGCGATGCTCGACGAGCTGTGCGCCACGGGCGAGGTGCTGTGGGCCGGTTCCGGCGGGCTGCCCGGTAACGACGGGTGGCTCACCCTCGTCCTGGCCGAGACCGCCGAGGACCTGCTGCCGCAGCCCGACCCGGACGCGGCGGCGGGCCCGGCCCACCGCGCCATCCTGGACGTGCTCGCGGACGGCCAGGCGCTGTTCTTCCGCGGCCTCTCCGACCGGGTGGGCAGCCTCGACGACGCCGGGCTCGTCGAGGACACCGCCCTCGCGAGCGCCCTGTGGGATCTGGTGTGGGCCGGTCTGGTCACCAACGACACCCTCGCCGCGCTGCGCGTCCAGCTCGGAGCGGGCCATCCGGCGCAGCCGAGCCGCCGCGCCCCCCGCGGCCGGGTGGCCCGGCTCGGCCGCGGGCGGCCCGCGATGCCACGCCGGACCGGCCCTCCGACGGTCGGTGGTCGGTGGTCGCTGCTCCCCGAGCGGGAGAGCGACCCGACCCGGCGCGCGCATGCGCTGGCCGAGGCGCTGCTGGAGCGGCACGGCATCGTCACCCGCGGTGCGGTCGCCGCCGAGCACACGCCGGGCGGCTTCGCGGCGGTCTACCGGGTGCTGGCGGCGTTCGAGGAGGCGGGGCGCTGCCGCCGCGGCTACTTCGTCGAGTCGCTGGGTGCGGCGCAGTTCGCCGTCCCGGGCGCCGTCGACCGGCTCCGCGCCATCGCCGCGGCTCAGCGCGACGCCGCTGACCAGCCCAGCTGGGCAGCCTCGAGCCAGCCCGGCCGGGCGGTCGCCGGACCGTTCGCCATGGGCGCGGGCATGGCAGGAACCGGCATGGCGGGCGCGGGCACGGCGGGCGCGGGCGCCGGGCACGTCGCGAGCGCGCGCCTGGCCGGCGGGGCGGGCTTCGGTATGCCGCGTCCGGGTGAAGCCGATGCGCGGGCTGTCGTGCTCGCCGCGGCGGATCCGGCGAATCCGTACGGCGCCGCGCTGCCGTGGCCCCCACGCCCGGCGGCTGCGGGCGAAGGCGAGGGATCCGGTCACCGCGCCGGCCGCAAGGCGGGCGCGGTCGTCGTTCTCGTCGATGGTGAGCTGGTGCTCTACGTCGAACGCGGCGGCCGCACACTGCTGTCGTGGTCGGACACCCCGGCGCTGCTCGGCCCGGCGGTGGAGGCCCTCGCGCAGGCCGTCCGCGCCGGAGCGCTCGGCCGCCTGACCGTGGAGAAGGCCGACGGCGTCGCGGTGGTCGGCAGCGGGCTCGGCGTGGCCCTGGAGGCCGCGGGTTTCCATCCGACCCCGCGCGGGCTGCGGCTACGCGCATGAGCGCATCGAACAGATCACCCGAGAACGAGCCACCCGCGAAGGGGCCACCCGATCATGGGTCGACCGATCACGGGTCGACCGAACGCGGGCCTTCCGGGCGGGGATCCCGAGGGCAGACGGCCGATCCCACCCCATGGGACCCGCGGCTGCGTGCCCTGACGCTCGGCCTCGTCAGCACGGTGACGCTGATCGCGTTCGAGGCGATGGCGGTCATCACCGTGCTGCCGAAGGTCGCCGAGGATCTGTCCGGCCTGTCTCTCTACGGCTGGACGACCAGCGGGTTCTTCCTCGGGCTGCTGGTCGGAGTCGTGATCGCCGGTGCGGAGAGCGACCGGGTCGGAGCGGCCCGGCCACTCACCGCCGGGCTGGTGCTGTTCGGCGCGGGGCTCGCCGTGGCCGCGCTGGCACCGAACATGTGGATCCTGGTGGCCGGCCGGGTCCTGCAGGGGCTGGGCGGCGGTGCCGTACCGGCCATCCTTTACGCGACGATCGGCCGCGCCTATCCGGAATCGCAGCGTCCCCGGATGTTCGCGGTGACGGCCACCGCCTGGGTGCTGCCCGGCCTGATCGGGCCGGCGACCGCCGCGCTCGTCGCCGAGCACGCCGGGTGGCGCTGGGTTTTCGGCGGGCTGATACCGCTTGTCGCGGTGGCCGGCACCGGCACTGTCCGCGCGCTGCGAGGTGTGCCGGCCCCGACCACGGTGGACGTCGCGCCGACCGCGCCGCGCCTGATCGCGGCGCTGCGGGTGAGCGTCGGTGCCGGTCTGGTTCTCGCCGGGCTGACCGGCCGGTCGGCGCCGGGGCTGGCGCTCATCGCCGTCGGATCCGTGCTGGCCTACCAGCCGGTGCGCGCGCTGCTCCCGGCAGGCACCCTGCGGGCCCGGCCCGGCATCGCGGCCGCGGTGGCCGCCCGCGGACTGTTGACGTTCGCCTTCTTCGGCACCGACACGTTCGTCCCGCTGGCGATCACGGCGGCCCGGCATGAGCCGACCATCGTGGCGAGCGCGGCCGTGACCGCGGTGACGGTCACCTGGACGACCGGTTCCTGGACGCAGGCGCGGCTGGCCGGCCGGGTCCCGGGCCGTGTCCTGATAGGCACCGGGCTGCTCGCGGTCTCCGCGGGCACGGCGGGTTTCGCGCTGGTGCTGGTCGACGCGGTGGCACTCGCGGTGCCGATCGCCTGCTGGGCGGTCGCCGGGCTCGGGATGGGCCTGGCCTACTCCCCGATCGCCAGCCTCGTGCTCGCCGAGACGCCACCTGAACGCCACGGCACCGCGTCGAGCGCGGTGACCCTGTCGGACAACCTGGGAACCGCGCTGGGCACCGGCCTCGGCGGCGCGGCGGTCGCGGCCAGCGAGGCGGCGAACGGCACTCCCGACCTGGGGCTCGCGACCGTGTTCGGGCTGACTGTGATCGTCGCGGCCCTGGGCGCCCTGGTGGTGCGCCGGGCGCCCTCCCGGATCTTCCCCGCCGCGGATTCGACCCCCGCCGCCAGCTGAGCCGACCGGCCCTTCTCAGCCGTACCCGCGATTCGGTCGCACCGCCGACTCGGAGGCACCGCCAGTTCGGAGGCACCGCCAGTTCGGAGGCACTATCGAGAGGTGCCCGAAGGCGACACGGTCTGGCTCACGGCGCGCCGGCTCGACGCGGCGCTGCGCGGTCAGCATTTGCTGCGGTCGGACTTCCGGGTGCCGTCGCTGGCAACCGCCGACCTGCGCGGGCGGGAGGTCCTCGAGGTATGCGCGCGGGGCAAGCACCTGCTGCTGCGCGTCGACGGCGGCCTGACGCTGCACACCCACCTCCGCATGGAGGGTTCCTGGCACCTGTACCGGCCAGGCTCACGGTGGTCTGGCGGGCCGGCCTGGCAGATCCGGGTCGTGCTGGTCACCGCGGTGCAGGTAGCGGTGGGTTACCGGCTGCCGGTCGTCGACCTGCTACCGACCGCCTCGGAGGACCGGGTCGTCGGGCACCTCGGCCCGGACGTGCTCGGCGCCGACTGGGATCTCGACCGCGCCGTCGCCAACCTGCTGGCGGATCCGACCCGCGAGATCGGCGTCGCGCTACTCGATCAGCGCATGCTGGCCGGTCTGGGCAACATCTGGCGGACGGAGGCGTGTTTCCTCGCCGGCGTCAGCCCCTGGACCCCGGTCGGCGAGGTGCGTGACCTTCCCGGTCTGGTCCGCCGCGCCCAGGCGATGGTCAGGGCCGGGGCGCGGGGCGGTCACCAGGTGACGACTGGTTCCGCCCGCCCGGGCGAACAGCATTGGGTGTACGGGCGCGCAGGCAGGCCGTGTCGGCGCTGCGGCACGCTTGTCCGCCGGCTGGATCGGCGGGTCTCCACCCAGAGTTCGTCCGAACGCGGATCGCCGGGACGTAGCCGCGGACCCGGTGAGCGGGGCCCGCGCCTCGACGTCCGGCGTGACCAGGGCCGGCACGCTGATGGTGCCGGCAGTTCCGCCGACGTCCGCGTCGACGTCGGCGGTGGCAACGATCGGGTCACCGCATGGTGTCCGACCTGCCAGCCAGGGCCGGTGCCGGAGCCACCGGCCGGCTGACCGCAGGCGTGGCCCGGCCACCGGGCCGGGTCTCAGACCCTGCTGGCCGCCAGCAGGCGGGCCCGGCCGCGGGTGAACGCGCCCTCCGCGGCCTTCACGCTGATCGACAGATCATCCGCCGCCTGACGGGTGGTCCGGCCGGCGGCGCGGGCCATCATGATCTGCCGTTCCCGACCGCGGAGCCGGCGGGTCTGGTCGAGCAGCCAGAGCGCCTCCGCACGGTCGCAGGTCGAGTCCTCGGGACCGGGGTCGCTGGGTGCCGCGACGCTGCGGGCCATCGCGCGGTCCGCGCGCATCCGCGCACGGTGGTGGTCCACACACAGCCGCAGCACCGTCGTGGTCAGGAACTGACCGACCCGATGGCTGTCGAGGTTGCGGAACCCGGCGGCACGGACAAGTGCCTCCTGCGCGCAGTCCTCCGCGTCGGCGGTGCTCGGCAGCCGCCGGCGGGCGATGTGCACCAGTCGCTCGCGGTGCGGAAGGACCAGTGACCACCGGTCGCCGCTGAACGGCTGGTCGACGTCCATGAGTGCGCTGTCCATGAGTGCGCCTGCCTCATCGGGTACCTGCCGGGCAGGCTCCTGGTTCGGGGATTCGATATCGTCCCCACTGATTTGCGTCATGGCACTTCCACCTGCCTGGCTGCGTCATGCCATCCGGACGTCCGGGACCGCCGGTCTGGCCATCGCACGGCGGCGATGAAAACGTGGAAGACGCTCCCCTTCGTCATCCAGCGCCACAATCGCCGATCGGACATCTGGGACATTAGGCCAAACCGCGCTTGTGCGCCATAACCGAGGTCACATACCCAAACCTACATGCCCCTCGAAGGTGCCAACCCGGGTGCACACCAGAAAGTCCAAAAAGAATTAACTGCATAGTCGCTGTGCACTTAGTGGGATGACCTTTGCCTCGCCGTTCCAGCCGAAAGTCGCTGCCAGACAGGCGGAACCGGCCGTTGCCGCCGGCCGGAAAGGGCAGGCCGCGGCGGACGGACGTTAAACGGACGTCACACCTGAGAGAATCGTGCCAGATCAGGCCGGGCGGCCCGGCCCGCCCGATCCCAGCAGTTCCGATAGCCCATCGGCGTAGGTGCGCAGGCGTTCGACGTCAGCCGTGAGCTCCGCGAGCCGCGGGGACGAGCCCGCGACCGTGACGGCGCCGACGATCTGCGTGGCCGCGGCCAGCAGGCCGTCGAGCAGGTCCGCGGCCTGGTCCATGCCCGCCAGCAGCCGGGCGGAGGTGGTGCTGATCTCGGCCCGCACCGCCGGATCCGACACCGCACGCAGCGCGGACTCGCAGGCCAGCACCCTGCGGGCGGTCGATCGGAGGTCGTCGACCAGGCGGGCGGCGGTCTCGGTGGCCCGCAACACCTGCGCGGCGGCCGGACGAGCCTCGACCGCGAGCAGCAGGGCGGCGAGAGCGGCCAGCCCGGCCTCGCCGCGGCGCAGCGCACGCGCGGCCGCGGACCGGCGTATCTCCATGGCCTTCAGCGGAGCGACGCGCGGCACGGGCAGCCCGGTATCCGGAGACGTTCGGAACTCCCGAAACGACACAGCGGCCTGAACGAGGGCTGCCGCGCCGAAACCCAGCCAACCCCATTCATCGGCGGCGACGGCCGCCACCGGCGAGGCGGCAGCGGCGGCGGCCCAGATCCGGGCGGAATTCAACGCACGCCGACGGGCCCGCCGGAACGGCCGGTCGAGCCGGCGGTGTGAGTTCTCGAACGAACGACGTTCGACGTCCGCCCGCAGCCAGTCCGGAAGACCGGGAGTGACCGCCGCGACCGCACCGGAGAAGCCGAATCCGCCAGCGTCGTCAGCGAGACCGATAAAGTGCGAAAAACTTCTGCGTTGACGGCCGGATCGGGGTTCTTCGAAACCGCCGGACATACTCTGTGTCCCACCGGGAACATTCCGGGTGACCGCCGGCCCGAAATCTGCGAAGTTCTTCGAATCACGCGGCTCGGCGGGAACCTGCGGTGCGGGCGCGGCCCGCCTCGGCGCGGACCGGTGCTCAGCCTCGGGCGCGGCCGGAGGCTGCGGGCCCACGGGCGGCGAACCGGGCTCGCCGGGGCTTCCCGCCACGTCGGTCATCAGCAGCCTTCCGGTATGAGCGCATGCGGTGGCAGCGCGCGTCCGCGGCAGTGTCAGCGCGTATCCGGCAACGTCAGCGCGCGTCCGGCGACGTCTGGGCATCATCCGATGCCTTCTCCAACGACGGGCGCGGACCACCAGTGCCGCTGGTGCCACTGGTGCCGCCAGCGCCACCGCCAGGCCGAGCGGCTTCGACCGCGGGCGCCTCCGGGGCCCCCTGATCGCCGACGTGAGGCGCCACGCCCGTGGAACCGGCCGCCGGCGCGGCTGCGGGCGGCAGGGACGCCCTCAGCTCCGCCAGGCGCCCCATCGCCTGCGCGTCCATGGTGGCCCGCTGCACCTCGATCATCTGAGCTTCCAGGCCCTGCGACGCCAGCTCCTGGCGGCCCCGAGCCACCGCGTAACGCTTCTCGATCTTGTCCCGGACGTCGGCGAGCGTCGGGACGTCTCCGGCCGGCGGGAGCGAGGTCATCTGCTCCATCACCTTGCCCATCTGCTCGTGCATCGCCGCATGCTCGATCTGGGTGAGCAGGCGGGCCCGCTCGGCCTGCAGGCGCCGCACGCGCAGGGCGTTGTCCTCGACGGCGACCCGGGCCTGGGCGGCCGACTCGGCCGCCTGCCGCTGGAGCAGCTTGAGATCCTCCAGCGCCGACTCCGCGGAGATGAGCCGGCTCGCGAACGCCTGAGCGGCCTGCTCGTACCGGGCCGCCGCCGCGAGATCACCGGCGGCGCGGCCGTTGTCCGCGAGCACGAGGGCCGATCGGGCCGACTCGGTGAGGTTCGTGACCTCCTCGATCTGGCGGCCCAGCTTCATCTCGATCTGGCGTTGGTTGCCCACGACGAGCGCCGCCTGCGAGACGAGCCGCTCGTGCTGCGCACGCGCCTCGTCCATCGCCTGCTCGAGCTGGATCTTCGGATCCGCCTTCTCCTCGAACGCGACCTCGGCCCGCTTGGACAGGTAGCGGAAGGCCTTGCGAACAACATTCGCCATTGCTCGATCGTCCCACGCGCAGGGCGATCCGGAGAGTCGACGAGTGTCACTGATCTGACCGCCCTCGCCCGCACCCGGTGGTCGGGCCGGGCCGCAGGGCCGGGCCGCAGGGCCGGCCTGCAGGGCCGGGCCGCAGGGCCGGCCTGCAGGGCCGGGCTCGGGCAGGCTCGGGGCGCGCCGTCAGACCATCGCCTGGAACATCCAGTGCTGCTCCTCGAGATCGCGGATCACCGCGATGAACAGATCCTGCGTCACCGGGTCCGGCTCGGCGGTGAGATCCATCCGGGTACGCATCCTGGTGATCATCCCGGCGAGTACGTCCGTGATGAGGCGGATTGCCTTCTCGTCACCGATGTAGCCGCTCTCGACGCCGTGCAAATGGCTGCCGCGGGCGACGGTGGTGGCCTGACCGTCGGGGTTGACCCCGATCGCGACCGCCCGCTCGGCGGCCATGTCCGTGTACCGGCGTCCGAGGTCGACCACGTCGTCCAGTTGGCGGTGAACCGTGCGGAAGTTCCGCCCGATGACGTTCCAGTGCAGCTGCTTGCCCAGCAAGGAAAGATCGATCAGGTCTACGACCGCGCCCTGAAGGGCCTCCCCGACGACGACACGCGCCTCGTCGGACAGCGGACTGCGGATGGCGCTCATGGCTTTCCTCCCGGAAGGTTTCGGACACGTCCGCATCAGGACGTGCCCACCGAGAGGAGTCGTATGCAGGCCGGCCGCTCTAGGCGGCGCGATCCACCACCGCCGGCCGCGCCGGCACGACGACCGCCGTGGCGCCGACCGGCGCCGGGGCGCCCACAGCCAGCTCGGCAAGCTCCAGATCGTCGCTGACCTCACGCAGGAGATCGGCGAGACGTACCCCCAGCGCATCGCAGATCGAGGCAAGCAGTTCGGAGCTCGCCTCCTTCTGACCACGCTCCACCTCGGAGAGGTAGCCGAGCGACACTCTGGCGGCCGACGACACCTCCCGCAACGTGCGGCGCTGATCCTGTCGGCGGCGGCGCAATGCCTCGCCGATCACGCGTCGGAGCAGGACCATCGAGCCTCCTCCTTCATCCACGGGCTGGCTTCACCGTATACCCGCCGAGCCCGTTTCCGGGGCGTCGTTGATGCGACTGTAACGCTGTAAGCACACCCGGACCGGGTCAATCCGCGATCAGGGCACCCCTGAGCCGCGCCGAGGCCCGCCGGTCAGCGCGGCCCGGTCGGCACCCACGGGCCGAAGTCGCCCGCGGCCGCCACTCCGGTGAGGACACGCCGCAGCACATCCAGGGCCTGGACCACGGCGAACTCACGAACCCGGCGCCGGTCACCAGGCAGCCGCACCGTGCGTGTGGTCGCCCCGTCCGGGCCGGCGAGCCCGACGTGCAACGTGCCGACAGGCTTCCCCTCCTGCTCGTCCGGGCCGGCGACACCGGTGGTGGCCAGCCCATAGGTGGCGCCGAGCCGCTCCCGCACCCCGGCTGCCATGGCCACCGCCGTCTCCGGCGACACCGCGCCCACGGTCTCGAGGATCGCGGGGTCGACCCCCAGCGCGGAGCTCTTCACCTCGGTCGCGTAGGCGACCACCCCACCGCGCAGCACCGCGCTCGCACCGGGGACGTCGGTCAGCCGGCCGGCGAGCAGCCCCCCGGTCATCGACTCCGCGACGGCCAGCGTCGCTCCCCGGGCGCCCAGCAGATCCAGGACGACCTTCTCGAGCGAGTCGTCGTCGACACCGTACAGCCCGGGGCCGAGCGCCACCCGCGCCGCCGCCTCGACCGGAGCGATCAGCTCCTGGGCGGCGAGGCGATCAGCGGCCCGCGCCGTGATCCGCACCCGGGTCTGGCCACCGCTGGCCAGGAAGGCGATCCGCGGGTTCCCGAGCGGCTCGAGCCTGGTGACCTCGTCCGCGAGCGCCTCCGCGACCATCGACTCCCACATGCCGGCAGTCCGCAGCACCCGGTGCACGACGACCGCCGGCTCACCGGCCCGACGCAGGATGTCCGGCAGCACGCTGCGGGTGAACATGTCCTTCATCTCGAACGGGACCCCCGGCATGGCGTAGACCACGCCGGAGCCGATCTCCATCCGGATGCCCGGCGCCGTGCCCGGCACGTTGGGCAGGGCCTGCGCGCCGACCGGAAGGTCCGCCTGGCGGAAGTTCATCTCGGGCACCCCGCGCCCGCCCGAGCCGGCCCGGCTGCGCCCCATCTCCTCGAACCGGCGGCGCAGCGTCGCCTCCTCGRCCGCGTCGCGGTGCAGGCCCACCCCGGCCGCCTGCGCGATGCCCTCACGGGTGAGGTCGTCCTGGGTCGGGCCGAGCCCGCCGGTGAGGACGACCGCGTCGGCCCGGCCGAGCGCCGCGACGATCGCCGTGGCGATGTCCGCGATCACGTCCCCGACCACGATCGACGTCGACACCTGGACCCCGACGTCCGCCAGCTGGCCACCCAGCCAGGCCGCGTTGCCGTTCACGATGTCGCCGTAGAGGAGCTCGTCCCCCACCGCGAGCAGCTCAGCGCGCATCGGTCTCCTCTGTTCGGGCTCCAGCCGCAGCGCTGGCCCCGGCCCGGCGACGCAGCGCGAGCGCACGATAGACATAGTCCGCACCGGTCACCACGGCCACGATGACGCCACAGCCGAGAATCACCGCCCGGCCCGTCGCCGCGAACCCGTCGAGCGGGAGCACGTAGAGGCCGAGCGAGATGTTGAGCAGAAGTGTCTTCGCCTTGCCGCCACGGCTCGCGGCGATCACTCCGAAGCGGATGACCCACAGCCGCAGCAGCGTCACCCCGATCTCGCGGACGGCGACCAGCACCGTGACCGCCCAGGGCAGCTCGTCCAGCAGCGACAGCGAGACCAGGGCGGCACCGGTGAGCGCCTTGTCGGCGATGGGATCGACCAGAATCCCGAAATCGGTGATCAGACCGCGCCGACGGGCGATCGTGCCGTCGATCTGGTCGGTGATGGCGGCGACGGCGTAGGCCGCGAAGGCCGCGTAACGCCAGCCGTCGGTGTCCGGGCCGGCGAACAGAAAGCCCACGAAGACCGGAACCAACGCCAACCTGATGATGGTGAGCACGTTGGCGATGTTGAGCACCGGCGGCTTGGGCGCCGGGGGGTTGGGCGCCGACCGCTCGGGCTCCGTCCGCTCCGGCCGTTGTCCGACCGCTCGGGCCGACGGTGTCCCGCCCGCCAGCACCGGCCCGCCCGCCAGCACCGCCGGATCCGTCCCGGCGGCCGCGCCGCCGGGTGAGGGACCCGCAACGGGACCGGTCACGCCGAACCCGGCGACTGGCCGACCGCACCGCTGAGCGCGGCCTGGCCCTCGCCCACGGCCGGCACCGCGTTGGCCAGCATGGCGTTGGCCGGCGCGACAGCGGCCGGCGCGGAGGCGGCCCGCACCGGCGTGACGGCGGCACGGTCGAGCACATCGGTGAACTCCACGACCAGGTCGACGCCTTCCGCCGCCACAACCCGGGCGGCGACAAGGTCACCGACGCGCACGCCGCCGTAGGCCGATCCATCGCCGTGGCCCGACCCGTCGGGGCGGCTGGTGGGGAGCCGGACGGTGCAGGCGCCGTCGGCGTCGGCCTGCTGGTGCCCGGCGCAGCCGAACGCCAGACCGCCGCCGACCTCCTCGACGAGGACCTCGACCGTCGTGCCCACCCGGCGCTCGGCCCGGGCCGCCGTCAGCTGCTCGACGAGGTCGGTGACGTCGGCGCGGCGGCGCTCGATCTCGTCGGGATCGACATGACCGTCCATTCCGGCGGCTTCGGTGCCCTCTTCGTCGGAGTAGCCGAAGACACCGACGACATCGAGATCTGCACGCTCCAGGAAGTCCATGAGGATGTCGACATCCTCCTCGGTCTCGCCCGGGAAGCCGACGATGACGTTCGACCGCGCGCCGAGATCGCCGAGCAGCCCACGGGCCCGGCGCAGCAGGTCCAGAAAGTCGTCGGTCCCACCGAACCGGCGCATCCGGCGCAGCACCGCGGGGCTGGCGTGCTGGAAGGAGAGGTCCAGGTAGGGGGCCAGACCCGGCGTCGTCAGCAGCACCTCGAGCAGCGACGGACGCAGCTCGGCCGGCTGTAGGTACACCGTCCGGACACGGACGATCCCCGGGACCTCGGCCAGCCGCGGCAACAGCTTCTCCAGCGCCCGCAGGTCACCGAGATCCTTGCCGTAGGACGTGGAGTTCTCGCTGACGAGCACCAGCTCGCGCGCTCCCTGCGTGGCCAGCCACTCGGCCTCGGCCAGCACCTGCTCCGGCGGGCGGGAGACATGGGAGCCACGGAACGACGGAATGGCGCAGAACGCACAGCGCCGGTCGCACCCGCTCGACAGCTTCAGCGGCACGACCGGACCCTCGGTCAGCCGACGCCGACCGACCCCACCGGCGAGAACTCCCGCCGACGGCTCGCTCGGACGGCTGCCGGTGCCCGCTGCCAGGGCGCCCGCCGCCCGCTGGGTACCAGCCGCCGTCTGGGTGGTCGGCAGCTGGATGTGCCCGGGCAGATGCGGGGCGTCCGAGGCACCGGAGACACCCGCACGCTCGACCGGCGTGATCGGCAGCAGGGTGCGCCGGTCACGCGGGGTGTGCGAGGCCGGCGCCGCGCCGGCGAGCACCGCTTCGAGGTGAGCCGAGATCTGCGGGTACGCATCGAAACCGAGCACGGCGTCGGCTTCCGGCAGGCTCTCGGCGAGCTCCTGGCCGTAGCGCTCCGCCAGACAGCCCACAGCCACCACCGCACGCGGCCCACCGGCGCCGGCGCCACCCGGACCACCCGGCCCGTGTCCGCCGCGTTCGCCGGCCGTGGCCGCACCCGCCGGCTCGCGCAGTGCGTCCGCGGCGAGCAGCGCGTCGATCGAGTCCTTCTTGGCCACGTCGACGAAACCGCAGGTGTTCACCAGGACCGCATCGGCGAGCTCGGCGTCGTCGACCAGCTCCCAGCCATCAGTGGCGAGGCGGGCGGCGAGCTCCTCCGAATCCACCTCGTTACGGGAACAGCCGAGCGTGACGAGAGCTACCCGGCGTGTAGGGCGAGGGGACACGGACTCAGGCTACCGGGACGCGGCGCTGGTGACGCGGCTGGACCTGCCCCAGGGCCGTTCAGCGCGTCCCGCCGGGCTGGGCCGCCGCCCCGGTCGCCCCGCTGACGGCGGGACGACCGGCGGCGGCCAGGCCGGTCGCCCTGCCGTCACCGCCGCCGACGGCGCAGCCGCCGCCGCTCTCGGCGAGTGCCAGCCTGATCGTGACCACCTCGCCGGGGCCGCCCGCCTTGCCGAGGTCCCGGCCGTTGCAGGTGAGGTCGACGGCGCCCGCGTTGCCCATCTTGATCTCCAGGGCCCCCTCGGAGGACACCTCCCGGCTGTCCCCCTGCTGGAGAAGCTGCGCCAGGAGGGGCTTCCCGCCCTCGTCCCGGACCTCCAGCCAGCTCTGCGCGTCGTGGGCCTCGACCCGCACGTTCACACCGGGCGGCTGGGGCGGCGTCGCGGCGGCCGTCGGGGCCGCCGGAGCGGTCGCGGCCGCGGTGCTCGGCACAGTGCTCGGCCGGGCCGTGGCGTCGTCCTCGTCACCGCCGCCACCGGGCAGCACCAGCGCGACCAGAGCCAACACGCAGACCACTACCAGCGAAGCGATCATGGCCGGCGCCCAGCGGAAGCCACCCATCCCCCGGCGCGCCCCGCCGCCGTTCAGCGGGTCGAACTCGGAGGAGGCGACGACGACCGGCGACGGGACCCGCTCGTGCCCGGCGTCGTAGGCCGCGAGCAGCGGCGCGGGGTCGAGCTCCAAGGTCGTCGCGATGCTCCGCAGGTGACCGCGTGCGTACACGGTGCCGCCGCAGCCGCTGAAGTCCTCACGCTCGATCTGCTCGATCAGCGACGCGCGGATTCTCGTCCGGTCGCTCACGTCGTCGATCGTGAGGCCCGCCGCCCGGCGGGCGGCTGCCAGCGTCGCCCCGATCGAGTCGGGGGCCACCTGCCTGGAGGCATCCGGCCCAGGGGTCGCCGGCTCGTCCGCGGACTGCATGAGCGAACCTCCGCACCCGTCATCGCGCTGGCGCCACTGCCAGCGCCAGCCGATATTACGGTCGCCCGCCGACGCCCGACCGAGCGCAGCGGATCTGTTGAGACTTTCTTATCCGTTGCGGAGCGTCGTGAGAAGTCCCTCCAACTCGTCGGGCATCACGAGGACGTCCCGCGCCTTGGAGCCTTCGCTCGGGCCGACAATCCCGCGGCTTTCCATCAGGTCCATCAGTCGACCGGCCTTGGCGAAGCCGACCCGCAGCTTGCGCTGCAACATCGACGTCGAGCCGAAGTGGGTGCTGACCACGAGTTCGACGGCCTGGAGGAACAGCGCCATGTCGTCGCCGATCTCCTCGTCGATCTCCTTGCGTGCCTCACCGCCACCGTCGAAGACGTCCGCCACGAAGGTGGGCTGGGCCTGTTCCTTGGTGTGGTCGACGATCGCGGCGATCTCTTCCTCGGAGACGAACGCGCCCTGGATCCGGGCCGGCTTGCTCGCCCCCATCGGCAGGAAGAGCGCGTCTCCGAGACCGACCAGCTTCTCGGCACCCGCCTGGTCGAGAATCGTCCGGCTGTCGGCCAGCGAGGCCGTCGCGAAGGCCAGCCGAGACGGGACATTCGCCTTGATCAGACCGGTGACGACGTCCACGGACGGACGCTGGGTCGCCAGCACCAGGTGGATGCCGACCGCACGGGCCATCGCCGTGATCCGACAGATCGCGTCCTCGACGTCACGCGGCGCGACCATCATCAGGTCGGCGAGCTCGTCCACGATCGCGAGAATGTAGGGATATGGCGTGTAGACCCGCTCCGAGCCCGGCGGGGCCACGATCTCACCGGCGCGCACCTTGCGGTTGAAGTCGTCGACATGGCGCACTCCGCAGGCCGCCAGGTCCTCGTACCGGTTCTCCATCTCCTTCACCACCCACTGCAGCGCGTCCGCCGCCTTCTTGGGGTTGGTGATGATGGGCGTGATGAGGTGTGGAATTCCCTGGTAGTTCGTCAGTTCCACCCGTTTGGGGTCGACCAGCACCATACGGACCTGGTCCGGCGTGGCCCGTGCCAACACACTCGTGATGAGGGTGTTGATACAGGTCGACTTTCCGGCGCCCGTTGCGCCCGCGATGAGGATGTGCGGCATCTTCGCGAGATTCGCCAGCACATACCCGCCCTCGATGTCCTTGCCGAGGCCGACCACCAGCGGATGCGGATTGCCGGTCGCGTCCGTGCTGCGCAGGACGTCACCGAGAGACACCAGCTCGCGGTCGGTGTTCGGGATCTCGATGCCGACCGCGCTCTTGCCCGGGATCGGACTGATGATCCGCACATCGGGGCTCTTGACGGCGTAGGCGATGTTCTTCGCGAGCTGGGTGATCCGCTCGACCTTCACCGCCGCGCCCAGCTCGACCTCATAGCGGGTCACCGTCGGGCCCCGGGTGAAGCCGGTGACCTTCGCATCCACCTTGAACTGGGAGAACACGTCGGTCAGCGAGGCGATGACACCGTCGGTGGCAGCCGAGCGCACCTTCGGCGGGGTACCGGAACGCAGCAGCGTCGGCGAGGGCAGCCGGTAGTCACCCTCCACCGGCGGTACGAGGTACTCGATCTCGTCCGGCCCGACCGGGCCCTGGGCGGACGGGCCGGCGTCGGTCGCCGCGCCCGGTGACGCCGCCGCCCGGCCGCGCTGGCGCCGCGCACCCGCCACGGGCCCGCCGACCTCCCCGGCGACGAGGCCGACCACGTCATCGACGTCATCGACATCCACGCCGTCCCCCGCGCCCACCGCCGCCGGGATGTCGCCGAACAGGTCGGCCTGGTCGCGGGCGTCGGGTGGTCCGGAGCGCCGCGCTCGGCCAGCCCTGGCCCGGTCGCCACCCGCGGCCGAGCCCCGCGGATCGCCGTCGACGTCGTACACGTCATCGGACTCCGCGGCCGCGCCCCGCCGGCGGCGCGAGGGCGAGCGGGCCGGCTCGCCGTCGAGCAGGTCGTCGAGGGCGGCGTCGGCCGGCCCACCGGCCGCCCCATGGACGTCCTCGTCGAGGTCGTAGTCGTCGTAGTCCTCGTCGTCGCCCTCGTCATAGGCGCCGGGCTGGCGGATCGGGATGGTGAGCCGCTCGGCGAGCCCGCGCAGCCGCTCCGGCACCTGGCGCACCGGGGTCGCCGTCACCACCAGCGACCCGAAGAACGCCATCAGCACCAGCAGCGGCACCGCCACATAGGTGGTCACCGCGCCGACCAGCGGGGCGCTGCCCAACAGCCCGATCAGGCCGCCGGCGTCCCGCAGCGCGGCGACGCCGGTGGCGAAGTCGGGCATCCCGCGGGCGATGTGCACCAACCCGAGAAGACCGAGCGTCACCGCGGCCCAACCGATCACCACCCGGCCGCGGCTCTCCGGGTCCGAGGGCGAACGCACCAGCCGCCAGGCCGCGCCGAGGCAGAACACCGGCACGACCAGCGCTCCCTCGCCGAGGAAGAGCTCGATGGTCGCCGCGACACCGGCGCCGACCGGCCCGCCGGCGCCGCCCCACATCGTGGCGCCCAGCAGGATCGCCGCGCCCAGGGCCGCCAGCCCGAGGCCGTCGCGCCAGTGCTCGGGCTCGATGTGCAGATCCCGCGTGTTGCGGCCGAACCGGCGCAGCCCGCTGCCGAGCAGGCCCGCGGCGGCCATCCACGTCTGGTAGACCGCCTTGATCGCCGCCTGGGCGAGCCGCAGCTGAACGGGACGCGGCGGCGGTTCTCGGCGCCCGCGACCACCCGGGCCGCGGGCGGCGGCGCCCCTGGTGGACGCGCCGGACCGCGGACGCGCGGAAGCCCGCCCAGAGCCGCCGGAACCGCTCGGGCCGCCGGACCGTGCCGTGGCCGCTCGTGGCTTCGGCTGCGCCTGGGTTCGGGCGCTGGACGTGCGTGTGGCCACGCGGAGAAGGTACCCGGGAAGCGTCGCGAGTCGCTGCAACCCAGACTATCCGGGCGCGCCATGGCCGTAGTGGCCGCGTTTCGCCCCGCCCGAGAGTGCCCTCAGGCATGCGACCCGAACCCGCCGCAGGCAGCGCCGCGCAGCGTCGTGGTGCGACGCACAGCACCGTACCGCGCCGCGACGCACACCGGCCACGCTCAGCCGTGGCCGGCGACCGAGCCACCCGCCCTGGCGGAGATCCGGTGCGCGCGCATCCCGTCGATCAGGGCGGCGCACAGCAACAACGCCAGAGCCAAAGCGATCTGGGTCATGCGCTGGTAGAAGTCCCAGTACTGGATCCACGCCAGCCACACGGGCAGAACCGAAAGCAACGCGCCGCAGACGAACAGGGCCGCGACCCAGCCCGGTCGCCGGACACCGGCGAGCAGGCCCACCACGCCCGTACACAGCAGGCCCTCGGGCATCGAGTCGACCAGCGACGCGAAGTAGGACCCACTCCAATAGCCGGCGGGGACGGTACGAACCATCGCGAGGAAGCCCTCCTCGGGCGGGGCCCACCAGCCCCACCGGTGGCCGAGGACGCCAACCAGGCCGGCCCAGCCGACGACCACGGCCAACGCGGGCAGAAGACCACCGGAGCCGGGGTCGCCGAGGTCGGGGACCCGCGGCCCGCTGGGTGCCTCGTCGTCCGAGTCGGGCCGCGGGTGCTCCCCACCGGTCTCGTCGAGCGCGCTCATCCGCCCGCCGCCATTCCGGCCACGGTCGCCGAACCCGGGAGATGGCGAGTTCGCACGCCCAGCCGGCGCTCGGCCTCGGCGGCGTTCGCCCGCATCCGTTCGGTCTGCGCCGCGAGCGCGGCGGCGCCCTCGTTGGTCAGCGCGTAGTACCGCCGCAGCCGCCCGTTGACGATCTCCTCGCGGTCGACCTGGACGAGGCCCTCGCCCGCGAGCCGGTCCAGCGCGCCGTAGAGGGTGCCTGGCCGCAGGTTCACCCGCCCACCGGACATCGCGCTGACCTCGCCGATCGTCGCGTACCCATGACGGGGACCGTCCGCGAGCGCGGCAAGCACCAGGAAGGTGGGCTCCCGCATCTCCTCCATACTCATGTCAGGAGACTATACAAGTGATCGACATATACCGCCTGGAGGAGCACGAGGCGGCGGGGGCGGAAATAGAACCGCCCTGGACCGGAGATCCGGCCCAGGGCGGCGAGAAACCATCCGCGGTCGCTCTCTAGACCTCCAGGACCACCGGGAGGATCATCGGGCGGCGCCGGTACCGCTCGTTCACCCAGCGGCCCACCGTGCGGCGGACGAGCTGCTGCAACGCGTTCGTGTCGGTCATCCCGGAACGCATCGCGTCGTTGAGGGCGTCGGCAAGCCGGCTCTGGACCTCGTCGAAGGCCCCGCGCGCGTCGGAGAAGCCACGAGCGGACAGATCGGGGCCGACGACCACCTTCCCGGCGGCGGCGTCCACCACGACGGTGATCGTGATGAAGCCCTCCTCCCCGAGGATCCGCCGGTCCTTGAGGCTGGACTCGCCGACGTCGCCGACCGCGAGCCCGTCCACGAAGACCATCCCGCAGGGCACCGCCCCGGTGATGCTGGCCTGGCCGTCGATGAGGTCGACGACCGTTCCGTCCTCGGCGAGGATGACGCGGTCCGGCGGGACGCCGGTGGCCTCCGCGAGCGCCCCGTGGGCGCGCAGATGCCGCCATTCGCCGTGCACCGGCATCATGTTCGACGGCCTCGTCGCGTTCAGCACGTAGAGCAGCTCACCGGCGGGCGCGTGCCCGGACGTGTGGACCATCGCCACGCCCTTGTGGACGACCTTCGCGCCCCACCTGGTCAGGCCGTTGATCACTCGGTAGACGGCCGTCTCGTTGCCCGGGATCAGGCTGGAGGCGAGCACGACGGTGTCACCGGCCTCGATGCGGATCGCGTGGTCCCGGTTGGCCATCCGCGACAGCGCGGACAGCGGCTCCCCCTGGGACCCGGTCGAGATCAGGCAGATGTTGCGGTCCGGCAACGAGTCGACGTCACGGGCGTCGATCACCAGGCCCGGCGGAACCTGGAGCAGGCCCAGCTCGCGGGCGACGCCCATGTTCCGGACCATCGAACGGCCGATGAAGCAGACCGACCGGCCGTGTGCCTCGGCGGCGTCGAGAACCTGCTGGACCCGATGGACGTGGCTCGCGAAGCACGCGACGACGATGCGCCGCTCCGCCTCGCGGAAGACCTTGTCGAGCACCGGCGCGATCGTGCGCTCCGAGGCGACGAAACCCGGGACCTCGGCGTTCGTGGAGTCCGACAGCAGCAGGTCGACGCCTTCCCGGCCGAGCCGGGCGAAGCCGCCCAGGTCGGTCAGGCGCCCGTCGAGCGGGAGCTGGTCCATCTTGAAGTCACCGGTGTGCAGGACGAGGCCCGCGTCGGTGCGGATGGCGACCGCGACGGCATCCGGAATCGAGTGGTTGACGGCGAGGAACTCGCAGTCGAACGGCCCGAACGAATGGCGCTCCTCCTCGCGGATCTGCAGCGTCACCGGCTGGATGCGGTGCTCCTGCAGCTTGGCGACCATGAGCGCGAGGGTCAGCCGGGTGCCGATGAGTGGGATGTCCCGGCGCTCGCGCAGGAGGTAGGGAACGGCCCCGATGTGGTCCTCGTGCGCGTGGGTGAGGATCACCGCCTCGATGTCGTCGAGGCGATCCCGGATGGCGGTGAAGTCCGGCAGGATCAGGTCGATACCGGGCTGGTCCGTCTCGGGGAAGAGCACCCCGCAGTCGACGATGAGCAACCGGCCGGCGTGCTCGAACACGGTCATGTTCCGGCCGATCTCGCCCAGCCCGCCCAGCGCGATGATCCTCAGCCCGTCGGCACGCAGCGGCGGGGGCGGCCCCAGCTCGGGGCGCGGAGGCGTCATGAAACCGCCGCCCCCGCGGCCGCCGCCGCGGTGTCGGACCGTGGCGACGCCGAAGCGGCACCGCCCGCCGACCCGGCCGCGCCGGCTGCACCACCCCGGGCCGCCGCGGCCGCCGGGTCCAGCACGGCGGCGGCGAGATCGGCGCGCAGCCGCGCACGCTCGGCCTCGGTGGCGTCGACCAGCGGGGACCGCACCGGCCCAGCGGGCAGGCCCGCCATCGCCAGCGCCGCCTTGGCCGTGATCACACCCTGGGTACGGAAAATTCCCTCGTATGCGGGCAGCAAGCCCTTGTGTAGCGCGATCGCCCGACCCACCTCACCGGCCCCGAAGGCCTCGATCATCGCCCGGATGGCGGGTGCGGCCACATGACCGACAACGCTGACCACGCCGCACGCACCAACGGACAGCAACGGAAGATTGAGCACGTCCGTGCCCGAGTAGTAGGCGAGGCCGGTGTTGGCCAGCACCCACGACGACCCGGCGAGATCGTCCTTCGCGTCCTTCACCGCGACGATCCGCGGGTGCTCCGCCAGCCGCAGGAGCGTCTCGGTCGCGACGGGAACTCCGGACCTGCCGGGAATATCGTAGATCATCGTAGGCAGGCCCGTCGCGTCGGCGACGGCCCGGAAGTGGGCGAGCAGCCCGGCCTGCGGGGGCTTGCTGTAGTACGGCGTGACGACCAGCAGGCCGTCAGCGCCTGCCTTCTCGGCCGCGCCAGCCAGCTCCAGCGTGTGCCGGGTGTCGTTCGTACCGACCCCCGCGATGATCTGGGCGCGTCCACCGACCGCCTCACGGACCACACGCAGCAACGTGTCCTTCTCGGCGTCCGACGTCGTGGGGGACTCACCCGTCGTACCGTTGATGACCAACGCCTCGTTGCCGGCGTCGACGAGATGCTCGGCGAGCGCCGCCGCACCCGGGACGTCCAGGCCGCCATCCGAGGTGAACGGCGTGATCATCGCCGTGATCATCCGCCCGAACGGGGCCGGGGGCAATGCTGACATACCTGCCACGCTAGCGGGCACCTCCGACATCTCCTCCGACGGTCACCGACCGGCGGAGTCGGCATCCCCCACCAGGTGCCTGGAGCGGCGGGCGGGCGGCATCATCCGGACAGTCGCGCCGGAAACCCACCGACCCGGCGGACCCGGGCAGGGAACGAAGATCTACTTTCAAGCGGCTTTCAGGACCCTGGCGCCAGCTCCGCCGGACTCGACGGACCAGCGGACGGACGGCCGGCGGGCTCTTTTCGAGCACCGGCGATCATGTTGCGGTCGAGCCGCACCCACAGCTCACGACGACCCAGACGGACGAACGACCGCAGGCCACCCACGCGCGCCGCGCCGCCCGCGACTCCGGCGCCATAGTTCTTTGGCATGCTCACCGCCCCGTCTCGCTCGACAGTTGGTTCAGGGTACCGCCCTGACCGCGGCGACGGTCGCCGTTCGCGGGCCCCGGCCGCGTCCTGCCGTCGCCATCAGGTCAGCCGGGCCCCCGGCGGCCGGTCTCCTGGGCCTGCCCGGACATGATCGACGACGCCGGTTCGTCCGGCGGGGTGTGCCAGCCCAGCGCCCGCAGCCCGGACAGCACCGCCAGCGCGACCAGCAACGCGAGCAGGGCCTGTTTCGTCGGCCCGAGCACCCAGGCCGCCAGGCTCGACCGCTCCCTGGTCAGCAGCACTGTGGCGGCGAACGACGACGGCACCGCCACCACCGCGACCGCGTCCGCGCCGAGCTGGAACGGCAGCGCCGACAGCGCGACCGTGAGGCTCATCAGGATCCCGATGGCCGCGGCCACCCGCCACACATCCGGCGAGACGCTCAGGCCGACCACGAGCCTGGCCCGCGCGGCGCGCCGCGCGTCCGTGCTGTAGAAGGCGTAGACCTCACGGTTGCCGTGGACGTCCTCGACGTAGGTCCGGGCGATCCGCCGGTGCCACAGGTCGACGGTGATCGGCGTGCTCAGCTCGATGCTGGAGTCGTCGGTGCCGATGCTGACGTGGTAGCTGCCGGGACCGCCCGGATCGATGTCCACCAGCGCGACCGGGGTCAGCCACCGCTGCCGCATCGGGACCTGCCCGTCGCGGACCGGGTGGCGCCGGGCCAGGATCGTCCGGCGCTCCTCCTTCATCTTGATCAGGCAGGGCCGGTACGGGTCGACGATGACCGCCGCGAGCGCCTCCCACCGCCGCCCGTACTCGGCGACGGTGCTCAGGACCGGCGTCGCCGCCGCGCCCGCCAGGCTCAGCTCGCCGATCCAGGTGGTGAACTCGCGCAGGTAGTACTCGATGTGCCCGATCTCCAACGGCGTCGGGACGTCCGGGTCCCGCCACAGCTCACCGACCGCGAGCAGCAGGGTGTCGGCGCTGCTCAGCGGGTCGAACGGCTCGTCCAGCGCCCGGCCCAGCAGGCTCTGGGCCGGTTCGAGCAGCTCCTGCCAGGAACGCAGCGTGGGCGCGGGGACGACGAGGTCGGCCTCGGCGTCGAGGTAGGTCCGTACCGCCTCGAAGGACAGCGGGCGGTCCCCGCGCGGTGCCAGCTGCGGCAGGTTGCCGGTGAGCCGCCCGGGACGGAAGCGTGAGATCGCGTCCACCACCCGGCGGGCCGGGCCGGGCAGCGGGCATCCGGCGGCCTCGGCGAGCAACGCGATCAGATTGCCCTGGATCGCGACCGACGTCCCGTAGGGCATCAGATGGGCGTCCGACCCGCCGGGGCCGACGAGGTCGAACCCGACGAGCGCGCGTTTGGGCAGGGTGGAGATCGGGAGCAGGAGACAGACCTCGGGCGGCAGCCGGCCCGCGGTGTCGAGCCGGCCGGTGCCCGGGACGATGCTGTTCAGCAGCCCGTCCAGCGGCCCCCAGTTGATCGACCTGGCGAGCTGGCAGCGGTTGGCGCTGACGATCGTGAACTGGTCGACGACCCGGCGCCGCAGCCCCTGGTACTCCGCCGGGGGTGCCAGCAGCATCGTGGTGACCTCGTCCACATCGGTGAGGTCGAGAATCGGGGCGCTGTCGGCGTCGTCCCGCCGGCGCCACCGCCGCAGGCGGCCAGGCCAGGGCCCCGCAGGTCCCCCCGAACTACCCGAACCGCCCGAACTGCTCACATCGGGCGAGAGTAGCAGCACCCTCACATAGCGCGCGCCCGCCCGAGAAGCTCACCCCGCGTGTGCCGGCAGCTGGGCGCGGGCCGCCCGGGCGATCTCGACGTCCTCACGCGCCTCGATGATCAGGGTGCGAACCGGTGCGCCGGGAGCACTGATCTCCAGGTCCCCGCCCTGGTACGAGCCGTTGCGCTCCGCGTCGAGTGCAACGCCCAGGAAACCGAGCCCGGCGGCGGCACCGGAGCGCACCGGCGGGGCGTGCTCCCCCACCCCACCCGTGAAGACCAGGGCGTCCAGCCCACCGAGGGCAGCCGTCATGGCGGCGATCTCGGCCCGCAGCCGGTGCAGGTAGACGGCGAGGCCCAGGGCCTCCGGCGTACCGGGCCGCCGCGCGCCGTCGAGCACCGCCCGCATGTCCGCGGAGCCGACGAGCCCGGTCATGCCGCTGCGGTGGAACAGGGCGTCCGTCAGCTCCTCGGCGGTCATCCCCTGCTCCGTCTGCAGCCACAGCAACAGGCCGGGGTCCACCGTTCCCGAGCGGGTGGCCATCACCATGCCCTCCAGCGGGGTGAAGCCCATCGTCGTGTCGACGCTGACGCCGTCGCGCACCGCCGCCAGCGACGCTCCCGAGCCCAGGTGCGCGGTGACGACACGCCGGGCGCCGGTGAGCTCCGCGGCGCGCCGTGACGCGTACGCGTGGGACAGGCCGTGAAACCCGTACCGGCGCACCCCGTACTCGTCGCGCCAGCGCATCGGAACCGGGTAGGTGATCGCCTCGGGCGGCATGCGGGCATGGAACGCGGTGTCGAAGCAGGCGACCCGCGGCACCCCGGGCAGCACCGCCGAGACGTCCGCCAGCGCGGTCAGCGCCGCCGRCTGGTGCAGCGGCGCCAGCGGAACCAGCGCGCGCAGCTGCCGCTCGACCTCGTCATCGACCAGGACCGGGTCGACGAAGACAGACCCCCCGTGCACCACCCGGTGGCCGGTGATCGCCACATCGCCGGCCTGGGCGAGCTCCTCGACCGCCCGTTCCAGCTCGTCGGGGTCGGGCCGGCCGGCGACCGCACGCAGGTCGTGCGCGGCCAGCACCCGGTCGCCCGGATCGAGCAGCCGCAGCTTCACGCTGGACGAGCCGGCGTTGACCACCAGCACGTTCCCGCCCATAAGACCCCGTCCTCGGTCGCTCTCGGCTCTCGGTCGCTCCCGGCCTGACCTCAGTAGGGCCAGGTCCAGTCGCGGATGCTGGGATCGTCCTCGCCGTGGTCCCGGGTGTAGGCCCGGGCGGCCAGCCGGGCGTCGATCATCCGCTGCCGCACGTGCGCGGCGCGCGCGCCCAGGCTGGGCACCCGGTCGATCACGTCGACCACCAGGTGGAAGCGGTCCAGGTTGTTCATCATCACCATGTCGAAGGGCGTGGTTGTCGTGCCCTCCTCGATGTAGCCCCGCACGTGCAGGTTGTTGTGGTTGCGGCGGCGATAGGTGAGCCGGTGGATCAGCCACGGATAGCCGTGGTACGCGAAGATGACCGGCCGGTCCGCGGTGAACAGCGCGTCGAAGCGGGCGTCGGAGATGCCGTGCGGGTGCTCCGCCTCGTCCTGCAGGCTCATCAGGTCGACGACGTTGACGACGCGAACCTTCAGCTCGGGGAAGTGCTGGCGCAGGATGTCGACCGCGGCGAGCGTCTCCAGGGTCGGGATGTCCCCGGCGCACGCCATGACGACGTCGGGGGTGCCGTCGCCGTCCTCGGTGTGGTCGTTGCTCGCCCAGTCCCAGATGCCCAGGCCGCGGGTGCAGTGCGCGATCGCGTCCCGCATCGGCAGGTAGGTCAGCGCCGACTGCTTGCCGGCCACGATCACGTTGATGTAATGCCGGCTGCGCAGGCAGTGGTCKGCCACCGAGAGCAGGGTGTTCGCGTCCGGCGGCAGGTAGACCCGGATGATCTCGGCCTTCTTGTTCACCACGTGGTCGATGAAGCCCGGGTCCTGGTGCGAGAAGCCGTTGTGGTCCTGCCGCCACACGTGGCTGGTGAGCAGGTAGTTCAGCGACGCGATCGGCCGCCGCCATGGAATGTGCCGGGACGTCTTCAGCCACTTCGCGTGCTGGTTCACCATCGAGTCGACGATGTGGATGAACGCCTCGTAGCAGGAGAAGAAGCCGTGCCGGCCGGTGAGCAGGTACCCCTCCAGCCAGCCCTGGCACAGGTGCTCGGAGAGCACCTCCATCACCCGGCCGTCCGGCGCGAGATCCTCGTCCGTCTCCACGACCTCGGCGTTCCAGGCCCGCCCGGTGGTCTCGAACAGCGCGCCCAGCCGGTTCGAGGCGGTCTCGTCCGGGCCCATGACCCGGAAGGTGTTCGGGTTGGCGCGCATGACGTCCCGCAGGAAGCCACCGAGCACCCGGGTCGCCCCCGTCCAGGCCCGGCCGGGCTTGGGCACGTCGACCGCGTAGTCGCGGAAGTCCGGCAGGGTCAGGTCACGCAGCAGCTCGCCGCCGTTGGCGTGCGGGTTGGCGCTCATCCGGCGCGTTCCCACCGGGGCCAGCGCCGCGAGCTCGGGCTTCAGCCGCCCGTCGGGCTCGAACAGCTCCCAGGGCCGGTAGCTGCGCAGCCAGGTCTCGAGCTGGGCGAGGTGGGCCGGGTCGCGCTTCGGCTCGCTGATCGGTACCTGGTGCGACCGCCAGTTGCCCTCGACCGGCAGCCCGTCCACCGTGGTCGGGCCGGTCCAGCCCTTCGGGGTGCGCAGGATGATCATCGGCCAGGCGGGCCGGGACGGATCGCCAAGCCGGCGGGCCCGGTCCTGGATGTCGTGGATCCGCGAGATCGCGAGGTCGAGACAGTGCGCGAACCGCTGGTGGACCTCGGCGGGGTCGTCGCCGGCCACGTGCAGCGGCTCGTAGCCGTAGCCCCGCATCAGCGACTCGAGCTCAGCCTCCGGGATACGGGCGAGGATGGCCGGCTGCGCGATCTTGTAACCGTTGAGGTGCAGGATCGGCAGCACGACGCCGTCCCGCACCGGGTCGAGGAACTTGTTCGAGTGCCAGCTCGCGGCCAGTGGCCCGGTTTCCGCCTCACCGTCACCGACGACGGCGGCGACCAGCAGGTGCGGGTTGTCGAAGGCTGCTCCGAAGGCGTGCGTGAGGGCGTAGCCCAGCTCACCGCCCTCGTGAATCGAGCCGGGCACCTCCGGTGCCACATGGCTCGGAATGCCTCCGGGGAAGGAGAACTGGCGGAACAGCCGCCGCATGCCCTCCCGGTCCTGGGCCACTGACGGGTAGATCTCGCTGTAGGTGCCCTCGAGATAGGTGTTCGCCACGATGCCCGGACCGCCGTGACCAGGGCCGATCACATAGATCGCGTCAAGGTCGTTGCGCCGGATGACCCGGTTGAGGTGGGCGTAGATCAGGTTGAGGCCGGGTGTGGTCCCCCAGTGGCCGAGCAGGCGCGACTTGATGTGCTCGGCCCGCAGGGGCTCGGACAGCAGCGGATTGTCCAGCAGGTAGATCTGCCCGACCGAGAGGTAGTTCGCGGCCCGCCAGTAGGCGTCGACCAGGCGCAGCTCCTCGGTGGACAGCGGGCGTGCCGCCGCCACGGCTGGCCCTGCCGACCCCGCCGCCCTGGCTGAACCCGCGTCGATCTCGGCAACGTCGATCATGCTGGCCCTCCCCTGCCCGTCCCGCCCTGGCGCCGTTGCCCGCGCGTCTGCCCCACCGCTCGACCCCATCATCGTTCCCCTCGACCAGGCCCGAACGCTGATCCCTTGTGAGCATGGGAGTGGTCAGGTCAGCCCGCGGCTGGCGGGGCCGAACGTCGGGAGTCCCGGCGCCGAAGGGCCCTTGCCGGGCCGGCGGGGCGCAGGATCAGCCTTCGCCCGCCAACGGGCTGGACGCCACCTCGGTGCCGTCGTCGAGGGTTCGCACCTGGAAGTCGGCGAAGACGTTCGGCGCCACCTCCTGCAACGCCCGCAGGATGGCGACCGCCAATCCGCGGATCTCGACATCGGCATGCTCGCTGGCCCGCATCGCGATGAAATGCCGCCACGCGCGGTAGTTGCCGGTGACGACGATCCTGGTCTCGGTCGCGTTCATCAGCACCGACCGGGCCGCCTGCCGTGCCTGCTTACGCCGCGACGTCGGCGCCGACACGTCGGCGAACCGCTTCTCCAGGCCCTCCAGCAGCCGCGCGTACGCCTCCATCGAGGCGGCGGCGGCCTCGGTGAACAGATCGTGCAGCTCCGGATCGTCGGCGATCACCTCGGGCTCGACCAGTGCCGCGTCATGCTCGGGGACGTATCGCTGGGAGAGCTGGCTGTAGGAGAAGTGCCGATGCCGCACCAGCTCGTGCGTGAGGCTGCGTGACACCCCGGTGATGTACAGGGACACCGACCCGTGCTCGAGGACCGACAGGTGGCCGACGTCGAGGATGTGCCGCAGGTAGCCCGCATTCGTCGCGGTCGCCGGGTTCGGCTTGCTCCAGCTCTGGTAGCAGGCTCGACCCGCGAACTCCGCGAGTGCCTGGCCACCGTCGGCGTCGGTGCTCCACGGCACGTCGCTCGGCGGCAGGAACTCGGTACGGGCGATGACCTGCACCCGCAGGCGAGCCACCGCCGGTACCTGGGCCCCCTCCGGGGACCCGCCCGGCCCGGCGGACCCGACGGTTTCGTCCGGCATGAAACCCTCCCCCACAGCGATCTCCACGAGACTGACCTCCACAAGGAATCCGCACCCACACGCTCGGCGACCCGCCCGGCCCTCGATCTGGACTCGGGTCAGACGGCGCGCCACGCGCCCCCCGGCCACGGGTCAGGCCGCGGATGCGAGCCTCCCGACCTCGCCGGCAGCGGATGCGCACCACGGTATCCGCTCGCTTCGCGGCGATCCGGCCGGGCATCGGACGAGACCCCGGGGGACCACCGCATCAACAGCGGCATCGTCTTCCCGGCCCGACCCCGCTCCGGGACCGTTCGCGTGGGCGTCATCGGCATGCACCAGACCGGTTACGTTCGAACCGCCCAACCGCCCCGTGTCGCCACCCACTTACCCGTCCGGTGACCCGTCCGGAACACGGCGGTGGCCACGACGGCCCACCGTGGTACACCGGATGTGGGCTCTTCGCCACAGCCGGTGAGGGGTCCGGTGCTCACCCGGAAGTGTGGCCTCGGCCGGGGGTCTCCGCCCCCGTCAGCTCCCGGCCGAGGCCCGCACCGACGGCGGGCACCATGTCCACCACGCGGCCGCGACCACCGGTCGGCCCGTCTCCCGCGCCGCCGACCGGCGCCGCGGCCGCGTGGCGCGAACGGGCGTCGCACCGGCGCCGCACGGATCAGGCGTCGGGGGCCCACTGCGCGGGGTCGGCGGCGCGCTGGTCGCCGGTCGCCATGTTCTTGACCTCGTGCTCGCGGTCATCCGCGAACGGCGGGAACCAGACGTTCGGGATCCCCTTGCGGGAGGCGTAGCGGACCTGCTTGGCGATCTTGTCGGCCTGGTGGTACGTCTCAACCCGCAGGCCGCGCTCGCGCAGCGTCCGGGCGGTGGCAAGCGCCACCTGACGCCGTTCGTCGCTCGGGATCACCATCAGGACCTGGGCCGGGCTCGCCGGCCCGCCACCGACCAGACCGTCCGCGACGAGCTTGGCGAAGATCCGGGTCAGCCCGATCGAGATCCCGACTCCGGGCAGATTGCGCCGGATGAACGTCCCGGCGAGGTCGTCGTACCGACCGCCTGAGCAGATGCTGCCGTAGCCGGGCGCGTCCACGAACTTCGCCTCGTAGACGGTGCCCGTGTAGTAGTCCAGGCCGCGCGCGATCGACAGGTCGGCCACCACGCTTCCCGCCGGCAGGTCGGCCAGGTCGTCGAGCACCCGCCCCAGCTCGTCGAGCCCTTCGGTGAGCAGGTCTGACTTGACCCCGAGCCGGCCGACCTCATCGACGACCGAGGCGTCGGAGCCCCGGACCCCGGCCAGGTCGAGGCAGGCCTTCGCCTGGTCCGCGCTGAGGCCCACCGGGCCGGTCAGCAGCGCCTCCACCCCCGCGCGACCGATCTTGTCGATCTTGTCGGCGGCCCGGATCACAGCCAGCGGATCACCGATGCCGAGGCCCTCGTAGAACCCCTGCAGCACCTTGCGGTTGTTGATGTTCAGCGTCCAGGCTGGGACGCCGAGCGTCGTGAGGATCTCGTGCACGATCCGGGGCAGCTCGGCGTCGAAGTGCAGCGGCACGTGATCGACGTTGATGACGTCGATGTCGCACTGGGTGAACTCGCGGTACCGGCCCTCCTGCGGCCGCTCCCCACGCCAGACCCGCTGGATCTGGTAACGCTTGAACGGGAAGACCAGGTCGTTGAAGTGCGCGGCGACGTAACGGGCGAACGGGACCGTCAGGTCGAAGTGCAGACCGAGACGCGCGCTGTCGTCATCGTCGGTGGCCTGCAGGCGCCGCAGGGTGTAGACCTCCTGCGACGTCTCGCCCTTCGCCATCAGCGCCTCGAGCGCCTCGACCGACGGGGTCTCGACCGAGCAGAACCCGTACCGCTCGAACGAGGCCCGAATGGTGTCCAGCCAGCGCAGCTCGACCATCCGCACGTCGGGAAGCCACTCGGGAAACCCGCTGACCAGCGTGGGACGAACCACGGGCGCATCGGCCATCGCCGATCAACTCCTCTTTCTCGACACTGCTGGCACGCGATCTCTTCGCGCGCTCATCGGACCCTGGAAGCGCGGCGATCACCGATGTCGAGAAAAGAAGAACACGATCCCAACCTTACAGCGGCACCGGTCGGTACCAGCCGGTGCGGGCGTCAGCCAGCCCCGCTCCCGCTCCCGCTGCCGCTGCCGGCCCCGACGACGCCGCCAGCCGGGGCTGTCCGCACCGCGACGGCGGAACCCGGCCCGACGACGGTCAGGCCGCCGCTCGCATCGATCAGGACACGGCCGGCCGCAGCGCCCGCGACCACCAGCTCACCGCGCTCCCGCACGCAGGCGAACAGGGCGACATGCAGTGGACGGACGTCCGGCGGCAGGAAGCCGCCATCGATGTCATACCGGGTGTTGGTGATCTTGCGCGTGGTGGCGCCCAGTTCCTGCGCGCCGGCGGGCGGGAGGTCCGCACGGGCGGTGACCATCATCTCGGTGCACCCGGCCGGCCAGGTCCAGCACAACCGGCCGCCCTCCATTCGCAGGTCGGAGGCCGGGCCGATCTCGTCGGCCGCTGTGCGCGGTCCCGGCGGTGGCACCTCGAACACGGCGGCGCCGGCCTTTCCGCCGTCGGGCGGTGCGCCATCAACCGACCCCTGCGCGGAACCGCCGGTCTCGCTCCGGAGCTGCTCTGCCGCGCCCGGCCCTGCAGCGCCCGGCCCTGCAGCGCCCGCGTCGGCCGTGCCCGCGTCGGCCGGAGCGGCGGTGCCGGCCGCGTCGGCGGTGCCGGCGGTGCCGGCCGCGTCGGCGGTGCCGGCGGTGCCGGCGGGGTCGGCGGGGTCGGGCCATCTCGCGGGCTTCGACCACACTCCGCCGATGCCGGCGATCACCTCGTATTCAGGGATCGACGAACCGCGGAACACCCCGCCGTCCTCGATGACAGTGGCTGGCGTGACGCCCACCGCCCGAGCCTTCCCGTCCGCCGTGATCCGGCGGATGCGATAACTGACATCACCAGGAGTTACTGTCCGCCGCCAGCTGATGACCACGGAGGACCCGTCCCACCTAGCGGCCACGCCGGTCGGCGGTTC
Organism: Frankia sp. CcI49; assembly: GCF_001983215.1. NCBI lineage: Bacteria > Bacillati > Actinomycetota > Actinomycetes > Frankiales > Frankiaceae > Frankia > Frankia sp. CcI49. The sequence goes on from NZ_MOWP01000014.1 coordinate 309,135, forward strand.
GACCGACGCCGGCTCGGCAGCTGGCGTTTCGGCGGGCCGTGGTTGTGCCGACAGCGGTTGCACCGGCAGCGGTTCCGCCGATGGCTGTTCGGTGGACGGCTGTTCGGTGGACGGCTGTCGGGTGGATGGCTGTCGGGTGGATGGCGCCGGGCCGGTGGATGTCTCTGCTCGCGAGCCCGCGGTCGACGACCCGGTTCCACCGCTCTGGGCGCCCGGGCCGGCGGCGCCGGCCGCGGGTTCGGCCAGCAGGGCGAGTGCCTCTTCGTGGTCCGCTACCAGGGCCACCGCCGCCCGGACCAGCCGGACCCGGTCCGGGCCGACCGACGTCCGCGCCCGGCGGACGAGCTCGTCCGCCTGGGCACACTGGTCGAGCGCCAGCGCCCGCACCTCCTCGAGCAGCCGCCCACCGGGGCCTGGCACGTCGGCGGCGAGGCGGGCAAGGGCCTCGACGAGGCCCAGCGCCGCGCGGTGACGGTTCGCGGTGAGCTCGGCGATGATGGCCTGCCAGCGCTCACCGGCGTCCCGGATCACCCGCTCGACCTCGTCGTCGAGCGCCCTGATCGGTGGCAGCGTCTCGCCTGCGAGCTCCCGGGCCCGGGCGATCTCACCGCTGGCCGCGATCGGCCGCCCCGCCCGCAGCTCGGCGCGGGCACGCGACAGCAGGGCCTGCCAGTCGCTGGCCCGGGCCGGCACCGGTCGGGAGGCTGGCCGGTCGCGCGTGGGCGCGTCACTGCCGGTGGTCTCGGCCGCTCCCGCGGAGCCACCCGTGGCCGGCCCACCGCCCGTCCACCCACCTTGCGCGGCACCGCTTCCCGGACGCGACGGGCTCGTCAGGCGCCCGGTCTCCGGTGGCTCCACGCCGTGCTCGCGGGCGAGATCCGCGACGACCGCGCGGGCCCGGCCCTGGTCGAGGCCCTCGGCGACGGCCTGGGCGACGAACTCGGCCGCGGCCGTGGCGAGCAGGCGGTCCTCGATCAGCACGGCGGTGGCCACCCGCGGCCGCAGCACCGCCTTGACCGGCTCGACCAGGGCGTCGAGATAGGCCTCGGGGTCGCCGTCGACGAGCAGCGCCCGCGCCGCCGTGAGCAGGTCGTCCAGCAGTGCGCGGCGCCGGTCCGGCCGACGCTCGCGGTTGCGCGCCGCGGCGGCGTCGCGGACGGCGCGGATCTCCTCCCGGCTGCTTTCCGGCGTGACCCCGAGCAGGTCGAAGAGGCTTCGTGGCGGGGTGGTTCCGACGATCCGGCCAAGCTCGTCAAGATCGGCGCGCACCTGGCGTATCACCTCGGCCGACACCGGCCGGCGGGCCGACGTGGCCGTGGCTCGTTCCGCCGTGCCGGCGGGGAGCCGCCGATGCCGGCGAATGCGCAGCTCGAACGCCGCGTCGTCGATGCCATGCGTGGCTGCCAGCGCACGCAGCCCGGCGATCTTGTCCTCGGGCAGGCCGCCGAAGCGGCTCACCAGCCGGCGAACGGCGGCGTCGAGCTCGGCGAAGCGCTCGCCGTCCCGGGCAGTGCGGGCGGCGGTGACCCGCCCGGCGAGCTCCGTGCGGGCGGCCGTCGTGCGCAGCGCCGCGGACAGTTCACCGTGCAGGCCCAGCAGCGCGATGATCACACCGCGGTAGCGGGGATGGTCCCGGCTGCGCTGCCAGAACGCCCAGACCTCGTCGATGCGTGCCCGGACCTCGGCGTCGCCGAGCCGGGCGGCCTCCTCGATCGGGATGTCGTAGATCTCGAACGGGTCGCTCTGCTCGGCACCGCCGCGGGCGTGGACCGCGGCGAGCACCCGGCTCCGGTAGTCGTTCGAGTCGAAGGGCAGCACCGCGGACTCCCTGTTGAAGACGTGACGCTCTGACGGCGGCTTACGGCCAGCCCGGCGACCCGCCGAGCCCGCCGAGCCCGCCGGAGTCCCCATCCTGCGGCTTCTTGCGCAGCGGGTCCGGACCGCCGGTGGCGGGCCGGTCCAGGCCCCGCTCCCGGCGGGCACGCGCGACCTGCTCACGCTCGCGGGCGACGTCCGCCTGGCTGAGCGCGGCCGAGGTCTCGATGCGGACGGTCAACGGCTGGTCGGCGAGCCCTTCGTGCCGGGCGGTCACCTCCAGGATGCCGTCGAAGCCCATGCGGAACATGATTTCAATCTGGGTTCCGGCAGGATAGCCCGGCGGAATCCCGATGATCTCCGCATTTGTGATGATCTTGTTGTCCTCGATCCGGGTGGATTCCACTCCGCCGGCCTGCTCGACGACATGCACCATCACCGCGTCCTGATCATCGCGGACGGTGCCGAACAGCCGGCGAACGGCAACCGGCAGCCGGTCGTTGCGGTGCACGAGGAAGACCGCGCGCTGGTCACCGAACCGGTCCAGCGCCAGCACCCCGAAGCCCCGCGACACCACGTTGACGACCTGGACCTCGACCGTCCGCCGGACCCGGTCGGCGGGCAGGCCGAGCGCGTCGGCCAGCCGGCGGCAGGCGGCGTCCAGATCGGCTGGCGCCGCGGTGTCCACCGAGGCCCCGTCGACCAGCTGGCCGCGGGTCACCAGATCGGCGGCGACCAGGCGCTCCATCGCCTTCTTCTGGCCGTAGATGGCGGCACCGCGGGCGACGGCCAGGTCGGGATCGGTGAGCTCCACCGGCACGGACAGCTCCGCGGCCAGGCGACGGGCGACGCCCGGCATCCGCGACGCCCCGCCGACGAGCAGGACCCGGTCCACACCACGGACCCCCCGCTCACGGGCGGCGTCGATCGCCGACCGGGTCAGCGCGAGGGTGCGGTCGAGCAGGCCGGCGGTCAGGCTCTCCATCTCGTCCCGGGTGAGGGTGACGTCCAGCGACCTGCCGCCGTGGCTGACCGTGACCACGGTCGACTCGGCCTCCGTCAGCTCCCGGCGGGCACGCTCGGCGGCGAGTGACAGCTCCTGGGCCGCCTCGCCGTTGTCCAGCGGGTCGTCGGCCTCGGGGTGGGCCGCCAGGAAACGGTCGGAGAGGAAGAGGACGATCTTCTCGTCCCAGTCCGCCCCGCCGAGCTGATGATCACCGTCGGTGGCGACGACGGAGACCCTGCGGTCGGCGAGCTCGACGATGGTCACGTCGAAGGTCCCGCCGCCGAGGTCGTAGACGAGGGCCACCTCCTCGGCGAGCGCCCCCGGCCCGGCGAGTGTCCGCCGGCCCGCGACCTCGAAACGGGCGAACCCGTACGACAGCGCGGCGGCCGTCGGCTCGTTGATGACATCCACGACGTTCAGGCCGGCGTACTCCCCAGCCAGCACCGTCGCCCTGCGCTCCTCGTCACCGAAGTAGGCGGGGACGGTGATGACCACGTCACGGACCGGCTCGCCGACGGTCAGGCCGGCATCCGAGACCAGTGCCTTGAGGATCAGTCCGCTCACCGCGGGCGCCGACCACGCGGCCCCGTGCGTCACGAAACGCCAGTCACGGTCGCCCATCCGGCGCTTGACGAGCGAACAGACGTCATCGGGGCGGGCCCGGGCGAGCCGCCGGGCGGTCTCCCCGGTGATGTAGTCGTTCTGACCGACGAAGAGGACCACGCTGGGCAGCGTGGACGACCCGTCCATCAGCGGCACGACCTCGGGATCGCCGGAGCTCGCGACGGTCGCCAGGCAGCTGAAGGTCGTCCCCAGGTCAATACCGAAAACGGTTCCGGCGTTCGCCGCCCGGCCACCTGTATGTCGCGCCACACCCGAAACTTATCCATCCGTACCGGGTCGGGCAGAGAGCGGACTGGGTGACGGCTTCGCGACACCCACGCCCGTACCGGTCAGCCGAGGTCCAGCAGGGCCTCCAGGCCCACCGTGAGACCCAGGTGATCGGCGACGTGGCGCACCGCGAGCAGCACACCCGGCATGAACGAGGCCCGGTCCAACGAGTCGTGCCGGATGGTCAGGGTCTCCCCGGAACCACCGAGCAGGACCTCCTGATGCGCGACGAGCCCGCCGAGCCGGACCGCGTGGACCGGGACGCCGGCGACCCGGGTACCACGGGCCCCGTCGAGGGCCGAGGTCGTCGCGTCCGGACCCGCCGGGTCCTGCCCGGCCGCGCGCCGGGCGGCCGAGACGAGCTCGGCGGTGCGGCGCGCCGTCCCGCTGGGCGCGTCGGCCTTGCCGGGATGATGCAGCTCGACGATCTCCACGGACTCGAAGTAGGGCGCCGCCCGGGCCGCGAAGAGCATCATCAGAACGGCGGCGATACCGAAGTTCGGGGCCACGAAAACCCCGACCGACGGATCGGGGCCCAGCCAGCCGCGCACGGTGGCGAGGCGGTCGTCGTCGAAGCCGGTCGTGCCGACCACCGAGTGGACGCCGTTCTCCACCGCCCACCGCAGGTTGTCCATCACCGCGTCGGGGTGGGTGAAGTCGACCAGCACGTCGGCCTTCGCGAGCCCGGAACGGTCGTCACCGGCGTCGATCTCGGCGACCAGCTCCAGATCGGGAGCCTCGCGAACAGCCCGGCACACCTCGGCACCCATCCGGCCCCGGGATCCGAGCACACCGACAGCGATCACTTCATGCCCCTCATGTGTCCTGCAGGCACCAGGTGTCCTGCACGCGCCACGCCGTGGTCAGCGGGCGACGGCGGCGCTGAAATCGTGGTCGTCGAACGGGCCGATGACGCCCAGCGCCCACGGCTGGTCCACCAGCTCGCCCGCGAGCGCCCGCACATCGTCCAGGGTGACAGCCTCGACCCGGGCGAGCACCTCGTCCACCGACAGCAGCTCGCCGTGCACCAGCTCGCTCTTGCCCAGCCGGCTCATCCGCGACCCGGTGTCCTCCAGGTTGAGCACGAGGCCCCCGCGGTTCTGGCCCCGGGCGCGGTCGAGCTCCTCCTGGGTGATGCCGTGCTCGGCGATCTGGTGCACCTGCTCGCGGCAGATCTCCAGCACGTTGTCGGCCCGGCCCGGTGTGCAGCCCGCGTAGACCCCGAACAGGCCCGCGTCGGCGAACTGGTTGTCGAACGAGTAGACCGAGTACGCCAGGCCCCGCTTCTCCCGGACCTCCTGGAACAGCCGCGAGCTCATGCCGCCCCCGAGCGCCGTCGACAGCACCCCGAGCGCGTAGCGCCGCGGATCGTGCCGGGACAGACCGACCGTGCCGAGCACGACATGCGCCTGCTCGGTGGGCCGCCGGTCCACGACGATGCCCGGCGGCGGCGGGAAGGGATACTGGCCGCGGCGGACGTCCTGCGGCCGCGCGGACCCGCCGAGGTGGTCGGAGAACGCCCGGACCACCCGGTCCAGGGCCTGGTCGTGCTCGAGGTTCCCGGCGATCGAGATCACGAGCGACGGCGGGGCGTAGCGCTCCCGGTAGTAGTCGAAGATCGTCTCCCGGCCGAGGGCCCCGATCGTGTCGACCGTGCCCAGCACCGGCCGGCCCAGCACCGAGGACCCGAGGACCGCGTCGGCGAAGACGTCGTGGACGACGTCGCCGGGATCGTCCTCGTGCATGGCGATCTCCTCGAGGATCACGCCACGCTCGGCCTCGACGTCGTCCGCGGTCACCAGCGAGTTGGCGACCATGTCACAGACGACGTCGACGGCGAGGTCCAGGTCCGAGTCGAGGACCCGGGCGTAGTAGCAGGTGTACTCCTTCGCCGTGAACGCGTTCAGGTCGCCGCCGACCGCCTCGATGGCGGCGCTGATCGACAGTGCGTCCCGGCTCGGGGTGCCCTTGAAGAGCAGGTGCTCCAGGTAGTGCGAGCAGCCGCCGGTCAGCGGGGTCTCGTCGCGGGAGCCGACCCCCACCCAGACGCCGATGGCCACGGACCGGACACCGGGCACCTTCTCGGTGATGACCCGCAGGCCGCCGGGCAGCACCGTGCGGCGCACGGTGCCGGCCAGCAGCTCCTCGGGCCCGGATCCGGCGGCGAGCAGTTCGGCGACACGGACCGGCGACGGGGCGGAGGTGACCTCCGACCCGCGCGGAGCCGGCGTGCGCTCGTCGGACGTGGACAGATCCGTCTCCGTCACAACACTCCTGTCAGGAGGAGGACCCCCGCGGACACAGGGGTGACTCAGGATTCGGCGGCAACCGCGTCAACGGCCTCCGCGCCAGGCGCCAGGCTGATCTTGCCCCGGGCATCGATCTCCGTGATCTCCACCTGCAGCTTCTGGCCGACCGACAGCACGTCCTCGACCTTCTCCACCCGCTTGCCGCCCGCGAGCTGCTTGAGCTTGCTGACGTGCAGCAGGCCGTCCTTGCCCGGCGTCAGCGAGACGAAGGCACCGAAGTTGGTGATCTTCACGATGGTACCGAGGTAACGCTCGCCGACCTCGGGCATCTGCGGGTTGGCGATCGCGTTGATCGCCGAACGGGCGGTCTCGGCGGACGTCCCGTCGGCGGCGCCGATGTAGATCGTGCCGTCGTCCTCGACCGTGATCTCGGCGCCGGAGTCCGCCTGGATCTGGTTGATCATCTTGCCCTTGGGCCCGATGACCTCACCGATCTTGTCGACCGGGATCTTCACCGAGATGACCCGCGGCGCGTGCGTGGACATCTCGTCCGGCGCGCCGATGGCCTCGGCCATCACCTCCAGGATCGTCAGGCGGGCCGCCCGCGCCTGCTGCAGCGCACCGGCCAGCACCGAGGCGGGGATGCCGTCGAGCTTGGTGTCGAGCTGCAGCGCCGTCACGAAGTCACGGGTGCCGGCGACCTTGAAGTCCATGTCACCGAAGGCGTCCTCGGCTCCGAGGATGTCGGTCAGGGTGACGAACGTGTCGCCCTCCTGGATCAGCCCCATCGCGATGCCGGCCACCGGCGCCTTGAGCGGCACACCGGCGTTCAGCAGCGACAGCGTGCTGGCACACACCGAGCCCATGCTGGTCGAGCCGTTGGAGCCCAGCGCCTCGGAGACCTGGCGGATCGCGTAGGGGAACTCCTCGCGGTCCGGCAGCACCGGCAGCAGGGCCCGCTCGGCGAGCGCGCCGTGGCCGATCTCGCGCCGCTTCGGCGAGCCCACCCGGCCCGTCTCACCGGTGGAGTACGGCGGGAAGTTGTAGTTGTGCATGTACCGCTTGGTGCGCTCCGGGTTGAGCGTGTCGACGGTCTGCTCCATCCGGAGCATCGCCAGCGTGGTGACGCCGAGGATCTGCGTCTCGCCCCGCTCGAACAGGGCCGAGCCGTGCACCCGCGGAATGTAGTCGACCTCGGCCGACAGCTCTCGGATCTCGGTGGTGGAACGGCCGTCGATGCGCACGCCGTCCGCGACGATCCGGGAACGGACCAGCTTCTTGGTCAGCGCCCGGTAGGCCGGGCCAATCTCCTTGTCGCGCCCCTCGAACTGGCCGGAGACCTTCTCCACGGCCAGCACGCGGACCCGCTCCAGCTCCGCCTCACGCTCGGCCTTGCCGGCGATGCGCAGCGCCGCCGCCAGCTCCTCGCCGACCGCCGCCGTCAGCGACTCCAGCACGTCGGAGTGGTAGTCGACGAACAGGGGGAAGTCGCGCTGCGGCTTGGCCGTGCCGGCCGCCAGCTCGCTCTGGGCCCGGCACAGCTCGCGGATCGCCGGCTTCGCGGCCTCCAGACCGGCCGCGACGACCTCCTCGGTCGGCGCAGGCGAACCGCCCGCGAGCAGGCCCACCGTTCCCGGCGTGGCCTCCGCCTCGACCATCATGATCGCGACGTCGGAGCCGTCCTCCAGCACCCGGCCGGCCACGACCATGTCGAACGTCGCGCGCTCGAGCTCGGCGTGGGTCGGGAAGGCGATCCACTCACCGTCGACGAAACCGACCCGGGTCGCCCCGATCGGGCCGCTGAACGGCAGCCCCGCCAGCATCGTGGACGCGCTCGCCGCGTTGATCGCGACGACGTCGTAGAGGGTCTCCGGGTCCAGCGCCAGCACCGTCGCGACGACCTGGATCTCGTTACGCAGCCCCTTGGCGAACGAGGGCCGCAGCGGCCGGTCGATGAGCCGGCAGGTGAGGATCGCGTCCTCGCTGGGGCGGCCCTCCCGGCGGAAGAAGGAACCGGGGATGCGCCCCGCCGCGTACATCCGCTCCTCGACGTCAACCGTGAGCGGGAAGAAGTCCAGCTGCTCCTTCGGCGACCGACTCACCGTCGTCGCCGAGAGGACCATGGTGTCGCCCAGGTAGGCGACCACCGAACCGGCCGCCTGCCGGGCCAGCCGGCCGGTCTCGAACCGCACCGTGCGGGGCCCGGCCGGCGTCGTGATGACCGCCTCGGCCGCCTGTGTCGAGTCGTCCACTCGATACTCCATCCTCTTCGTGGGCCGTGCCCGCGCCATCGAGGATGCCGGTGCTCAGTCGAAGTCTCCCGGGCCCGGCACCGCTACCGCTGGCACCGCTCGGGCGGCCACGACCGAGGACCGGCGACTCATGCCGCGCGGACCCGGTCAGGTCCTGCGGCCGCCGGGCGGCCCGATCGCCGCCGGCGGCCCGACGCCCCGGTATCTACCCCGGATGCGCCGGAGGGAGCGCCACCGGGCGCTCCCTCTTGTTTGCTATCGACGCAGACCGAGTCGCTCGATCAGTGCGCGATAGCGGTTGATGTCCGTCTTCGCCAGGTAGTTCAGCAGGCGGCGCCGGCGCCCGACGAGCAGCAGCAGCCCGCGTCGACTGTGGTGGTCGTGCTTGTGGACCTTCAGGTGCTCGGTCAGGTCACTGATGCGACGGGTCAGCATCGCCACCTGGACCTCGGGCGAACCCGTGTCCCGTTCGACCGTGGCGTAGTCCGACATGATCTTCTGCTTGACGTCGCTTGAGAGCGGCACGCTCCACCTCGTTCCTCGTCTGGGACGGCGCGCGCCCGGGGTCTTCTGCACCCGAGCCTCCTGCCGGTGTAGGCCTGGCGAACCGTCGCCCCACGCCCACCGACCCCCGGGGCCATCGGCACCACACCGAACCCGCCCCTACGATCGCCGGACCTCGACGACAGCTGAGCGCCATCAGCCACGCTGCGCACCACCACCTGCACCCGGCCCCACCCTCGGTGTCTCCACCGCAGTGTCTCCACCGCAGGGCTCCCCCGCAGTGGACCGGGCACCACCAGGTGCACCACGCAAAACAAGCTGTGAACCATCAGCAACCGCCGCGAGCCAACCATTCGGCACGCCGTCACCGGACACACCGCTCCCGCTTGAAGGGCAAGCCTATCAACCCCTGGCGGGCCGCCCGGACACCGACCGAGCGCTTTCCGTCGTCGACGCGGACCCGCGGCCTCCTCGATCGGGGACCGTGCGACGGAAAAGCCTCACTGTCAGACGGGCAGGGTGGYCGACCGGGTCGCGTCCACATCTCGCCCCATCTGCTCGACAAGCTCGTCGACGGAGTCGAACCGCAGAGTGGGACGCAACCTGCGGGTGAACTCGTAGGTCATGTACTCGCCATAAAGGTCGCCGTCGAAGTCCAGCAGGAACGCCTCGACCCGGCGGTCCCGCCCCTCGAACGTCGGGTTCGTCCCGATCGAGATCGCGGCGGCCCGGCGCTGGTCGGACCAGCTCGCGAAACCAGCGTAGACGCCGTCGTCAGGAATCGCGGACCACGGCGCGCACTGCAGGTTCGCCGTCGGGTAGCCGATCGTCCTGCCGCGCGCGTCACCGTGCACGACGACGCCCTCCACCCGGTGCGGCCGCCCCAGCGCCGCCGCGGCGCCCTCGACGTCCCCAGCGGCCACCCGCCGCCGGATCTCGGTCGAGGAGAGCACCTTCTCGTCCGCGCGGACGAGCCCGATGCCCTCCACCTCGAAGCCCTCCGCCTGCCCGTCGCGAGCCAGGCTCTCCACATTGCCGAGCGCCCGGTGGCCGTACGTGAAGTTCTCCCCCACCACCACGGCGGTCGCGCGCAGCCGCCCCACCAGAACCTGGCGGACGAACTCCTCCGCCGGGATCCGGCTGAACTCCAGCGTGAACGGGGCGACGCACAGCGCGTCGACGCCGATCGCGGCCAGCAGCTCCGCCTTGTACCGCAGCGTGGTCAGCTGGGCGGGATGGGTGCCGGGACGGAGAACCTCCGCCGGGTGCGGGTCGAAGGTCAGCACCGTCGACCGTTGCCCGCGCTGGCGCGCGAGCTCGACCGCCCTGCCCACGATCCGGCGGTGCCCCAGGTGAACACCGTCGAAGAAGCCAATGGTGACGACTCCCCCCGGCCAGTCCTGGGGGGTGTTCTCCACTCCGCGCCAACGTCGCACCTGCCGAAGCCTAGGGCATCGCGAGTCGATCTTCGATCGCCGTTCGGGGCAACGGGGTGACCACGGCGGCGGCCATCGGGGACCGTGCCGACGGGCCGTTGCGCGCCGAGTCGAACGCCTACGCCGGCGCGAACACGACGACGGGCCGGGCTGTTTCGTCTCGATCCTCGAACAACGCCAGGACCGCACCGTCCGGCCCGAAGACGCCATACGGGCCGGAACGACCTAGCGCAGGCAACCATCGACCGTGAGCGACATCACGCGCCTGATCGAGATCGACATCGCGGCGTGGGAACGCCGCCGCGACCGCCGCTCCCAGTGGGACGACCGCCGCGGGACCCCGCTCGGCCAGTTCGTCGAGGCCGACCGCGGCCGCCAGGCCGAACGGCCCGACCTCGCTGCGGCGCAGCGCCGTGAGGTGGCCGCCGCAGCCGAGCGCGGCGCCCAGATCACGCGCGAGAGCACGAATGTAGGTGCCGCTCGAACAGGCCACGACGACGTCCAGGTCGGTCCCACGACGGGCCAGCAGCTCGAAACGGCTCACGGTGACCCGCCGAGCCGCCAGCACCACGTCCTCGCCGGCCCTGACCCGCGCGTAGGCCCGTACACCGTTGACCTTCACCGCGCTGACGCTGGACGGAACCTGGTCGATCACACCGGTCAGCGCCGCCATCCCGGCCGCAAGCTCGCCCGCGCCGACCTCGACCGGCCGGTCGGCGACCGGCTCGCCCTCGGCGTCGTCCGTCGTGGTGGTCCGCCCGAGCCTGATCGTGGCCTCGTAGACCTTCGCCGTCAGGGCCAGATGGCCGAGCAGCCTGGTACCGCGCCCGACGCCCAGCACGAGCACACCGGTCGCCATCGGATCAAGAGTCCCGGCGTGGCCGATACGCCGGGTCCGCAGCAGGCGCCGACAGCGGGCGACGACGTCGTGCGACGTCCAGCCGGCCGGCTTGTCGACGACGACGAGCCCGTCCGGAGTCGCCGGAGTGGCCGGCGCGGGCGGCGTTGGCGGCGCGGGCGGCGTTGGTGGTGCGGGCGGTGGCGTGTCGCTCACCGGCTCAGCCGCGGGGCGTGGACGAGCTCCTCGCGGAACCGGTCCATCGTGGCCGCCAACGACTCCGAGGACGAGACCCCGGCGGCGAAGCGATGCCCGCCGCCGCCGAGCGTGGTGCACAACGCACCGACGTCCACCGCGCCCTTGGAGCGCACCGACAGCTTCCAGATCCCGCCGTCCTGCTTGCACACGAGCGCGACCTCGGCCTCCGACACCGTACGCACGGTATCGATCACGGCCTCGATCTCGTCGTAACCGATCCCGGCCAGGCGCAGATCGGACTCGGTGCACCAGGTCCAGATGAGATCGAGCTCCGGCTCGAGCCGCGCCCGTTCCAGGGTCTGGCCCAACAGTTTGAGATAGCCGAACCGGTGGGTGTCCCACAGCGTGCGGCAGATCTGGTCGTGGCGGATCCCGGTGGCAAGCAGCCGGGCAGCCAGCTCGTGGACCGCGGGCGTCGTCGCCGCGAAGCGGAACGAGCCGGTGTCCGTGACGAGGCCCGTGTAGACCGCCGCGGCGATGTCCCGGTCGAGCTCCGCCCCGAGCGCGTCGATGATCCGGGTGACCAGGACGCTGGTCGACGCCGCCTCCGGATCGACGAAGTTGACCTCTCCGAAGAGGGTGTTCGAGGCGTGATGGTCCACGACGAGGGACCGTGCGCCGGCGAGCCGTCGCGACAGCCGGCCCAGCCGCTCCTCGCTGCCGACGTCCAGGGTCACCACCAGTGCCGCGGCGGTGCCGAGGCTGTCGAGGTCGCCCGGCGCGACGAGCAGATCCTGACCGGGAAGGAAACGCAGCGTACGAGGGACGACGAACGGCTCCGCGTCGAACGAGACCCGCGGTCGTGCGCCCAGGCGGCGCAACGCCAGGCCCAGCGCGATGGCCGACCCGAGGCTGTCACCGTCCGGGTTGACATGCGCCAGCAACAGCACCGGCGCACCCGTGTCCGCGGCCGAGCGCAATGCCCGGACCGCCGCGCCGAAGGCCTCGCCGGCGCCGACCGCGCCAGCACCGGCACCGGCAGCAGCGGTCGCACCGACAGTGGCAGCGGCACCAGTGCGGTCCGTGTCCCCGGTACCAGCGCCCATCGGGCCCGTTCCCGCGGACATGACGGTCATGACGCCGACTCCCGGCGCACGGCCTCGCGGTCCTCCCCGGCGACCTCGTCGAAGCCGACGACGGCGTTCCCGGCATCGTCCTCGTCCAGCCCGTCCGCGAAGGTGTCGGCATCAGCGCCGGCGTCGGCGAGGTCGAGATCGTCGATCTCACGGGGCCGGCGGTAGGGGTCCGGCTCACCCGCGGGCTGGGCGTCCTGCCGGGCCAGGGCCAGCTCCGCGTCGCGCCGGCGCGCCACGGAGAGCAGGTCCTCCAGATGCCGCGCGTCGTCCGGCAGCCGGTCGTGCACGAACGTCAACGTCGGGGTGACCTTGACGCCGGTCGCCCGACCGACCTGGCTGCGCAGCATGCCCTTGGCCGACTCCAGCGCCGCGGCCGAGGCCTGCCGGGCCTCGTCGTCGCCGTAGACCGTATAGAAGATCGTCGCGTCCACCAGGTCCGGCGTCACCCGGGCGTCCGTGATGGTCACCATCCCGAGACGGGGGTCCTTGACACCGCGCTCCAGCGTGGACGCGACCACCTCACGGATGCGTACCGCCAATCGACGCGCACGAGCCGGATCAGCCACCGTCCACCTCCCTCACTCACCCGGTCGACCTGGGCGGCGGACACCACGGTGCCCGGCCTGACCACGGTCGACACCCACCATTTCCTACCTACCCCGGGTCACTGCCTACTCGGCTGCTCCGGGCAGGCGGACCGCGGCGGAGATGCGCCAGCAGCCTGGATGACCGCCCGGAGGCGTCCTAGGACAGGGCTGTCTCCGAGCAGGTCATGCCGTCGGCATCCTGATCGGACAGGTAGCGCACCCGCGCCGAGAGAATTTCCAGCTCAGGGCGCCCGGCCACCAGGTCCTCGCAGGCGCTGAGCACGTCCGCGCAGTGCGCCCGGTCCGCGGCCACGACGGCGACCCCGATCTCGACTCGACGGTGCAGATCGTGGCTCCCGGTCTCCGCGACGCTGACGACGAACCGCCGGCGAAGCTCCGCGACGACCGGCCGAACCACCGACCGCTTCTCCTTCAGGGAATGCACGTTCCCGAGAAGGATGTCCAGTGTCAGACTCCCGATCCACATGATCTTTCCGCGACCTGTCGGGCGACGTCCCGGTGCCGGTCGAACCCGCGTATACGGGTTCGACCGGCACCGGCTTCGTCGGATCAGGTGCGGGGAACCTCCCGCTGCTCGAAGGTCTCGATCACGTCATCGATCTTGATGTCGTTGAACGACCCGAGACCGATACCGCACTCGTAGCCCTCGCGAACCTCGGTCGCGTCGTCCTTGAAGCGCTTGAGCGACTCGACGGTGAGGTTGTCCGCGACCACGACACCGTCCCGGATGAGCCGGGCCTTGGTGTTGCGGCGGATGATGCCGGAACGGACGAGCGAACCGGCGACGTTGCCCACCCGAGGAACGCGGAAGACCTCGCGCACCTCGGCGGTGCCGAGCTGAACTTCCTCGTACACCGGCTTGAGCATGCCCTTGAGGGCGTTCTCGATGTCCTCGATGGCCTGGTAGATCACCGAGTAGTAGCGGACCTCGACACCCTCGCGGTCGGCCAGCTCCGTCGCCTTGCCCTGCGGCCGGACGTTGAAGCCGATGATGACCGCTTCCGAGGCCGACGCCAGCATGACGTTGGTCTCGGTGATCGCACCGACACCGCGGTCGATGATCCGCAGGCCGACCTCGTCGCCGACATCGATCTTGAGCAGAGCGTCCTCGAGGGCTTCGACCGAACCCGACACATCGCCCTTGAGGATGAGGTTGAGCTGGGTCTTCTCGCCCTCCTTCATCCGCTCGAGGATCGACTCCAGCGTCGGGCGGCCACGGCTCAGCGCCAGCTCGGCGTTGCGCTCGCGGGCCTGCCTGCGCTCCGCGATCTGCCGGGCGACCCGGTCCTCGGGCACGACGAGGAAGTTGTCACCGGCGTCGGGAACGCTGGTGAAACCGAGCACCTGCACGGGCCGGGCCGGGCCGGCCTCCGCCACCTGGGCGCCGTTCTCGTCGAGCATCGCCCGGACGCGGCCGAAGGCCTCGCCGGCGACGACCGAGTCGCCGACCCGCAGGGTTCCGCGCTGGACCAGCACGGTCGCCACCGGGCCGCGCCCACGGTCGAGGCGACCTTCGATCGCCACACCCTGAGCCTCGGTACCGGTCGGCGCGCGCAGGTCGAGGGAGGCGTCAGCGGTCAGGACGACCGCCTCGAGCAGCTCGTCGATACCGGTCCGGTTACGGGCGGACACGTCGACGAACATCGTGTCGCCGCCGTACTCCTCCGCCACCAGGCCGTACTCGGTGAGCTGGCCGCGGACCTTCGCCGGGTCCGCGCCCTCCTTGTCGACCTTGTTCACCGCGACCACGACCGGCACGCCGGCCGCCTGGGCGTGGTTCAACGCCTCGATCGTCTGCGGCTTCACACCGTCATCCGCCGCCACCACGAGGACCACGATGTCGGTCACCTGCGCACCACGGGCACGCATCGCGGTGAAGGTCTCGTGACCCGGAGTGTCGATGAAGGTGATCGGACGCTCGTTGCCGTCGACGGTCGCCCGCACCTGGTAGGCACCGATGTGCTGGGTGATGCCGCCGGCCTCGCCGCCGACGACGTCCGTCGAGCGGACCGCGTCGAGCAGCTTGGTCTTTCCGTGGTCGACGTGACCCATGACCGTGACCACGGGGGGCCGGGCCGAGAGCTCGATGTCGTCGCCGTACTCGCCGCCGAAGGAGAGGTCGAAGCTCTCCAGGAGCTCCTTGTCCTCGTCCTCGGGGCTGACGATCTGCACGTCGTAGCCCAGCGTCACACCAAGCAGCTGCAGCGTCTCGTCCGTGCAGGACTGGGTCGCCGTGACCATCTCACCCAGCTGGGTGAAGACCACCTGGACCAGCGCACCGGGGTTCGCGTCGATCTTGTCCGCGAAGTCGGCGAGTGACGCACCGCGAGGAAGCCGGATCGCCTGGCCGTTGCCGCGCGGGACCATCGCCCCCATGCGCGGCGCCTCAAGCCCGCTCTCCCATTCCTGCCGCTTCGCGCGCTTGGACTTGCGCTGCCGGCCGGGACGCCCGCGACCGCCGGGACCGAAGGCACCGGCCGTCGTTCCGCCGCGGCCACGACCACCGGCAGCCGGACGCCCGCCGCCACCGGGACCGCCGCCGCCACCGGGACGACCGGGAGCACCGCCGCCACCGCCGCCGCCACCGGGACGACCGGGGGCGCCKCTACGGAAGCCGCCACCGCCGCCACCGGGACGCGGGCCACCGCCACCGCCACCGGGACGGCCGGGAGCACCGCCGCCACCGGGACGGCCGGGAGCACCGCCCGCCGGACGCGGCTGGAACATGTTCGAGTTCGGGCGCGGGCCGCCGGAGCCACCGGGACGCGGCGGCATCTGGTTCGGCGACGGACGCGGACCACCGGGACCACCGCCGGAGCCACCGGGACGCGGCGGCATCTGGTTCGGCGACGGACGCGGACCACCGGGACCACCCGGGCCGCCGGGGCGCGGGCCACCCGGGCGCGGGCCACCCGGGCGCGGAGCACCGGGACGCGGCGGCGCCGAGGGCGAACCGCCCTGGCCGGAGCCGGCACGCGGGCCTGCCGACGGAGTGGTGTACGGGTTGTTACCCGCACCCGCGGGCCGGGGACCGGGCCGCGGGCCAGGGCGAGGACCGCCACCCGCGCCGGGACCGCCGGGCCTCGGGCGAGGCTGAGCCGGGCCGGGCCGGGGACCGCCGGCCGTCGGGCCAGCCGGGCCCGGACGCGGCGCCGAAGCGCCGGGCGGGGTGGCTGGCGCGGACGGCGCGGCAGGCGCGGACGGCGCCGCAGGCGGGGCTGCTGACGCCGCGATGGGGCGGGGATGCTGGGGAAGCGGCGCGGACGGCGGGGCGACCGGCGGCTGCGCCACCGGGGGCTGCGCCGCGGGCGGCGTGGCCGCCGGCGCCGACGGCCTCGCGATGCCGGGCATCGGGCCAGGACGACCCGGAGCGCCCGGAGCACCCGGAGCGGGGCGACCGGCAGGGCCGGGCCGCGGGCCGGGACGACCGGGCATCGGACCCGGACGGGGCGGCGGGGTCGGCCGAGCGCCGTTACCAGGCCGCGGGCCGGGGCGTGCGGGCGAGGCGGAGCCTTCCGCGGGGAAGGCTTCCTTGAGCTTGCGGACTACGGGTGCCTCGACGGTGGACGAGGCGGACTTAACGAACTCGCCGAGATCCTTCAGTTTGGCGAGCACGGTCTTGCTGTCGACGCCGAGCTCTTTCGCGAGCTCATGTACGCGGGCCTTTCCTGCCACGGTGCTCCTTCGTTCGGCCCGCGGTCCATGCCCGCGTGACCTCGTTACCTGCTGGTCGTGATCATGGCTGCGTTCTCACTGCGCGGTCATCGCTGTCTCGACCTGCTTCCCTGTCGACGTCGATCTGGCGTCGCCTTCCGGCGCGAGCCACCCGAACCGAAACCTCCGGAACGGGTACCGCTCCGCTGTCACACCGGACTCCATGCTGGCGCGTGTAGCCCGTACCACTGTTCTACATGCCTGTGTTGCGCGTGCGCAGTTCCAGGTACGCCCTGACCTGGTTCAGCCCGAGCGGCCCGGGAACCCGCAGCGCCCGCGGGAACGCCTTGCGGCGCTCCGCGAGATCGACGCAGCCCGGATCGGGGTGCACATGCGCACCCCGACCATGCATCCGGTGGCGAACATCCGGGAGGAGCTCCCCACCTACCACGACGATASGCAACAGGTCCGACCGCGCCACCCGGGCCCGACAACCGACACAGGTACGAACCGGCCCTACCGGGATCGCGGTTCCGGAGATCGTGCTACCGGAGATCGCGGTTCGGGCTGGGGACACATGAGGAGTCGGCTCCGCACGGCGCGCCATGATAAGTCTATCCCGTTGCGCCCCGAGAGTGGCCCCCCGCCGTGGAGGACCTCCGCGGCCCTGTCCCGGATCCGTTGTGCCGGGGCGTGGCGTCCCCGGTTGGCTGGTCCGCACGGTCCGGGTTCCCCTCGGTGTCGGAGTGGATGTCGATCCGCCAACCGGTGAGCCGCGCCGCGAGCCGGGCGTTCTGCCCTTCCCGGCCGATGGCGAGCGACAGCTGGTAGTCAGGCACGACAACCCGGGCGGAACGATTCGCCAGGTCGGTGACCTCGACCTTCGAGACCCTCGCCGGTGAGAGCGCGCTGCCGACGAACGCCGCGGGATCCGCCGACCAGTCGACAATGTCGATCTTCTCGCCGTGCAGCTCCGCCATGACGGCGCGCACCCGGCTCCCCATCGGCCCGATGCACGCGCCCTTCGGGTTCACCCCCGGCGCCTTCGAACGCACCGCGATCTTGGTGCGGTGGCCGGCCTCGCGCGCGATCGCCGCGAGCTCGACCGTGCCGTCGGCGACCTCGGGAACCTCGAGCCGGAACAGCCCCTTCACCAGCTCCGGGTGGGTCCGCGAGAGGGTGACCGTCGGGCCGTGGGCTCCTCGCGACACATGCACGACGTAGCACTTGATCCGGTCGCCGTGCTCCAGCCGCTCACCGGGCACCTGCTCGGCCGGTGGCAGCACGCCCTCGACCGTGCCGAGGTCGACCAGCACCACCCGGGAGCCCGCACGCTGCTCGTGGTGCTGCACCACCCCGGAGACGACCTCATGCTCCCGGTCGGCGTACTGGCCGTAGGTCACCTCCTGCTGCGCCTCCCGGAGACGCTGCATGATGACCTGCTTCGCGGTCATCGTCGCGATCCGACCGAAGTCCGCGGGCGTGTCGTCCCACTCGCGCGAGGTGCCGTCCGGAGCGCTCTCGCGGGCGAAGACGGCCACCTCACCGCTGGTCCGGTCGATCACCACCCGAGCATCGTCAGCGGAGCCGGTGGTGTGCTTGTAGGCGGTCAACAACGCGGTTTCGATCGCTTCGACGAGCGTGTCGAAGGCGATCTCCTTCTCGCGCTCGATTCCCCGCAGCGCAGCGACGTCGAGCTTCACCGGTTCATCTCCTTGCTGTTCCGGCCGCCGCGGCCCGCTTCCGCGCCCACGGCATCATGATCTTCCGCTGTCCCGTCGGTGTCCGCTGTCCCGTCGGTGGGATCCGCACCGTCCGCGCCGAGGTGCTCGACAGCCTCGTCGGCGGCATCGGAGTCGTCGAGGTCCTCAACGTCCTCGAAGTCGTCAAGGTCCTCGACGTCATCAAGGTCATCGACATCGTCGACGTCCTCGATCTCGGGCTCCAGGTCCGCGGCATGCGATCCGGTCGCGGCCTCGCCCTCGTTCTCACCCGAACCGCCAGGTTCGGAGCCGGCGGGCGCGCCGAACTCGACCTGCACCGTCGCCCGGGTGACAGTGCTGTAGACGACGCGCTCCAGCCGGGTGCGCGCCGGGCGGCCACGGCGAGCGACGCCGGTCGGTATCGCCAGATCAGCACCATCGTCACCGGCGGAGAGCACCCTGCCTTCGACCTCACTGCCGTCAGCGCGGCGGACGAGCACCAGCCGGCCGACCGCACGACGCCAGTGCCGCGGCTCCACCAGCGGGCGATCGACCCCGGGCGAGGTCACCTCAAGGACGTAGGGCCCGCCGAGCGGACCGGCGCCGGACCCCGACGGCGGGCGGGCACCCGCCGCATCGCCCGGCTCGGCCGCGGAGCCCTGCTCGTCCTCATCGAGAGCCGCCGAGACGATCCTGCTCGCATCCGCGACCGCATCAAGATCGATACCTTCGTCGCGGTCGACGACGACTCGGACGACACTGCGCGAACCCGCCCGCGCGACGGTCACATCCTCGAGATCGAAACCCGCCGCGGCCAGCCTTGGCTCGAGCCGACCGCGCAGCTGGGCGCGGATGGCGTCCGCCGCCGCCCGGCTCTCGCCTGCGGCCGGCGACCCGCCGGCGGTCTGTGCCCTGCCGGTACCCCGGGACGACGCCGTCGGCCGACGGACCTCCGCCCGGCCGGAGTTTCCCGCCCTAGCCACCTAGCCTGTCCCTTCCCCCACCGACGCGGCGCCTCTGCCCGCGGCCTGTTCCACCGGCGACCGACCGCGGCGGCGCAAAAGCAGCCACATTACCCTCGGATGCGCCCTCGCCCCGGATGCCGCCCGGACGCGATGGGGACCCGATGCACTGTCGCCAGCCCAGATGCACTGTCGCCAGCCCCGACGCGCTGTCGCCCCGCGTGCGCGCGCCCGCCGGGTCAAGCGTCGAGCGTCACACAGTCGAGATCCTTAGCCTACGTCTGCCGACGGGCCTCTCCAATTTCGGGCCGGTCCGGCGACCGGACCGGACCGGCGGTGCGACCGCGGAGCCGGCACCGGGCCGCCCATGTGCGAAGCTGCCTGCCGTGCCCACAGCAGCCGGTTCCGGTCCGTCGCGCCGGGCGATCCTGGCCGCCGTCCCGCTGGTCGGCGCCGGAGCATCGGTCCTTCTCGCCTCGGCCGGCTGCACCGGCTCGGACCCGGTGGCCCCGACGCCGACGGCGAACCCGGCCGACGTCGCGGCCGCCGCTGCTGCCCACCAGCGGGAAGCCGAGTTGCTGACCGCCTACGACGCCGCGATCAGCCGCCATCCCGGGCTCGCCACGACACTGCGCACGATCCGCGCACATCACGCCGACCATGCCAGCGATCTGGCCGCCCTCGGGCTGCCCGGCGTCGGCGCGTCCGCGACATCCGCGACATCCGCGACATCCGCGGCGTCCGCGACATCCGCGGCGTCCGCGACATCCGCGGCAGCGGCGACAGCACCCACGACGTCCACCGGGGATCCTGTGCCGAACACCGCGGCCCCAGCGGACACATCCGAGACGCAGGCCGCCACGCTCACCACCCTCGCGGCCCTCGAAGGCACCACCGCCGCCGCGCACCGGGCCGGCTGCCTCACCGCGAGCACGGGCCTGGCGGGGCTGCTGGCGAGCCTGTGCGCCGCCGAGTCGGCGCACGCGGAGCTCATCGGCAAGGCGCAGCCGACGGTGGCCCGGTGACCGCCACCACCGGGGTCGCGGCCTCGGGGGCACCCGACCCGCAGGCCAGGGCACTGTCGTCGATGCTGGCCTCGGCGCACGCCGCCGTCTACGCGGCCGCCGCGGCGGGCGGCGTACTCGCCCCGCTGGGCGACGCGGCCCGCCCCGCTCGGGATCTGGCCCGGACCGCCCTCGACGATCACCGGGCTCTGCGGGACTCCCTGGTCGCGATGCTGAGAACACGCGGAGCGACGCCTCCCCCGGCGCTCGCCGCCTATCAGCTGCCGGTCGAGCCCGCGGGTATCGCCGGATCACTCGACCTCCTCGCCCGCATCGAGGACCAGTCAGCCGTTTCCGCCCTCGCCGCGGTGGACGTTCTCACCGGTGCCGACCGGGAGATGGCCGTCGACACACTGGTCGCCATGACGCTGCGGGGGCAGCGAGCCCGGCTCGCCGCCGGTGTCGCCCCGGCGTCCGTGACCGCAGCCTTTCCCGGCCGCTGAGCGGCCGCTCGGCAGGCAGGCATCCGGCAGCGCTGCCCGCTCGCCGCACGGAGCCCCTCGCCGCACGGAGCCGATCGCCGCACGGAGGCTGGTCGACGAATGCTGGTCGTCGGACGGCGGGCGTCCGGAATCAGCGCGGTGGCGGCGTCCCCGGCCTGGCCGCCCCGAACGCGTCGAGGACGTCGAGAAGCTGTCCGAGCCGGGCGATGACCGCGTCCGCGGCGACAGGCCGCTGTCCCCCGGCACGTCCCTCGTCATCCCGAGGAATCGGATCGGCAAACGGATTCGGGCGGGCCGGTCCGGCCAGCTCCGTCCGGCCCGCTCCGAGACCGCCCGGTCCGAGACCGCCCGGTCCGAGACCGCCCCGGCCATCCGAGACGAGGACGGTGCGCATGCCGGCGGCTCGGGCACCACGGATGTCGGTCTGCACGCGGTCGCCGACGAAGAGAACACGGGACGGATCCACCAGCCCGAGCGCGTCGAGCACAGCCTGGAACGCGATCGGATGCGGCTTGTCGAACGGAAGATCACTGGTGTAGACCCGCGCGTGGAACAGGCCGAGCAGGCCGTCCCGCTCCAGCAGCCGCTCGTGCCACAGCCGTGGCCAGCGGGTGTTCGTCAGCAGGCCGACGAGCAGGCCACGGGCGCGAACGAGGTGCACGAGCAGCAACGCCTCGGGGTCGCACATCGTGTGCGGGGTCCACGCCGCCAGGTCACGACGGGTGGCGGCCTGCAGCACCGCGGCGGCCACGTCGACCCCCAGCCGGGCCGAGGCCTCGGCGAGCAGCTCGGTGACCGAGCCGGTCATCCCGTCCTGGGCACCGTTCCCGGACAGCCCGTCGGCGCCCTCCCGGCCCCGCCACCAGGCTGATTCCAGCCCGGCCAGGATCGCGGTGATCTCATCCGCGTGCGCCGGCGAGATCTCGATGGCGGCCATTCGCCACAGGTCGAGCAGGTCCACGTCGTGGAACGGCGTCAGTGTGCCGCCCCAGTCGAAGACCACGGCTTCGAGCGGCCTTCCGCCGTTCGGGYCCGAAGCCCCGCCGGCAGCCGGGTCGACGGCTCGGCCGACAGCCGGGTCGGTGCCCTGTGTGAACCACGAGAAGGCCACCCGATCACCGAACTGGCTGCTGGCCCACGGCTGGCCGGCGGCCCGCGACTGTCTGGCGCCCCACGACTGTCTGGTACCCCACGGCTGTGTGGTGGCCCGCGGCCGTCCGGTGGCCTCTGGCCATGTGGTGGCCCCTGCCTATCTGGTGGTCCATGCGTCCGGATCCTCCCGCAGCTCACAGACGATGTCCGGCAGTTTCCCGCTGGCGACGTCGGCGAGGGTCACGGCTTCCAGCACCCGGCGCAGGTTGACCCTGGTCGCGATCCAGACGTCCTGGAGATGCTTGGCCGCGCCCTCGTAGTGCGCGGTCTCCGGCGGACGGCCGCGGACGCTGGCCAGCGGGCCGTCGGTCGCCCGGATCACCGTGGCGATCGTGATGTCCTCCGCAGGGCGGCAGAGCTGATAGCCGCCGTCGGCACCGCGGCGGCTCTGCACGAGGCCGCTGCGCCGCAGGTCGGTGAGGATGTTTTCCAGGAAACGCAGGGGGAGGTCCTGTGCCGAGGCGAGGGTCTCCCCCTTGACGAGGTTGCCGTCCGAGGCAGCGAGCGTGAGCAGGGCCCGCAGTGCGTAGTCGGCCCGGGCGGAGATCTGCATGGCACTATCTTGCAGCCCGCAGCGCCAAGCGGCGCTCGGTGGCCCCGCGGACCTGGGTGGCCGGGCAGCCCAGGTCGCGCGACGGCGGCCGGTCAGACCCCGGTACCGGACGGGCCCTCCGCGCCGCCGGCGGGTGCCGGCAGGTGCCCGCCACCCGGCTCGGCACCCGGCTCGGCACCCGGCCCAGCGACCGCCTCCGGGCCGGGTCGCCGGGGCCCACGGGCCGCCTTGACCGCGGCCGAGCCTTCGGCCAGCAGGCCTCTTCGCTGCCGCATCCGCCGGTCGAGGGCGTTGAAGACGGCATCCACGACCACGCCGACGACGAAGATCGTCAGCATGGACACCATGACACCGACGGTGTCCGAAAGGTCGCGGGCGTTCTGCAGGTTGGCGCCGATCGAGGGATGGCCGGGGACGATGACGATCAGCTCGCCGGCCATCAGGCTGCGCCACGCGAACGCCCAGCCCTGCTTGAGCCCGGCGAGCACCGACGGCAGCGCCGCCGGGGCCACGACATGCCGATAGAGCGCGAAGCCCTTCGCCCCCATGCTGCGCCCGACCCGGACCAGCAACGGCGGGACGTAGTCGACGCCGTAGATGACACCGTTGGCCACCGACGGGGCGGCCCCGAGCACGACGACGAACATGATGGCCGACTCGCTGAGCTGGAACAGCAGGATCGCGAGCGGGAACCAGACGATGGACGGCATCGTCTGCAGCGCGGTGATGAACGACCCCACCGCGGTCCGCAGCAGCGCGAAGCGCGCGACCGCGAGCCCGACAGCCGCGCCGATGACCACCGCGAGCGCGTAGCCCTGGCCGGCACGGCTGAGGGTTCGGCCGAGCGCGTCCCAGAAGTCGGCGGTGCCGAGCTGGCTGAAGAACTCGGGCAGGGCCTCGTCGGGGCCCGGCAGCACGTAGGTCGGCTTCCAGCCCGACCAGACGACCGCCTGCCAGAGCAGCAGGAACAGCGCGAACGCGGCGACCTTCGGCCACGTCGCGGACCATGTGCGGCGCGCCAGCGGACGCTGCTCACCCACCGGGATGTCGAGCGCGTCGAGGCCCGCCAGGGTCTGGTCCGACGTCCCGTCCGACGTCCCGTCCGACGTCCCGTCCGACGTCCGGCCCGGCGTCCGGCCCGGCGTCCGGAGCGACGGCACGCCGGTGTCGGTGTCAGTGGCCATGACGGGCGACTTCCTCTCGCAGCCGTGCCGTCACGGCGGCGGCCAGCTCGGAGACCTGGGGCTGATCGATGCGGCGCGGGCGGTCGATCGCGACGTCGAAGACCTCCGCGACCCGGCCGGGACGGGAGGAGAGCAGGACGATCCGGTCACCCAGCCGCACGGCCTCCCGCACGTCGTGGGTGACGAACAGGACGGTGATGCCGGTCTCCCGCCAGATCCGCTCCAGCTCGTCGTGGAGGAGGTCGCGGGTCATCGCGTCGAGCGCCCCGAACGGCTCGTCCATGCAGAGGATGTCGGCCTCCTGGGCGAACGCCCGGGCCAGGCTGACCCGCTGGCGCATGCCCCCGGACAGCTCGTGCGGACGCCGGTCCGCCTGCCCGGCGAGGCGGACCATCGCGAGCAGCTCGCGGACTCTCGCCTCCCGGCCCGCCTTCGGCATCCGGCGCAGCTTCAGCGGCACCTCTACGTTGCCCCCGGCGGTCAGCCAGGGCAGCAGGGCCGAATCCTGGAACATCATCCCGACCCGGCGCCCTCCGGTGTCGACCGTGCCCGTCGTGGGCCGGTCCAGGCCGGCCACCAGCCCGAGCAGGGTCGACTTGCCGCAGCCGGATGCTCCGAGCAGACAGACGAACTCACCGGGCCGGACATCCAGCGTGATGTCGTCCAGTGCGCGGACCTGGCCTGCGCCGCCGCCGAAGACCCGGCTGACGCCGTCGATCCGCAGCGCCGCGCCCGTCGTGAGAACGCTCAACGCTTGCTCCCCTCGGGATGTGTGGTGCGCCAGAGCGGGTGTCGTCGCGGCCATGTGGCCGCCACGGCACCCGCTCCGTTACCTGCCTGTGCTCTCGCGCCCGTGGGCTACTTGTCCGCGACCGCCGGCTCGCCCGCGTCGGCGAGAATCCTGTTGACGACCGAGAGGTCGAAGATCCCGTCGAGCTGGGGGTCCTTGATGAGCCCGAGCTCCTCCTGGTGCGCGGCCGAGGTGAACAGCGACTTCGCGACCGGGTCCGGGCTGAACGTCAGGCCCTTCCAGGCGGACGAGACGACGTCGTCGGCGAGCGGCTTGCCGGTGAGCTTCTTCAGCGCCTCGTTCGCGGCGGCCTGCCCGGCGGCCGGGTCGTCGTTCAGCTGCTTGATCACGTTGATGTTCGCCGTGATCAGCCGCTCGACGATCTCCGGGTTCTTCTTCAGGTAGTCCGTGCGGACGAGCAGGACGGTGGTGACGAACTTGCCGTCGGTCTCGGGCCACTCGTCGGCCTCGTCGACCAGGACGTGCCCGCCCTCCGAGACCAGCCTGGACGCGGTGGGCTCGGGCACCCACGCGCCGTCGATGGCACCGGACTTGAACGCGTCGACGGTGATCGAGTTGTCCTGCGGGCGGATCGAGACGTCGCCGCCGCCCTTGGTGTCGGTCTCGAAGCCCTTCTTCTTGAGGAAGTAGCGCAGCGCGACGTCCTGGGTGTTGCCGAGGCTCGGCGTGGCCAGCGTCTTGCCGCGAAGCTGGTCGACCGAGGTGATCTCCGGCTTCACCACCAGCGCCGCACCGCCGGAGGTCACCCCGGAGACGATCCGGATGGCTTCGCCCCTGGACTTGATGAAGGTGTTGACGGCCGGGTTCGGACCGATGAAGCCGGCATCGATCGCGCCGGAGAGGATCGCCTCCGCCTCCTGCGTGCCCGAGTTGAACGTCGAGGGCGCCAGCTTCACTCCGGAGCCGAGCTCCTTGGCGAAGGTGCCCTGCTCGACGCCGACCAGTGCCGGGGCGTGGGTGAGGTTCGGGAAGTACCCGAGCCGCAGGGTTCCGGTGACCTCCCCGGACGCCGCCACGGACTCCGACCCCCCGTCGTCGCCCGAGCAGGCGGCCACCGTCAGCGCTAGCGCACTGGCAGCAACCAGTGGCACGAACCTGCGCCACAGACCCTGGGGCTTCATCACGTTCCGTACCCTCTCCCACACACCCGATCGTCTAACAAACTCGATCGAATGCGTCTTGTCGATTGATTACGTCGAGAAGGTAAGGATGCCAGAGATAGGGCGATAGCGCCACAGCAATGAACACGGATACCGAAAAGTGCGACGATCAGTGATCGAACGACCACGATCCGGCAATTTCAGGTGCTGGAGGAGGACGCGTCGACCACCACGGCGCGAGTAAGGGATCCGTGCACGCGACGCGGCGCGGAAGTGGCGCGGAAATGGCGCGACATGGCAGTCGCAGTGAGAGCCGGGCTCAGCCCGGACGTCCGCGCTAGAAGAGGATCGAGGCGAACGTGCCCACGCGCTCGAAGCCGACACGCTCATAGGCGCGGCGCGCGACGTGGTTGAAGTCGTTCACGTACAGGCTCACGACCGGGGCGAACATCGCCCGGGCCAGCGCGACGACGCTGGCGGTACCGGCGGCGCCGAGGCCGCGGCCGCGTAGCGCCGGGTCAACCCACACGCCCTGGATCTGGCAGACGTTCCCCGCGACGGCACCGAGCTCCGCCTTGAACAGCACCCGGCCGTTCTCGATGTGGGCGAAGGACCGCCGCTGCCCGATGAACTCGGCGACCCGGGAGCGGTAGAGCGCGCCACCGTCGGCACCGACCGGCGAGACCCCGATCTCCTCGGTGAACATCGCGATGCAGGCGGGGAGCAGGATGTCCAGCTCATCTGGCCGGACCTGGCGGACCCCGGGATCGGGCGCGATCCTGGGCTCGTCGTTGATGGCGAGTAAAGGCTGCTCGCCGCGGATCTCCCGGGCCGGGCCCCACACCGGCTCCAGATGCCGCCACATCGCGGCGACCGCCGAAGCGACGCCGACGATCGACGAACAGCGGCGCCCCTGGCGGCGGGCCCGCTCGGCGAACAGCTTCGCCGAGTCCGGGCCCGCCCCCACGGGCCAGAGGTTCGCGCCGGAGTAACACAGGGCTGTGAGGGTGCCGTCGACCGTGTGCCCCCAGACCTCGGCGCCCAGGCGCCAGGGATCCAGGCCACACGCCGCCACCCGCGACGCGACGAACACGTCCGCGACCGGGTTGCGGCTCAGCAGCTCGGTGACCGCGGGAAGATCCCGGTCATCGAGCAGCCTGGTCGGAGTGGAGCGAAGCGGCAGACCCATCCAGCCCTTCCCGTTGTCAGGCCACAGACACCGACGGCGTACCGGAGGCCGCGCCGTCAGCCTCCATCTCCTCCGCGATTCGCATGGCCTCCTCGATCAGAGTCTCCACGATCTGCGCCTCGGGGACCGTCTTGATTACCTTGCCACGGACGAAGATCTGACCCTTGCCGTTGCCGGAGGCAACGCCGAGGTCGGCCTCGCGGGCCTCGCCCGGGCCGTTCACGACGCAGCCCATGACGGCCACGCGCAGCGGCACCTCCATGCCCTCGAGGCCGGCGCTGACCTCGTTGGCGAGGGTGTAGACGTCGACCTGAGCCCGGCCACAGGCCGGGCAGGAGACGATCTCCAGTCGCCGCTCCTTGAGCCCGAGCGACTCCAGGATCGCCGCGCCGACCTTGACCTCCTCGATCGGAGGAGCCGACAGCGAGACCCGGATCGTGTCGCCGATACCCTCGGCCAGCAGGGCTCCGAAGGCGACCGCCGACTTGACGGTGCCCTGGAACGCCGGGCCGGCCTCGGTGACACCGAGGTGCAGCGGGTAGTCACAGGCCTGGGCCAGCAGCCGGTAGGCCTGAATCATGATCACTGGGTCGTTGTGCTTCACCGAGATCTTGATGTCGCGGAAGTCGTGCTCCTCGAACAGGGAGCACTCCCACAGCGCCGACTCGCAGAGCGCTTCCGGGGTGGCCTTGCCGTACTTCTCCAGCAGGCGCTTGTCGAGCGACCCGGCGTTGACACCGATGCGGATCGGGGTGCCGGCGCCCTTGGCGGCCCGCGCGATCTCCCCGACCTTGTCGTCGAACTGCTTGATGTTGCCCGGGTTCACCCGGACCGCGGCGCAGCCCGCGTCGATCGCGGCGAACACGTACTTCGGCTGGAAGTGGATGTCGGCGATCACCGGGATCGGCGACTTGCGCACGATCGCCGCGAGGGCGTCCGCGTCGTCCTGACTCGGAACGGCGACCCGCACGATCTGACAGCCGGCGGTGGTCAGCTCGGCGATCTGCTGCAGGGTGGCGTTGACGTCCGAGGTCAGCGTGGTGCACATCGACTGGATGGAGACCGGGGCGTCACCTCCGACCGGCACGTTGCCCACGTGGATCTGCCGGCTGACCCGCCGGGTTCCGACCGGGCGGGGCGGAGCGGCGGGCATGCCCAGAGTAACGGTCACGATGTCCTCACTGGCGTGTCGGATTCTTGATCGTCAATTGGCGACCCGGCCCCGGTCCGCCATGGGCGACCGGGGCATCCGGGTCGATCAGGTCCGAGCCGATTCACAGATCGGCTGGATCGGTGTCAATCAGGTCGATGGACGTCGTGCGGAGGCGGCGCACTCACGACGGCCGGCGCGACGCCCGACCGGATCCGCCGGATCGACCGGCGACCGGGACGTCCACTGACCACCACCGCGCGCCACCGCGGGTACACGGCGGCTCACTGGTTGATGCGGATGGGGTTGACGATGTCGGCGGACAGAATGATCAGACTGAACCCGACGAGAACGACGACCGTGGCGTACGTGGCTGGTAACAGCTTCGCGAAGTCCACCGGCTGCACCGGCCCCCGGTAACCACGCAGCCGCCGCAGCCCGTGTCGGGCCTGCTCGAAACCGAGCACCGCGATGTGCCCGCCGTCGAGCGGTAGCAGCGGCAACAGGTTGAAGATCCCGATGGCGAGATTGATCGCGGCCACGAGGAACAGGAAGACCCCGATGCGGTCGGACCAGTCCTCGTCCGCGGTGACCACGTCGCCACCGAGGCGGGCCGCGCCCACCACACTGATGAAACCGCTTTCGTCGCGGTTGTCACCGAAGATGCGGCTGATGTCATCGAGCCGTTCGGTGAACGTGTCGTACATCCCGGTGAACCCGGAGCCGATCACCTTGAAGGTCTCCGGAACGGCTCCGAGCACCCCGTAGTGAACGGACTCCTGCCCCGGCCTGACTCCCAGGGCTCCGACCGGGTCCTTCCCCTCGCCGCCGGTCCTGCGGTCACGCAGGACCTCGCCGAGGTCGGGGCGCAGGGTCAGCTGCCGGCCGTCCCGGGAGACGACGAGCTCGGCGGGCCCGGGTCCGTGCTCTCGCACCAGCCGGGTGAAGTCCTCCCACGTGGTGATGGACGTTCCCTCGAAGCTCACCACCCGGTCGCCCTTGAGCAGCCCGGCGGCCGCCGCCGGGCCGGCCCCGGTGCACTCGGTCTGGCCCGCCGCGGGCAGGCACGTCGTCTCCCCGATCAGCGTCTCGCTGGTCTGCTTGGTGCCGAGGGTGACCAGCACGCCGTAGATCAGCACGATCGCGATGACGAAGTGGACGAACGAGCCCGCGGACATCACGACCAGCCTCGCCCGTGCCGGGGCCTTGTAGAAGGCCCGCGGCTCGTCAGCCGGGTCGATCTCCTCGAGGGAGGTCATTCCCTCGATCTTGACGAACCCGCCGGCCGGGATGGCCTTCACCCCGTACTCGGTCTCCCCGCGCTGCTTCGACCACAGGGTGGGGCCGAAACCGACGAAGAAGCGGGACGCCTTCATCCCGAAGTACCGGGCCGTGACGAAGTGCCMGGCCTCGTGCAGGACGACCGAGACGAACAGGGCGAGGACGAAGGCTGCGATGCCCAGGGCTGCCATCAAGCACGTCCTCCGGCCGCCACAGGCCGCCCACCGGCCTGTTCGATCAGACGGTTCGCCGCGGCCCGGGCCTCGCGCTCGGTCTCGAACACCTCGTCCAACGTCGGACGGGCGATCACCTCGTGCGCTTCCACCACCTCAGCCACCAGGTCGACGATACGGACGAACGGCAGCCCACCCGCGAGGAAGGCCGCGACGGCCTCCTCGTTCGCCGCATTGAACACCGCCGGAGCGGTGCCACCGAGCCGGCCCGCCGTCCGGGCGAGGTCGACCGCGGGGAACGCGACGGTGTCGAGTGGCTCGAAGGTCAGCGACTGCGGCCGGGTCCAGTCCATCGGCGGCTGTGCCAGGGGCACCCGGTCCGGCCACCCCAGCGCCAGGGCGATGGGCAGCCGCATGTCCGGCGGCGACACCTGCGCGATGGTCGAACCGTCGGTGAACTCGACCATCGAGTGGACCAGCGACTGCGGATGAACGACGACCTCGATGTCGTCGTAGGGCACCCCGAAGAACAGGTGCGCCTCGATCAGCTCGAGGCCCTTGTTCATCAGCGTCGCCGAGTTGATGGTGACCAGTGGCCCCATCGCCCACGTCGGATGCGCGAGCGCCTGCTCGCGGGTGACGCCGGCCAGCTCGTCCCGGCTCCGCCCGCGGAACGGACCGCCGCTGGCGGTCAGCACCAGCTTGTGGACCTCCTCGCGCCGCCCCCCGCGCAGGCACTGGGCCAGCGCGGAGTGCTCGGAGTCCACCGGCACGAGCCGGTCGGGATTGCCGCCCAGCGCCTCGAGCACCAGCGGGCCGCCGGCGACCAGGGACTCCTTGTTCGCCAGGCCCACCGTCGCGCCTGCCTTGAGCGCCGCCAGGGTCGGGGCGAGCCCGACCGAGCCCGACACCCCGTTGAGAACGATGTCCGCCGGCCAGGACGCGATCTCGACGGCCGCGTCGGGCCCCGCGAGAATCTTGGGAACCGCGAACTCCCCGCGGCGGTACCCGCGCCGGGACGCCTCCGCGAAGAACGCGAGCTGCAGGTCCTGCGCCGCGGACGCGGCGGCCACACCGACCGCCTCGACGCCGAGATCGAGCGCCTGCTCCGCGAGCAGGTCCACCCGTGACCCGCCGCCCATCAGCGCCACCACCCGGAACCTGTCCGGGTTGCGGCGTACGACATCTATCGCCTGGGTTCCGATCGAGCCGGTGGACCCGAGCAGAACCACTTCACGCTGGACCGAAGCCTCCGCCACACCGCCCATTCTCGCAGGCCCTTCGACGCTTGGACCGAGGCCTGTTCGGTTCCTGACAGGTGCAACCCGAAGGTGTGCATTGGGTGCACCCGCGCCTACCCGCGGTCAGCACCGAATACGCTGACCTGCCCCGTAGCCACTGGCCTCTCACCTGGCGTCAACCCTCACCCGCCGGCGGCCGCCGGGCTCGCCGATGCGGTGGCGGACACAGAGGGGACCACTGGAGTGGGGGACGGAGTCGGTCCGGTCGTGGGCTCGGTGGTGCTATCCGGTACCGCGGATGCGGACGGTTCCGGGCCTGCCGACCTCGTCGCGGACGCCGGTGCCGGGCTCGTCGTGGGAACGGCCGGCCTGGTCGCACCGCCCCCGGCCGTGCCACCGCCGCCGGAAGCACCCCCACCGGTGACCGTCCGGCCGTCGGCCGGATGCCCGCCGAAGAACTCCAGGGCGACGACGGTCGCGCTCAGGTTCGACACGGTGGCCCCGAGCTCGGGCCGCGCGGCCGCGCCCGGCCAGGTGTGACCACCGCCCTTGATGGCCAGCACCCCGACGTCCTTGCCCGTCGGGCAGGACGTCCAGGCAGTGAGGGCGGCGCTGGACATCTCCGCGCCGGCGGAATGCTCACCGCCGCAGCCGAACGCCCTGGCGTACCGGTCGGTGCGGCTCTCGACGGGCTGCGCGACCAGTCCCGCGAAGGGCGCGGTACGGGCCGGGCCGCCGCCGTCCCAGGGAGCGATCGCGTCCGCGGTTCCGTGCATCTCGAGCAGGTTCGCGCGCGGATCCGCGCAGTCGTCCGGGACCCGGCTCGCCGCGACCGTGACCACGGCCGCGAACCGGTCGGGCAGCGCGCAGGCGAGCTCCAGCACCATGTCGGCGCCATCGGAGAAGCCGCTGGCGAACACCCGCTTCGGGTCGAGGCACATCCGGCCCGTCAGGTCGTTGAGCACCGTGCCGATGAACAGAACGTCGTCGGGGCCGACCTCGGCCGAGCGGGTGAGGTTCCACCGGGCGGACACGCCGACCGGGGTGACGACCGCATAGCCCGATCTGGTCCCCGCGTCAGCCATCCCGGTGTACTGCTCCAGCTGGTCCACGGACTGGTCGCGGTCGTGCAGGTTGACGACGAGCGGAAGCGCCGTGCCCGCCCTGGCGCCCTGGGGCACGGCGAGCCGGTACTGCCGATCCGTGCCCGCGACGGTGACGGTCTCGGTGGTGACCCCGGACGGCAGGCTCTTGCCCGTCTGGCAGCCGCTGGCCGGCGGCGCCGGCACGGTGGGAAGCGCGGCCAGCGCGGCCGCACCCGAAGCCCCTGCCCTGCCCAGCGCGGTCGCGACCGGCGCCGCGGCATCGGA
Organism: Frankia sp. CcI49; assembly: GCF_001983215.1. NCBI lineage: Bacteria > Bacillati > Actinomycetota > Actinomycetes > Frankiales > Frankiaceae > Frankia > Frankia sp. CcI49. The sequence goes on from NZ_MOWP01000014.1 coordinate 341,098, forward strand.
CTTGCCCGACGGGGACTGTGACATCGCATACCAGAGCAGCAGGAGGAGCACCCCCGCCGCGGCGGTGATCGGCAGCCAGAGCGTGCTGTTCGGCCGGGAGCCGTTGCGCAGCGCACCGGAGCGAGCCCGCACCCGGCCCGCGGCCGACCTCGCCGAGCCCGCGGCCGACCTCGCCGAACCGACACCAGATCTCGCCGAACCGACACCAGGTCTCGCTGATCCGCCGGTCGACCTCGCCGAACCGGCACCGGGCCGGCCGTTGCCTCGCCGACGCCCGGCAGGGCTCCCGAACGCCACGGCTAGCGCCCCGTCCGCCGACGGGCCGGCGGTTCGGCCGCGAGCTGGCCGCACGCGGCGGCGATCTCCCGGCCGCGGGTGTCGCGCACTGTCGCCGTGACGCCCCGGGCTCGCAGTCGATCCACGAAGACCCGCTGGCCGCGGGGGGCGCTCGCCTGCCAGGACGAGCCGTCCGTCGGGTTGAGCGGGATCAGGTTCACATGTGCCAGCTGGCCGGCGAGCAGGGCGCCGAGGGCGTCCGCCCGCTCGGGAGAGTCGTTGACGCCGTCGATCAGCGCGTATTCGATGCTCACCCGCCGGCCGGTGATGCGGGCGTAGTCCCAGGCAGCCTCGAGGACCTCGGCCACGGGCCACCGCGTGTTGATCGGAACGAGCTCGTTGCGCAGCTCGTCGTCCGGTGCGTGCAGCGAGAGCGCGAGCGTCACCGGAAGCCCCTCACCGGCCAGCCGGCGGATCCCCGGCACCWGGCCCACCGTGCTCACCGTCAGGCTCCGCGCCGAGAGACCGAGACCGTCCGGCGTGGGCTCGACGAGCCGCCGCAGCGCGGCGAGCAGGGCGTTGTAGTTCGCCAACGGCTCGCCCATGCCCATGAACACCACGTTGGACAACCTGCCGGGCCCACCGGGCAGGCCGCCCCGAGTCATCGTGCGAGCCGCGTCCACCACCTGTTCGACGATCTCGGCCGTCGAGAGGTTGCGGGTGAGACCACCCTGGCCCGTCGCGCAGAAGGGACAGGCCATACCGCAGCCCGCCTGGCTCGAGACACAGACGGTTGTCCGCTGCGGGTATCGCATCAGCACGGACTCGATCTTGGCGCCGTCAACCGTGCGCCAGACGGTCTTGCGGGTCTGGCCACCGTCGCAGTCCGCCGTGGTGGCGGCGGTGAGCAGCCGCGGCAGCAGCGAGTCGACGAGCGTCGCCCGGACCTGCGCGGGCAGGTCGGTCATCGCGGCGGCGTCCTCGGCCCGCAGATGACGGGCGAAGTAGTGCCGGGCGAGCTGGTCGGCCCGGAAGGCCGGCAGGCCAAGCGACTCGGCCACGGCACGCCGTTCGTCGCGGGAGAGGTCCGCGAGGTGACGCGGCGGGCGAGACCGCCCTGCCACCAGTGGCAGGAGGTCTCCGGAATCGGCGGTCGTGGCAGTCATCGCCTGTCCAGTCTGCCAGGCAGTCCGGCGAGACGGCGCCCCGGTGATCCACGAGGCCCGTTCGCCGCCCCGGGTCTGCGCCGGTCAGAACGCGCCCGCGGCCCCGCTGAGCCTCGCCCGGTCAGTCGAGGTCGGCCCGGTCAGCCGAGGAACGCGGTGATGAGCAGCCAGGCCACCGGGGCCGTGCACAGCAGGGAGTCGAGGCGGTCCATGATCCCGCCGTGGCCGGGCAGCAGACTGCCCATGTCCTTGATGCCGATGTCCCGCTTGAGCAGCGACTCGCCCAGGTCACCCACAGTCGCGGAACAGGCGGTGGCCACCCCGAGCAGCGCTCCCTGCCAGATCTCGCCGTCCAGCGGCCAGGTCATCAGGACGGCGCCGACGATGACGCAGCCGACGATCGACCCGGCGAAGCCCTCCCACGACTTGCCGGGCGAAACCGACGGAGCCAGCTTGTGACGGCCGCCCGAGAGCACACCTGCCGTGTAGCCGCCGATGTCGCTGGCGACCACCGTGCCGAGGAACGCGATGGTGCGCCAGTGGCCGTCCGGCGCGGAGGTCAGCAGGGTGGCGAAGCCGGCCGGAAAGCCGACGTACGCGGCGGTGAAGGCGCAGGCCGCGAAGTCCCGCAACCGTGCCGCGCTGTTCGCCGTCGTGGGATCGCGCACGCCACGGACGGCGACGGCGGCGAGGATGGTGCCCGCCAGGGCCAGCACGAGTCCGTTCGTACCGGCGCCGTAGGCCGCGACAGGCATCGCGACGGCACCCGCCGCCAGTGGGACCAGCGGGACCGTCATCCCCGCGACGTGCAGCGCACGGACGACCTCGTAGGTCCCGATCGCCACCGCGGCGCTGACCACGCCCACCCAGATCGGGTAGAAGGTGAACAGCGGGACGAGGATCACCGCGCCGAGGACGATCCCCACCGCGATCGCGGCGGGGAGGTCACGGCCGGCCCGGATCACCCGCCGGCCGCTCTTCGCGGTGTTCTTCGCGGGCAGGCCCCCCGCGGCCGGCTGCTGGTCGCCTTCCAACGGCGGCTGGGCTGCCGGCCCGCGGCCCGCCGCATCACCGCCGCGACCGGTACCTGGCCCGACGACCGGGGCGGACGCGAGATCAACGTCCCCGGCCAGCGGTCGGGTGACCCGCTCCGAGCCGGCGGCACCGTTCGAACCGGCGGCACCGTTCGAACCGCCGGCACCGTGCGGACCACCGATGCCGTGCGGACCACCGATGCCGTTCGAGGCATGGCCGCCCGGAGCAGGCCCGTCCGCCGGGACGAAGCCGTGCTGCTCCGTTCGGAGACCGTCCCGTCCCGGGTCGTCAGGCGTGTCGGCGCGGTCAGTCACAGCCGTGTCCTCGGGCGGCATTCCCAGGGCCGGGATACTCACCGCTCCGCCCATCCCATCCGTTCCTACCGGCACGCCCGGCACGCCACCCCTGGATGGTCCGAGGTGGCGGATGGGCACGGTGCCGCATATGGCTGAACGCTGCTCGGGGGTCAGACCGAGAGCAGGTCCGACTCCTTGACGCGGAGAAGTTCATCGACCTGCGCGACGTACCGGTGGGTCGCCTCGTCGAGATCCTTCTCGCCACGCCGGCCCTCGTCCTCGCCGGCGTCACCGTCACGGACGATACGGTCGATGGCGTCCTTGGCGTGGCGCCGGATGTTGYGGATGCTGACCCGGGCCTCCTCGGCCTTGGTGCGGGCCACCTTCACCAGCTCACGGCGGCGCTGTTCGGAGAGCTCCGGAAAGACGCAGCGGATGATCGCACCGTCGTTGCTCGGGTTCACCCCGAGGTCCGAGTCCCGGACGGCCTTCTCCACCGCACCCAGCGACGACTTGTCGTAGGGGGTGATGATGACCATGCGCGGCTCGGGGATGTGGAACGAGGCGAGCTGCTGGACAGGGGTCGGCGCACCGTAGTAGTCAACGAGGACCTTCCCGAAGACCGCCGGGGTGATGCGGCCGGTCCGGATGTTCCCGAAGTCCTCCTTGGCGACCGAGACTGCCTTGTCCATCTTCTCCTCGGCCTCGAGGAGCGTGTCGTCGATCACCGCGTACCTTCCGTTCCGTACGTTTCGACACCGACCAACGTGCCGATCTTCTCACCCCGGACAGCCCGGGAGATGTTCCCCTCGGTGAGGAGATCGAAGACGACGATCGGCAGGTCGTTGTCCATGCACAGGCTGATCGCGGTCGCGTCCATCACTTTCAGGCCGCGCGCGAGAACCTCACCGTAAGTGAGGGTGTCGAACCGAACGGCGGCGGGATTCGTCGCAGGGTCGGAGTCGTAGACCCCGTCGACCTTCGTCGCCTTGAGCACCGCCTGGGCCTTGACCTCCAGCGCCCGCTGGGCGGCCGTGGTGTCAGTCGAGAAGAAAGGCGCCCCCAGACCCGCACCGAAGATCACCACTCGGCCCTTCTCCAGATGGCGGATCGCCCGCAGGGGAAGGTAGGGCTCGGCGACCTGGCCCATGGCGATCGCCGTCTGCACCCGCGTCACGATGCCTTCCCGCTCGAGGACGTCCTGCAGCGCGAGGCAGTTGATCACCGTTCCGAGCATGCCCATGTAGTCGGCCCGGGCGCGGTCCATCCCACGCTCGGCCAGGGCCTGCCCGCGGAACATGTTTCCCGCGCCGACGACGATGGCGACCTCGATACCCGACCGGCTCACCCCGGCGATCTGGCGTGCGATCGTCGAAAGGGTGACGGGGTCGATCCCCAGCGGCTCCCCGCCGGCGAACGCCTCACCGGAGAGCTTCAGCAGCACCCGGGTCCATCGCGGCTGGGTGTCAGTGCGGTCTCCAGAGTCGACTGCACCCACGGCGTTGTAGGCGTCATCGGTCACGGGGAGGCTCCTTCGCCGTTAGCCGGGATCATCGGCCTGGGACGTTCATGCTGACTGCAGTCTGCCGCACGACTCAGGCACGGCTGCCCGTGGGGCCGCGTGGCGCGTCGACGAGCGCGAACTGTGGCCGGCCCCGGATCGGGCCGGTGCAGATCGCGCCGCCAAACGTCACCGTGTGCCGTGTGATGCCCGCGAACGCGAGGGGCCGCAGAGGCGAAGGACCGCAAACCGACGTCGGCCGGACATCCGCAGAGGGTTCATCCCCTGCCAGATGCCCGGCCGTCTCTCCCCACCGGCGTGGCGAGCGCCTACTCAGGCCTGCCGCACGTTGAACCGCGCGAACCGGCCCACCTCGATCTTCTCACCGAGTGAGGAGCCCGCCTGCTCCAGCAGGGCACGGATGGTGATCTTGCCATCCTTCACCCAGGGCTGGTCGAGCAGCACCGCGCTCTTGATGTAGCCGTTGACCTTGCCCTCGACGATCTTCGGGATGGCGTTCTCGTTCTTGCCCTCTTCGCGGGCCGCCGCCTCGTAGATCTTCCGCTCGGCTTCCAGCACCTCGTTCGGGATCTGCTCCGCGGTCACGTACAGCGGGTCGGCCGCCGCGATGTGCTGAGCGAGGTCACGCGCGAGCTGCTTGAAGTCCTCCGTCTTGGCGACGAAGTCGGTCTCGCAGCGAAGCTCCACGAGGACGCCGAGCGTCGGCGGAAGCTGCGGGTCGGTGCGGTGGAGGTAGGACTCGACAAGCCCGTTCACCGTGCTGCGGCCCGCGCGCTTGGCGACGCCCGCGAGACCCTTCTCCCGCAGCCAGGACTTGGCCTTCTCGAAGTCGCCGTCGTGATCGACAAGCGCCTTCTTGACGTCGCTCATCCCGGCGCCGGTGAGTTCCCGGAGCTTGCGGATGTCGGCGGCTGTGATGTCTGCCATGGTGCTCTTCTCGTCAGTTCCGATTGCTGGCGATGGTCAGCGTTGCTGGAAGTCTCGACGTCGGGACTACGCGACGCCGCCGCACGGGCGCCACCCACTCCGACCGCCGCCGCCAGCGGCGGTCGACGGCCTCCCGGACGGACGCCTACCCCGCCGCCCGGCTGCCGGGCGGCGGGGCTGGAGCAACGTCTCACGGCGGTACGCGCAGACCACCGGGAGACGTCGCGAGGTCGGGTCTGGCTTTGTCAGACGGCGGTGCCGACCGCATCCGGCTGGGGCTGCTCCTGCTGCTCCTCCTGCTGGCCCTCGGCGGCCGTGGGCTCACTCGCCGCCGCGGAAGCGGCCGCAGCCGGCTCGGCCGCAGCGGGCTCGGCCACGACGGGCTCGGCCGCGGCGGGAGCGGCGTCGCCGCGCAGCAGCGCCTGCTCCCACTCGGCCAGCGGCTCCTCACCCGTGGACTGCTCGGGCTTCGCCTCGGCGTTGCTCGACGCGCCGGCGCGTGACATCAGGCCCTCGGCCACCGCGTCCGCGACGACCCGGGTGAGCAGGGCAGCGCTGCGGATCGCGTCGTCGTTGCCCGGAATCGGGTAGTCGACCTCGTCCGGGTCGCAGTTGGTGTCCAGGATCGCCACGACCGGGATACCCAGCTTGCGGGCCTCACCGACGGCGATGTGCTCCTTCTTGGTGTCAACGACCCAGACCGCACTCGGCACCCGGCTCATGTCACGGATACCGCCGAGGGTGCGCTCGAGCTTCGCCTTCTCCCGGGTCAGCACGAGCTGTTCCTTCTTCGTGCGGACCTCGGTGCCACCGGTCAGCTCGATCTCCTCGAGCTCCTTGAGCCGCTGGAGACGCTTGTAGACCGTGGAGAAGTTCGTCAGCATGCCGCCCAGCCAACGCTCCTTGACGAAGGGCATGCCGACCCGCAGGGCCTGCTCCTCGATCGCCTCCTGCGCCTGCTTCTTCGTCCCGATGAACAGAACGGTCCCACCGTGGGCGACCGTCTCCTTGACGAAGTCGTAGGCCCGGTCGATGTAGGACAGGGTCTGCTGGAGGTCGATGATGTAGATGCCGTTGCGCTCGGTGAAGATGTAGCGCTTCATCTTCGGGTTCCAGCGCTTCGTCTGGTGCCCGAAGTGGACGCCGCTCTCCAGGAGCTGCTTCATGGTGACGACGGCCATGACTGGCGTCGCTCCCTTCTCGCCCGGCACGTTGACCGGGACGCCTCGGTTGTGACGGCCCCGGCGAGAGCCGGAGACCCCTGACGCCCGACTGGCCGTGGCCGCCGCGGGGCGGCGGACCGAGGAGGCCCTCCCGGTCGTGACCGGGAGCAGGCGTGCGAACTGAGCCCACCGAAATGGTCGGAGACCGGCTGCTGCCGGCCGCCGACCACCGCCAATGGGGCCCACGGCGCCACAGACGGCCCAGCCGGGCGGCCGGGACACCAACAACGCCGAGGCGACCTCGGCAGATGGACTCCCGCCAATGATACCCGGCCTCCGTGACCGCTCCCTGACCGAGGCCCGGGGCCGCCCGCCCGGAGGGACGGCCGCGGAGCTGCTGGTCGGACGGCCCGCCAGCCCGGCAACCGCGGCAAGCGCGCTACCGAACCCGGAAGCTCGGCGCGACGCTCCGGATCGGCGGCCTCTGCCGGGCGAAACCGAAGAGGTCACACAGAGACTCGGCGCGACCCCTTTCGTTTTCGTTTATCCACAACAGACTTCATTAGCCACCGTTTGATGGCGGATTCGTGCACCCTTGTGTTGCTGGCCAAACCGGGCGCCCCCGCCGGCCAGCAGAGCGGCGGTCGGAACCGACCCGAAGGGCCCGACCGCCGCTCATCCATCGGGGCCGCTCCGCCACAAGGCACCAGGGCGGCTCCACCACAAGGACAGTTCGTCGTGTCTGCCGATCCGGAGGCGAACCGCTGTGTCCCACCCACCGCGCCTCGACCCGGCCGTGCTGGTCATCCCGCTGCTCGCGCTGATGATCGCGCTCGTCTGCCCAGGGCGGGTGCCGATCCGGGCATCCGTCAGCACCCCGGTCCCGAGCCAGCCGGCAGTAACCGCGCCGGTGCGATCCGAGCCGGCCGGCGACGCCGCCGGGTGGACCTGGCCACTGCCAGGCGCCGTCACGGTGGCGCGGGCGTTTCAGGCACCTGAGCACCCTTTCGGCCCAGGGCACCGTGGGGTCGATCTGAGTTCCCCGCCGGGCAGCCCGGTCGCAGCCGCCCGCTCCGGGGTCGTCGGCTTCGCGGGCTGGGTCGGCGACCGGTGGGTCGTCACCGTCGTGCACGGCTCGCTGCGCACCACCTACGAACCTGTACGTCCACTCGTGCACGAAGGTGACCAGGTCGCCACGGGAGAGCAGATCGGGCTCCTCGAAGCGGGGCATTCCGGCTGCCCGACCGCGGCCTGCCTGCACTGGGGGCTTCTACGCGGCGCGGAATACCTCAACCCGCTCGCCTTCTTCCACCGGATCCGCCCCCGGCTGCTCCCACTGCTCGGATAGCCCTGCGCAAATGTTCGGCGGAATTGCGCTGACTCCGGTCAGGAACATGCACGCTGCCCCGGCCCGCGCCGTACCGAGACTGGAGGTCACACCGGTCATCCCGGAGCGAATCTGGTGAGGGCACGGTGAATCTGGCTGCGCATGGTGTCGCTGCCCGTGTGGCCGGCGTCGGTGACGGGGACGAGTTCCGCGCCGGGCCAGGCGCCAGCAAGCTCCCACGCGGTCTGGAAGGTGCTGCCCAGGTCATGGCGACCGTGGATCAACACCCCGGGTATTCCTGCCAGACGCCCTGCATTACGCAGCAGGACGTCCTCCTCCAGCCAGGCGCCGTGGGCGAAGTAGTGCGCGCAGATGCGGACGAGCGCGAGGCGGGCTGCCAGCGGACGACCGCTGTAGGCGTTCCGCCGTCCGTTCGGCTCCAGGGAGATGACCGCGTCCTCCCAGGCACACCACGCCTCGGCAGCCCGTGCCCGCACCTGCGGGTCGGGATCTTCCATCAGGCACGCGTAGGCCTTGACCAGATCACCCTCACCGCCAGCCCCGGACGTGGCGGAACGGAACCGCTCCCACTCCTGCGGGAAGAACCTCGCCACCCCGCGGTACAGCCAGTCGATCTCCGCACGCCGCGTCATGGTGACTCCGGGGATGACGATCTCCGAGACCCGGCCCGGATGCCGCTCGGCGTAGGCGAGCGCCAGCGTCGACCCCCACGATCCTCCGAAGAGCAGCCACTTCTCGACGTTGAGGTGCTCACGGAGCACCTCCATGTCGGCCAGCAGGTGCTCCGTGGTGTTACAACGCATATCGGTAGCCGGATCACTCGCGTGCGGGATGCTACGTCCACAGCCCCGCTGATCGAAGAGCACCACTCGGAATCGGTCGAGGTGAGGAAACCGACGGGCGCCTACCGAGCAACCCGATCCGGGCCCACCGTGAACGACGAGCGCAGGCTTCCCCTGCGGGTTACCGCAGACCTCCCAGTAGACGAAGTTACCGTCACCGACCGGGATCATGCCTTTCTCGTGTGGTTCAACCGGAGGACTGGTTTCCATACTTTTCACCCCTAGCGCGAAGGGCGTCGGTTCAATTCGCTTCTGGGCGCCATCAGATCGCTGGATGTAATGATATCGATGCCGATAACGGTCGTTGCGCGCTCGGCGATCTGGCCGACGGCATCCACACGGCCGCCGAGCTCATATCCCCTGACTGATCGAGCGGCTCCACAGCCTGCCGGCTACTCGACGGCCAGCTTCGAGCTGCTGCCGGGCAGGACCCGAGAGCCCCAGCCGCCAGGCAGCCGTTCACGATTTGCGGGCAGCCCTGCCACCACCCGCCTGAGAGGATGATCTTCCCAGCGCCGTCAGCCGGTAGCCCGCCGGGGTCGCCTCGACCAGACCCTCCACGGCCAGCGGCCCGAGCAGTGCCAGCACCGTTCCGGGAGGACAGTCGACCCGGCGGGCAAGTGCCGCCACTCCGATGGCCGAACGGGCTGGCATCACGTCCAGCAGCTGCAGGACGAGGTCCGCTAGGCCGTCACGGGCTCGCGTCGGGCCGCTCGGTCGGGGCGCCAGCTCACCGATCTCGCCGATCTCCTCACAGACCTCGCCCGCGCAGGTGACCAGCGCCGTCTCTTCGCGCTGATCACGCAGCAACCGGTGGCAGCCAGCACTCATCGCGCTGGTGACCGGCCCTGGGACCGCCATCACGGTGCGGCCGAGGCGGCGGGCATGACGGACCGTGTTCAGTGCGCCGCTGCGCACACCCGCCTCCACGAGTACCGTGCCCGCACCAAGCGCCGCGATGATCCTGTTCCGGGTCAGGAAGCGGCGCCGGTAGGGCGGGCTCCCCGGGGGAGTCTCGCTGAGTACCAGACCGGAGGCCGCGATCTCGTCAAGCAGGTCGGCGTGGGCAGCCGGGTAGGGCACGTCGACGCCACCCGCCAGGACCGCGATCGTCGATCCCCCGGCGGCGAGCGCACCGCGATGCGCGGCCGCGTCGACGCCGAACGCAGCTCCGGACACGATGGTCCAGCCGCGTTCAGCGAGCCCGAAGCCGAGTTCCTGGGCCTGGTGAAGGCCATAGTCCGTGGCCGCGCGACAGCCGACGACCGCCACCGCCCGCCGGGTGATGTCGGCGAGGCCAGCCGTTCCCCGAGCCCAGAGCACGAGGGGCATCCCGTCGTCGCCACTCTTGTCGCCACCGATCCGGTCGAGGACGTCGAGCCCAGCCGGCCAGTCCGGATCGCCCGGGCACAGTGGGCGAGCTCCGACCCGCTCCGCGGCCTCGATATCCTGCCGCGGATCGACACCAGGATGCTGCGCCCTGAGCCGCTCCCACAGGGCCACCTCGCCGACCGCCTGCAACTGCTCGCGCAGTGACGCCCGGGCCGGAGCGGCGATCCGGCTGAGGCCGACGCGCGCAAGTCGACGCGCGTCGACTTCACCACCCGCCACCGGCGCCACCGGAGACGGCCCTGACAGGTGATCCGACGGCCTGCTCATGCCGACCACCCCGGCAGCCGCAGATCGAGGGCGAGGCCGACCTCGGCAGCGCCAGGCCGTTCAACCTCCGCCAGGTCCGCGATCGTCCAGGCGACGCGGAACACCCGGTCCAGCCCACGTGCCGTGAGCAGCCCACGGTCGAACGCACGGTCCGCGAGGCGGGTCGCCTCCGGGAGCAACGGCCACCGATGTCGCCAGGCGGGCCCGGGCACGTCGGAGTTACGGCGCCACGGCGTGCCGGCGAACCTCTTCTCCATCGCGGAACGTGCGCGTGCCACTCGCTCCGCGATCGTCCTGGAGGAGCTCGCGTGCCCTCGGTCCGCTTTCAGCTCCGCCCGGCTCGGCGAGTTCAGCTGGACCTGAATGTCGATCCGGTCCAGCAGTGGGCCTGACAACCGCGCCAGGTAACGCCGACGAACCGTGCTCGGGCAGTCGCAACGGGCGTCCCGCGGGCCGCGGGCACGTGAACAGGGGCACGGGTTCGCCGCCAGGACCAGCAGGAAGCGCGCCGGGAAGCGGGTGGTGGCCCGGGCTCTCGCGACCTCGATCAGGCCGCTCTCCAACGGCTGGCGCAGAGCATCGAGACTGCTACGCCCGAATTCCGGGCTTTCATCGAGAAAGAGCACCCCGTGGTGGGCCTGGCTGGCGAGACCCGGGCGGATGGCCGGGGAGCCGGAGCCGATGAGCGCGGCGGGGGTGGCCGAGTGATGCGGGTTCCGAAACGGTGGCCGGGTGACGAGCGGCCGGCCGACCGGTAGAACGCCCGCCACCGAATGCACGGCCGTGACCTCCAGTGCTGCCCTGAAGTCCAGCGTGGGCAACAGGCCCGGCAGCCGCTCCGCCAGCATCGACTTGCCGGAGCCGGGCGGCCCCAGCATGAACAGGTGATGACCACCCGCGGCGGCCACCTCCACTGCCAGCCGTCCTCGGACCTGCCCCGCGACGTCCGCCAGATCGGGCATCGTCTCCCCTGGATCGGCCGGCTCCCCCGGATCGACCGGCTGCGCGGCGCCTGCCGGGAGGAGCACAGCCGTCGGCCGGCCACGCAGCAGCGCCAACACACCTGCGAGGTCGTGCATGGGCTCGATGACGGCATCGGGAACCAGCGAGGCCTCCGCGGCGTTCGCGACGGGCACAACAATCCGCTCCAGGCCTGCCTCAACGGCGGCCAGAACGGCGGGGAGTACGCCTCGCACCGGGCGGAGCCTGCCGTCGAGCGCGAGTTCCCCGATCAGGATGCGGCTCGCCAGTGCGCCCGAGGGCACGGCCCCGGCCGCGCCCAGAATGGCAGCGGCCATCGCGAGATCGAATCCGCTGCCGGACTTTGGAAGGGTCGCCGGGAACAGCCCAACTGTGATCTTCTGATCCGGCCAGTGCTCGCGGGAGTTCACCACCGCGGCTCGCACCCTGTCCCGCGCCTCGTGCAGGGCCGCGTCCGGAAGGCCGATCAGCGTGAAGCCCGGCAGGCCGCGCCCCAGATCGGCCTCGACCTCCACGAGGCGCCCTTCGATACCGACCACCGCGACGGCCAGGGAGCGGGCGAGAGCCATCAGAAGGCTCCCCGGCGGTGCTCGACCCGGACCGGCCCCTGCTGTTCCCGATAGACCTCGAGAACATCGAATCGCACCACGGCGGGGGGATGGGGATGTTCGGCGAGCCAGCGGACGGCAAGGCGCCGGATACGGGCGGCCTTGCGACCGACGACCGCGGCGGCGCCGCTTCCGTAGCCTGACCCGCTACGTGCCTTGACCTCGCAGAAGACAAGAATGTCGCCGTGGCGCGCGACGATATCGATCTCGCCCTCACGACACCGCCAGTTGCGGGCGAGGATCTCCGCGCCCTCGGCGCACAGATGCTCGGCCGCGACATCCTCGCCGAACCGGCCGAACCGCTGACTGACCCGCATCCGAGGCTCCGTCTCACCGGGGGTCGCACGCCCTCCGGTGAGATCAGGTTCCGCGCTCTCGCCCCGCGGAGACGCTTCAATCGGCTCCCTGTGGATAACCAGCTTTCATCCACAGAGCGGCAACGATGTACGGCGCGCCACCGGGCAACCGGCGGACCGGCACCCCTCCACGTCTCAGGTGACCCCGCCGCGCCGGACATACCGGACACGCCGGACGGACCGAGGAATCCAGCGCTCAGGACCTGGCGCTCAGAGCTCGGCCTTGGTCAGTTCCTCGACATTGATGTCCTTGAACGTGACAACTCGAACGTTCTTCACGAAACGAGCGGGCCGGAACATGTCCCACACCCAGGCGTCCCGCAGCGTGAGCTCGAAGAAGACCTCGCCATCCGAGCTGTTACGGATCTCGATCTGATAGTCGTTCGCCAGATAGAACCGCCGCTCGGTCTCGATCACATACGAGAACAGCCCCACCACGTCGCGGTACTCGCGGTAAAGCTGGAGTTCCATCTCGGTCTCGTACTTTTCGAGATCCTCCGCGCTCATGCGCTCTCCGTGGCGCCACGCAGGCTGGTCATAGCAACTCTTTCCTCCAGCCGCAGCAATCTTGTTTTCCCCGCCAGCCCCGCCTGGGCGGCGACGTTGACATATGACAGGCGGTGCTCGGCGCACGGCCCGTACCGCGCCAACGCGGCGGTGTGCGCCGCGGTGACGTAGCCCTTGTGCTGCGCGAAATCGTACTCGGCGTACTGCTCGTGCAGACAACGCATGATCCGGTCCCTGGTCACCTTGGCCACGACGGACGCCGCGGCGATGCACCCGACAGCCCGGTCTCCCTTGATCACTGCCAGCGACTCCACCCCGAATCCCTCTACCGCGAACCCGTCCGTCAGCACATAGCCCGGCGAGACACCGAGGCGTGCGACAGCCCGACGCATGCCCATGATGTTGGCGACGTGCACGCCGATTTGGTCGATGTCCGCGGCGGGAACGACGACGGTCGCCACCGCCGCGGSGCTGGCCAGCACGTCCGCGTAGACCTCCTCGCGGACGCGCTCGGTGAGCAGCTTCGAGTCGTTGAGACGTGCGAGCCGGCGGGTCCGACCTGGGTGCAGGATCACCGCGGCGACCACCAGCGGCCCCGCGCAGGCGCCCCGGCCTGCTTCGTCCACACCCGCCACCGGTCCGAGGCCGCAGCGGGTCAGCGCCCTCTCGTAGCCGAAAAGGCCGGCGTCGCTACGGACCGTCGTGCCACGCACATCCATGGGGATCAGGGCGAACCACCCACGTCAGGCCGACGGTCAGCGCGTCGCACGCGCGACCGGACAATCCCCCGGCGCGCACGCGCGGACCTCGGCCACAGACCAACCGCCCGTCCGGACCGCCCGGGCCGTCCCAGCCCGGCACGACGACGCCGACGGCCAGGGACCACGAGCGCCAAGGCCGCCACCGGCGCCAGGAGCGCGTCCGCCGACCCCGGCAGGCCCGCCCCGGACGCGACCGGCTCGTGCTCCGCGTTGCCGCGATTCGCGGCGCTGGCCGACGGCACCCCGGAGAAGGTGTCCGGCACCGAAAGGATGCCGAAGCGCCCGAGTGGCCAGACCCGCACAAACGCGCGGCCAATCACCTTGTCCTGCGGCACCGGACCGTTCTGTCGCGAGTCCGATGACCGGGACCTGTGGTCACCCATCAGCCACAGGTCTCCGTCCGGAACCGTGATCGGACCGAACTCCTGGAAATCGTTCTCGTAGACGTAGGGCTCGTCGAGGGCCTTGCCGTTCACCGTCACGCGCCCGGCGTCATCGCAGCAGGCGACGACGTCCCCACCGACTCCGATCACACGTTTGATGAAGTCCTTCTCGCTGGGGGCGCCGAGGCCCAGCAGCTCCTGAACGTTCCGGACGAACCGGCTCAGCCCGCTGCCGGGCTCGCTGACGACCGACTCCCGCTCGAAGCCGGTGCCCTCACCGTTGAACACCACGATCTCGCCGCGGTGCACGTCCTGGAAGTGGTAGATGACCTTGTTCACCAGCACGCGGTCGTCGATGAGCAGCGTCCGTTCCATCGACTCGGACGGAATCCAGAACGCCTGCACGAAGACGGTCTTGATCAGCAGCGCGAGCAGGAAGGCGACGAGTACCAGGATCGGGAGCTCACGTAGGAACGAGCCCCGCCCGCGGTCCCGGCCGGTGTCCGGCCGAGCGACCCGCCGGCCGGTGGCCGGCGAGGCCCCGCTCCCGTGTTCGTCACGCCCGCGCTCCTCGGGCCCGGACGAAGCGCTCGTCTCCGCCTCGTACGCGGCTCCCAGCACGCCGCCGCCGATGCCCGCGTTGACGCCGGCCACGACCGGCTCAAAGGGCTTGACCAGCTCAGCGGGGTCCTTGACCGGCTCGGCGGGATCCACATCGACGGAGTTGACGGGGCCGACGGGTCGCGCGGACCCGTCATCGGCACCGGAACCAAGCCCGGCGGCGGCGGGATCCGGACGCGAACCCGTCACGCCCGGATCCATGCCAGAAACCGCGGGACCCTGGGCGTCACCGTGCGGCCCAGGACCGGCAGACGCCGGATCGCCTTCACCCGAACCGTCGAACGGTTCGGGTGTGCCGCGGTCGGATCCACTCACTGCGCCACCTCGCCAGGTCGGCCGTCATTCGTCATCGGACAGGCAGAGGCCCGCCAAGGCCGCGGTCTGACCGGACCGCAATCGACCGGATCAGCCCACGACCTGACCATCCTGATGCACCGCCCGCGCGGTGGAGTGGTTTGGTGACCGGCCAGTCGCCAGATACCCACCAACCGGAAGGCCTCTGGCGACGGTTCACCGGGAGCTTCAGCGGCCGACCGGCTCGCGCTTCTCCTTGATCTTCGCGGCCTTGCCACGAAGCTGGCGAAGGTAGTAGAGCTTCGCCCGGCGGACGTCACCGCGCGTCACGACCTCGATGCGCGAGACGATGGGGCTGTGGAGCGGAAAGGTCCGCTCGACGCCAACGCCGAAGCTCACCTTGCGAACGGTGAACGTCTCCCGGACACCGCCGCCCTGGCGACGGATCACCACGCCCTGGAAGACCTGGATGCGCTGGCGGTTACCCTCGACCACGCGCACGTGGACCTTCAGCGTGTCGCCCGGCCAGAACTCCGGCACGTCCGTCCTGCGCGACTCGGCGTCGAGGCTGTCCAGGGTGTGCATGGCAGTCGCTTTCCTCAGGGTTGTCACAGGCAAATGCATGAAACGGTCCGCCGGCCACGACCAGCGTTTCGCTGCGGCCTTCCGACCTCCCGGTCACACGGCATCACACCGGCACGTGGCCGGACGAAGCATGCGCCAGGACGGCGAAGCGGCAGAACAGCGGTTACGCCGGATCGGCGGGCCGACCGGGTGCGCCGGATCGGCAGACCGACAAGGCCACCAACCGACAACGTCACGGACCGACCAGGTCAGTTCAACCAGGCCGGCGGGTGACGGGTCAGTGTTGCGTGACACCGTCGGTCAGGAACCAGCGGACACCGCATCCTACTGTGCCACACGAGCGAGGTGTCCGGTCGGCAGGCCCTGTCCAGGCCACCCGCGCCGCCCCCGCCAGGCCGGATCCGTCACCTGCGCGCGTCACGCCGTCACGCCGTCACGCCGTGCTGCCCTCGAGACCGTCGCCGCCGTTCGGCGGGGCACTCCGCGCATTCGGCGCGTTCGCCAGGACCGCCCGGTCAGCCGCGGACAGTTCGATCCGTTCGAGCAGCTCAGGACGTCTGCGCCGGGTACGCAGCAGAGCCTCGTCCCGGCGCCACCGGGCGATGGCCGCATGATCACCGGAGCGGAGGATCGCGGGCACCTCACGCTCCCGCCAGACCGGCGGACGGGTGTACACCGCACCCTCAAGCAGGCCATGCGCGAAGGAGTCGTCGGTGATGGACTCGACGTTGCCGACAACACCGGGAAGCAGCCTCGTCACCGCCTCGACGATCACGAGCGTGGCGGCCTCCCCGCCGGCGAGAACGTAGTCGCCGATGGAGATCTCGTCGTCGGCCCAGGCCTCGACCACCCGGCCGTCGATGCCCTCGTACCGGCCGCAGCAGAAGACCAGCCAGTCCTGCTCCGCGAGTTCGGCCGCATAGCGCTGGGTGAACGGGACGCCCGCAGGCGTCGGAACCACCACGCGAGGACGGCGGGTGGGATCACCACCACTGACGGCCCGCAGCGCCGCATCCCATGGCTCTGGGCGCATGACCATGCCCGGCCCGCCGCCATAGGGAGCGTCGTCGACCGTCCGATGGACGTCATGAGTCCATTGCCGCAGGTCATGGGTGTGGATGTCGACCAGATCCCGGGCGGCCGCACGCCCGACCAGAGCGAGCTCCAGCGGACGCAGGTAGTCCGGGAAGATCGTCAGGACGTCGATGCGCATCCGTCCGCCTTCGTCGGAGAAGGTGCCGTCGGCCGTCGGATCAGGTGCCGTTGGCGCGACGGTGATCCGCCCCACCTCGGCGGCGGATCAGTCGAGGTCGAGCAGGCCAGGTGGCGGGTCGACGACGATGTGGCCTGCCTCCAGGTCAACCGTCGGGACGATCTCCCGGACGAAGGGGATGAGGTGCTCTCCCCCGCCGGCCCTGCTGATCGCCAGCATCTCCCCGGCCGGTGAATGGATCACGTCGATCACGTCGCCGAGCGGCTCGCCCGTGGGCGTCTGCGCCCGCAGGCCGACGAGATCACGGTCCCACCACAGGTCGCCGTCATCGTCGTCGTCGGGTTCCGCCGGTGACCCGGACTCGTCGGAGTCGATGGTCAGCAGGGTGCCCCGCAACGCCTCCGCGGCGTTGCGGTCGCCCACACCGTCGAACCGGACCAGCAACCGGCCGGAATGCCACCGGGAGGTCACGACCCGCAGCATCGGCTGAGTGGACGTCGCCGTCGCGCCGAGCGGCGAGGTCGCGCCCGTACCCGTGCTGCCGTTACCCGTGCCGGAGTCACCCGTGGCGGCGGGGACACCCGCCGCCGTCGCCGAGTCACCCGCGACCTGACGGCCCAGCACGGACCCGGGCGCGAAACGCCGCTCGGGCAGGTCCGTCCGGACGTCGATGGTGACATCACCGCGAACACCATGCGGACGCCCGACCCGCCCGACGATGACGGGCTCACCCATGAGAGGTTGCGGCGCGCCCGTGAACGGAGGAGACGGACATCACCGGTCCACGTCGACAACGTCGATACGCAGACCGCGACCGCCCACACCGCCCATCACGGTACGCAGCGCCCGGGCTGTCCGGCCACGGCGACCGATCACCTTGCCGAGGTCGTCGGGATGCACCCGCACCTCCAGCGTCCGGCCGCGCCGGTTACTCGACAGATCGACCCGCACATCGTCGGGATAGTCGACGATGCCGCGGACGAGGTGTTCGAGAGCCGCCTCGAGCACCTACTGCCCCGCGACCGGCTCTGCGGACGCCGTCTCGGCGTCGTCGGCGGCAGCCGACTTCTTCGCCTTCTTCGGGGTCGTCGCCGGCTTGTCCGCCGCGTCGGCGGCCGCACGGGCAGCCTCCTGGAAGACCTCGCGCTTGTCGGCCTTCGGCGCCGGGAACCTCATCGGCGGAGGCGCCGGCAGGCCCTTGAACTTCTGCCAGTCGCCAGTCACCTTGAGGATCGCCAGCACCGGCTCCGTCGGCTGCGCGCCGACCGAGAGCCAGTGGCCGACGCGCTCCGCGTCGACCTTGATGATGCTCGGGTCCGACTTGGGGTGGTACTGCCCGATGGCCTCGATGACCCGGCCGTCCCGCTTGGTACGGGCGTCGGCGACGACGATGCGGTAGTGCGGCTCGCGCATCTTGCCGAGGCGCTGAAGTTTGATCTTTGTTGCCACGGTGGTCGAACGGCTCCAGACATATCGATGACCACCAGAGCTACACGGGCACCCGTGACACCCCGATGGCGGGAGAACACCGCCGACGACAGACCACCCTGGCACTCCCCCAGAACTCCGGGGAACACGCCCGATGGCGGCCACGCCGACGCCGGCAGGCAACGCCGGTATGACCTTACAGTCTGCCAGATCACCTGCCGGGACCGCGCCCGGGGAGTCGGGAGCGTTCCCGATCGACCCCGGCCACCGCGCCCCGATCGGTGTCAGCGGCCTGAACGGGGGCGCCGCGGCGGGGTCCCCTTGCCGCCAGAACCGTTGCCGCCGAGGCCGCTCTGCTGAATCAGAGCCGAGAGGTCCGGCATGCCCTCGGGCCCCGGGGCCATGCCCGGACCGAGCGCGGGCGGCCCGTCCTGCCCGGTCTTGCGATCCTGCGACTGCGCGGCCCGGGCCGCCGGGTTTCCGCTGCGGCGCGCGCCTTTGCCCTTCTTCGGCGCCTTGCGGGCCTGCGCGGCCTTCCCCCGGCCCAGGCCGGGAATCAACCCGGACCCGCCGGCCATCTGCTTCATCATCTTGCGGGCCTCACCGAAACGGTCCAACAGCTGGTTGACCTCGGTGACGGTGACTCCGGAGCCACGCGCGACACGGGCCTTCCGGGACGCCTGCAGGATCTTCGGGTCGCGCCGCTCGGCCGGGGTCATGGAGCGGATGATCGCGACCACCCGGTCCAGGTCGCGATCGTCCACCTGGGCGAGCTGATCCTTGATCTGCCCCATGCCGGGAAGCATGCCGAGCAGGTTGCCGATCGGGCCCATCTTGCGCACGGTCAGCATCTGCTCGAGGAAGTCCTCGAGGGTGAACTCGGCGGTGGCCATCTTCACGGCCATCGCCTCGGCCTGCTCGACCTCGAACGCCTTCTCGGCCTGCTCGATGAGCGTGAGCACGTCACCCATGCCGAGGATGCGCGACGCCATCCGCTCGGGGTGGAAGACGTCGAAGTCCTCGAGGGACTCGCCGGTGGAGGCGAACATGATCGGCGCGCCGGTCACCCGGGCCACCGACAGCGCGGCGCCACCACGGGCGTCGCCGTCAAGCTTGGTCAGGACGACACCGGAGAAACCGACGCCGTCGGCGAACGCCTGGGCGGTGGAGACCGCGTCCTGACCGATCATGGCGTCGAGCACGAAAAGGATCTCGTCCGGCGAGACCGCGTCCCGGATGTCGGCGGCCTGGCGCATCATCTCCTCGTCGACACCGAGCCGGCCGGCGGTGTCGACGACCACCACGTCGAAGACGTGGCGGCGGGCGTGGGCGAGCGCATCCCGCGCGACCCGGACCGGGTCACCCACACCGTTGCCCGGCTCGGGCGCGAACACCTCGACCCCGGCCCGGCCTCCGACGACCTGGAGCTGGTTCACCGCGTTCGGGCGCTGCAGGTCGGCGGCCACGAGCAGCGGGGTGTGCCCCTGGGCCTTCAGCCACCGGCCGAGCTTGCCGGCGAGGGTCGTCTTACCGGTGCCCTGCAGACCCGCGAGCAGGATCACGGTGGGCGGCGTCTTCGCGAAACGCACCGTGGTGGTGCCGCCACCGAGGATGGCGATGAGCTCCTCGTTGACAATCTTGATGACCTGCTGCGCCGGGTTGAGCGACGCGCTCACCTCGGCGCCGCGCGCCCGCTCCTTGACGGCCGCGACGAAACCGCGGACCACGGGGAGGGCGACATCGGCCTCCAGCAGCGCCACCCGGATCTCTCGGGCGGTGGCGTCGATGTCGGCGTCGGTCAGCCGCCCCCTGCCCCGCAGCGACGTGAAGACCTTGTCGAGGCGGCTGGAAAGGGTGTCGAACACGCGCACACACTCCGAGATCGCAGACGAACCGCAGCCACCAGCGTACGCATCACTCGCTGATCCGGAAGCGGGGGTCGGGACGACAGTCGACGCCGATGTGGACGCCGGCCCTGCCCAGCCGAGCCTGGGCCGGCCCACCAGGCCGGCCCAGCCCGGCGAGGCGTGCCCGCACGGAACCCGGCACGAGGCCGGCCGGCTCCGCCCTCTGCGCTGAGGAGGGCGAGACACCTCGCCGGAGGCTCAAAGCCCGACCGAAACTCCTGGCGGACGCTCGGTGACGACCGAGGCGCTCCTGGTCGAGACTGGGCGCGGCAGTCCGCGGATCCCGACGGATCCGCACACGCGGAAAGCGTAGAGCTGCGACTGGCCGCTGGGAAGGCCGGCGACAACCAAGAATGTGGTCCCTGCGTCCACCGGCAACACATCCACCGGCAGCAGGTCCAACCGGCAGGACGTCCACCGGCAGGGCGTCCGAGGACGACGGGTCCGCCGGCGAGCCGTCAGGTCAGGCCGGCTCGCCCAGCAGTGCGTCGACGAACGCCTCGGCCTCGAACGGCGCGAGATCGTCCGGGCCCTCGCCGAGCCCGATCAGCTTGACCGGCACACCCAGCTCCCGCTGCACCGCGATGACGATGCCCCCCTTGGCCGTCCCGTCCATCTTGGTGAGAACCACACCGGTGATGTCGACGGCCTCGGTGAAGACCCGCGCCTGGGTGAGGGCGTTCTGACCGGTGGTGGAGTCCAGCACCAGCAGGACCTCGTCGACCGGGCTCTGCTTGACCACCACTCTTTTGATCTTGGAGAGCTCGTCCATCAGGCCGACCTTCGTGTGCAGCCGACCGGCGGTGTCGACGAGCACCGTGTCGGCGCCGTCATCGATCCCGCGCTTCACCGCGTCGAACGCGACGGACGCCGGGTCACCGCCCTCCGGGCCACGCACGGTCGTCGCGCCCACCCGACCGCCCCAGGTCTCCAGCTGGTCCGCCGCCGCCGCCCGGAAGGTGTCCGCCGCGCCGAGCACGACGGATCGGCCCTCCGCCACGAGCAGACGGGCGATCTTGCCGCAGGTCGTGGTCTTGCCGGTGCCGTTGACACCCACCACGAGCAGGATGGCCGGCCGGTCCGGCGCACTGGTGCGAAGCGACCGGTCCATGCTCGTGCCCACCTGGGCGAGCAGCTCGTCTCGCAACATCGCGCGCGCGTCGGCCGCCGTGCGAGCGCCGAGCACCTTCGTCCGTTCCCGCAGCGCGTCCACCATCTCCGCCGTGGCGGCCACCCCGACGTCCGCGACGAGCAGCGTCGACTCGACGTCCTCCCAGGCCTCCTCGTCCAGGTTGTCGCCCGAGAGCAGCGCGAGCAGGCCGCGGCCGAGCGCGTTCTGGGAGCGAGCCAGTCGGGCGCGCAGCCGGACGATCCGGCCCATCGCGGGAGCCGGCACCTCCAACGGGGCACGCGGAGAAACAATCTCGGGCTCCGCCGTCACCGCCCCGCCGGCGGCCGGAGCGATCTCCTCCGCCGGCTCGGTCGCCCCGCCCGGCACTCCGGCCTGACCGGCACGTTCCGCCGGCTCAGCCGCGGGTTCGGGACCGCCTGGACGAGCCACCGCAGGCGGTGCGCCCGCAGCGAGGCCCGGCGAGGCGCCGGGTGCGACTTCGGTGACGGAACCGGGCGACGCGGCGCCCGCGTCGAGGCCGCTCGAGTCCGGGCCCGGTCGGATCGGGCCCCGCCGGGTGCGCCCCCGAAGCGCGCTACCTGCGACGAGACCAACGACCCCCACCAGGGCGACGGCGATGAGGACGATGAGGATGACCAGCTCCACGCCACGATCCTTACAGATCGCGGCGCGACCATCGCCCGTCCACCCCCGGCGCTATGGCGAACGGGGTGGCCAGACCGTGGGGTTTCGGGCACCGACGCCGGTGGTGGCGCTGGTGACGGGCGCCGCCGATGGCGTTGATGGCGGCGCTGGTGACGGGCAGCGCCGGTGGCGTTGATGGCAGCGCCGAACGTGCCGAGCCCGGCCGGAGCGGCAGGTCAGGCTGAGGCGCGGGCGCGCAGCCGCTGACTGATCACGGTCGTGATGCCGTCGCCGCGCATCGCCACACCGTAGAGCGCGTCCGCGATCTCCATCGTCCGCTTCTGGTGCGTGATGATGATCAACTGGGACTTCTCCCGCAGGCCCTCGATGGCGTTGAGCAGCCGGCCGAGATTGCGGTCGTCCAGCGCGGCCTCGACCTCGTCCAGGACGTAGAACGGCGACGGCCGCGCCCGGAAGATGGCCAGCAGCAACGCGAGCGCGGTCAGTGACCGTTCACCGCCCGAGAGCAGGGACAGCCGCTTGACCTTCTTGCCGGGCGGTCGGGCCTCGACCTCGATACCGGTCGTCAGCATGTCGTCCGGATCGGTCAGGACAAGCCGGCCGTCACCCCCCGGGAACAGGGTCGCGAAGACGATCTCGAACTCCCGCGCCGTGTCGGCGAACGCGGTGGCGAACACCTCGCGGACGCGGGCGTCCACCTCGTCCACCACAAGCAGCAGGTCACGTCGTGTGCTCTTCAGGTCTTCCAGCTGGGTGGACAGGAACGCGGCGCGTTCCTGCAGCGCGGCGAACTCCTCCAGCGCCAACGGGTTGATCTTCCCCAGTCGGGTGAGCTGCTTCTCCGCCCGCGCCGCCCGCTCGACCTGCTGCGCGCGGTCGAACGGCGTCGCCTCGCCATCGGGCTCGTCCGGAGGCACCGGCACGTCCGGGCCGAACTCGGCGACCAGGTCGTCGGCCTCGACGCCGTGTTCCTCCAGGGCCTTGGCCTCCAGCGTCTCCACCCGCAGGCGCTTCTCCGCTCGGGCCAGTTCCTCGCGGTGAGCGGCGTCACGCAGGCCCGTCAGCTCGGTGGCCCAGCCGCGCACCTGCTCCCGGACAGTGCCCAGGGCCTCCTCGGTCTCGCGCCGGGCGGCCTCGGCGGTCTCCCGCTCCGTGGCGGCGGTGGCCAGCGATCGCTCCAGCGCGTCCAGCGCGGTGTCCGCGGCCGCGGCGAGGGCGGCCGCCGCCGCGGCGTGGCGTTCACGTACCTCTCGGCGGCGAGCGGCAGCCGCCCGCGCCGCCCGCTCGTTCGCCGCCGACCGCATGAGTGCGTCCGCCCGGCCGTGCAGGCCACGCGCGCGCTCCTCACTGGTACGCACGGCCAGCCGGGCCTCGACCTCGGCCGCACGAACGGCGGAGGTCTCGGCGACCAGGCGGTCGCGCTGCTGCGGCGAGCGCTCACCGACGTCCGGTTCGGCGGAGCTCGCCGCGAGCTGCGCCTCCAGCTCCGTCAGGGCGCCGTAGGCCTGGTCTCGGGCGGCCTCCGCCGCGAGCCTGGAACGTTCCAGCCGGCTGATCTCGCCGGCCGCCGTGCCGCGGGTCCGCTCGATCTGGGCGAGGTGCTCCGAAAGCGCGCGATGACGGGCATCGGCCCCGTGCCGCTCGGCGAGCACCGCGTCGATCGCGCCCCGAGCCCGCTCCACCTCCGCCCGGGCCGGGCCGAGCTCCTCACGGGCGGCTTCCCGACGGGCCAGCGCCTCGAGGGACCCGCGGTCCGCCTCGTCCGCGGCGGTCTGGACCTCGAGGACCGAAGGCGGCGTGGCGCTGCCGCCCACCGCCGACCGCCGCCCCGCGACGTCACCGTCCCTGGTGACGACCGTCGCGCGCGGACGACCGGCGAGCACCTGGGCGGCGACGTCCAGATCGTCCGCGACGACCGCGTCGGCGAGAAGTTCCCGCACCGCGGCGTCGAAACGCGGATCCGTGACCGTGACCAGCTCCAGCGCCGGCAGCGAGCCGGCCGGCAGCGGCTCGGCAACACCCGGTCCGCGCCCCAGGTCCGCTGTGTCCGCCGCATCCGCCCCGCGCACTGCGTCCGCTGAACTCGCTACATCCGCTGAATCCGCCGCGACCAGAGCGGCGCGGCCGGCGTCGGCACCGCGCAACCAGCGCAGCGCGGCGAGCGCGTCCTCGGACGTCCCCACGAGCAACGCGTCCGCCACCGGCCCGAGGGCGGCCGCGATCGCCGCCTGAGCACCCGGTGCGACGGTCACAAAGCTGGCGAGACGTCCGATGATCTCGATGGACGAGTCGAGCGGCGGGAGCTCGACGACGATCTCGGCCTCGGCCTCGCCGCGACGCCCGGAGCGGCCCTGGCGCTTCTTCCCACCGCCACGCCCGCCTCGGTTGCCGTCCGCCGACGCGCCCACAGAAGCCGCCGGCTCCCCCGTCGGCGGCGATGGCAGCGACGACAGCGACGGCGGCGGCGGCGACGCCGCCGACCCGGACGTGGACTCGACCGCGGCGCGCAGCAGCGCGGTGGCGCCGTCAGCCGGCGCGAGCGAAAGCTCCAGCGCCTCCCGACGTGCCTGCCAGGAGGCACGATCGCGCTCCGCTGCCCGTTCGGCGTCCCGCAACGCCTCCAGGCGCTCGCTGGCGGCCTCGTGCACGGCGACCGCCTCGCTGTGCCGTTCCCCGAGCTCCTGGCGTGCGGTCTCGATCCGGGCCAGCTCGGTGTCGAGCGCCGCCCGGGACCCGGCCGTCTCCTCGTCCCGCGCGTGGGCCGCCTGCAGGGCCTCGGTCATCCGGATGATGTCGGCCTCGGCGGACGCGGCGCGCGACCGGGCCGCGTCCACCCGGCCGGCGAGTCGGGCGAGCCCCTCCCGGTGGTCCGACGCGGCCTTCGCAGCCGCGAGAAGTGCCTTCTCCTCGTTCGCCACCTGCTCCTCAAGAGAGCCGCGACGGGCCACAACCTCTTCCAGAGTCTCGCGGTCCAGCTCCAGCCGCTCCGTCAGCGCGAGCTCCTGCTCCCGGACCGCCGTCGCCTCCTGCTCCAACTCGTCCGGATCGCGACCGCTGCGGCTTTCCTCCGCGGCGCCGAGCAGCCGTGACCGCTCGGCAGCGAGGGATCTGCTCCCCCGCAACCGCTCCCGGACGGAGGCGAGGCCGTACCAGGTCTCGGCCGCCTGGGCCGCCTGGGGAACCACTTCGGCGAGGCGAGCCTCCAGCTCCGCCTCTCGGCGCTGCCCGTCGGCGAGCACTCGCTCGGTGCGGGCCACCCTGGCTCGCAGTGCCTCCTCGTCCGCCGCGTCGGTGACGACGGACGCCCGAGCCGTGGCGAGGTCGTCGGCGAGCAGGCGCAGCCGCGCGTCCCGCAGGCTCGCCTGGATCACGCCGGCCTTGCGGGCGATCTCCGCCTGGCGGCCCAGCGGGCCGAGCTGCCGCCGCAGCTCGGCGGACAGGTCCGTGAGACGGGTGAGGTTGGCGGCCATCGCCTCGAGCTTGCGAAGCGCCTTTTCCTTGCGTTTGCGGTGTTTGAGGACGCCCGCGGCTTCCTCGATGAACGACCGGCGATCCTCGGGGCGGGCATGGAGGACGGCGTCCAGCTGGCCCTGCCCGACGACGACATGAAGCTCCCGGCCGATGCCGGAGTCACTCATCAGCTCCTGGATGTCCAGAAGGCGGCAGGCCGTACCGTTGATGGTGTATTCGCTCTCGCCGCTGCGGAACATCAGCCGCCCGACGGTGACCTCGGAATACTCGATCGGCAACGCGCCGTCGGTGTTGTCGATGGTCAGTAGCACCTCGGCCCGGCCCAGAGCCGGGCGCGCCGGCGTTCCGGCGAAGATGACGTCGGACATCGTGCCGCCGCGCAGCGCCTTGGCGCCCTGCTCGCCCAGCACCCAGGCGATCGCGTCGACCACGTTGCTCTTACCCGAGCCGTTGGGGCCGACGACACAGGTGATGCCGGGCTCGAGGTGCAAGGTGGTCGAGCTCGCGAACGACTTGAAACCCCGCAGGGTGAGACTTTTTAGATGCACCGGGCTCCGGGCGGCGGACGGAACGAAAAACCGTTACCGGACCGATGGTCCACCGGTCCACGACAAGATCAGTCCAACAACAAGATCATTCCAGGTTGGACCTGCTTATCGTACCGAGCGGCACCCGGAGCCTCGACGCGGCGCCCCCGCGCAAGGACTGTCATCCGGCGACCTGCCCACCGGATGCGACGCCCGTGCCACGCCACGCGTCCGACAGCACGCGTCAGGCACCAGGACAGCGCGCCTGCCAGGCGGGCAACGGGCCTGCCGATGGCAGGGCGAACCGCACCCCGCCTCGACCAACACCTGCCTAATACACCTCAGAACACCACATACAGGGCAACACGAGGACGCACGAGAACCCACCCCGAGCCAGGCACAGCCCCTTCAAGCGCAGCACTCACCCAAAAGGGTGCGCACCAGGGCATGAGGGAGCCCGCCCGGCAAGGAGGTCAGGGACCCTCACCGCGCTCAACCCGGTATGTGGGGCACCCGAAGTGCCCGGATGTGGAACTACTTGTGAGCTCGGCTCAGGTGAGCGCGGGCTCGACCTCGAGTGCCCGGACGTCAGCGGGTACGTCAACCCCGTCGACGAGCGCCTCGTTCACTGCCCGTACGCGTGCGAGCTCAGCCTCGAGCTCCGCTACCCGGGCGCGAAGACGGCGTACCTCGTACGAGAGACGCATGTCGCTGCCAGTACCGACGTGGCCGAATAGGGCCTTCGCCATGGTGATGGTCCTCCACGATGAGTGACCTAGCGGGATGTGTGGGAGCGACGAGATCAGAACGATCAGAGTGCGCCCCAGAGAATGACCTAAGAATCCCACGTCAGGCCACCGAAAGTCAAGAGCATGCCACAAGGCCCACGTGCGGTCCCACGAACATCAGAAAATCCTCGCCCGCGAACACCCGACGGGACACATGGCGGGACCAGATGCAGCAGGTTCGTCCACGGTTCGGCATGTGGCGCCGGTGACACGCGGCTTGTTCCGCGCCGACGGGCTGCCACGATCGGGCCCGTCACCAGCCACGATCATCCATGGACGCAGGGAAAGTCGCCGGGTGCGCGCCAACCAGGCGCATCAATGATCGACCGACGCGCCGTGATCACATGGTCTCGTTGGGCAAAAACACACTTCCGTCAACGCGGGCTTCTCTGTGAAGTTCGACTCCGTTCGCACGGACGTCGCCGCGGATTGCTCGCTTGTTCAATCGACGGCGCCGCGCATCAACGCCGAAGGAAGCCCGCCAATCCACCACGTGCCTCACTCCACACGTGCTCGACACGGTCGGTTCGACCCGGTGTGTGCCCGGTCACAAGTAGGTCGAGGAGCGACTCACAGGCAGCCCGGTCTCCTTCGGCGATCACCGCGACCGCACCGTCGGGCAAATTCGTCGCAGACCCGGCAAGTCCGAGACGTCGCCCTTTGGTACGGACATAGTCACGGAACCCCACACCCTGAACCAGACCTTCGACCCGGGCGGTGAGGCGGACCACGTCCCTGCTGGAGGCGCCGTTCGTCGCGCGAATCTCGTTCATCGGAGCGGTAGGGTACTAGCCATTGTGGACACCATGTACATCGAGAGCGCGCAGCTCAACAGGGGCACCGAGGCCACCGTTCGCGTGGGGCCGGGGCAGGGGACGCCGTCGAACGGCACCACCATTGGTGACCATGTGCGCACGCCTGGGCGATCAGGCCGTCGCCGGTCGCTCGCGTGCGTGGCCGCCGTCTGTTCGATGGGTACCGCACTCCTGCTCTCCGGCTGTGGGCAGAACTTCTCCCAGGATGGAGGAGTGATCCCGGTTCCGCATGCCAGCACCGAGGGCATCCGGAGTGTCACGCCGGTCCCGGTACCGTCCGAAACCGTCATCGGCCCGGGCTACGCTCCGCCCCGCGGCGAGCGTCCGACCCAGACCGCGGTACCCAACCTCCCCGGCGGCAAGTTGTAGTGGGGCCTGGATCGGCGTGGCCGCCGCGGCCACGCCGACAGAGCTACTTCGCACCAAGAGCTACTTCACACCAGATCCACCGAACATCGGATCCACCGCGATCGGCTGGTTCGCTCGCGGGTACCGCCCGAGCAGCTCAGCCGATCTCCGGTCGTTCCTGCGTCGGCACCCGCCGACCTTCCCCCAGATCCGCCCGCTGGCCGGCCTGGTAGCCGTCCCTGCCACCGGATCCTGAGAGCTGGCGCGTACGCGTCGTGCGCAGCCGCGGATAGACGCGGGCGAGATGCGCCTCGACGAGCCCCTCCCGGCTGGCCAGCACGACTGCGACCGACCGCTGTTCTCCCGCTCCGTCGGCCGCGGTTGTTCTGCCCTCGTTCTCAGCCCTCCTGCGTGCCGCCTCCTCCACGAGCGCGAGCCGATCACGCACCGCGACCGAGAAGCCGGCCATCCAGGACCGCCGGAAAGCTCGCGGATCTTCCCACACCGGCGGCCGCGCCGCCGCGAGACCGTGCGCCTGCTGCACGAGCAAC
Source organism: Frankia sp. CcI49 (assembly GCF_001983215.1). Taxonomy (NCBI): domain Bacteria; kingdom Bacillati; phylum Actinomycetota; class Actinomycetes; order Frankiales; family Frankiaceae; genus Frankia; species Frankia sp. CcI49. The sequence goes on from NZ_MOWP01000014.1 coordinate 369,253, forward strand.
GACGTGTACAGCATCTGGACGCGTTCGATATCCGCCGCCATCCCGAACAGGTGCGCGGTGTGCACGGTCCCGCCGACGCCGCTCGGCGCAGGCACCGTCCTGTGCACAAGGCGGCAGCCCAGCGGGTCCGCCACACTGGCCAACAGCGAGATCTTGTCCCGCGCGTAGGGCGCGTCCACGCTCATCACGACATCGCCCGCGACGGCGCCCGCCGGGGCACCGTCCTCGACGAGGGCACGGTCGATCCCGTACTGGGCGATGAGTTCCGCGGCCTTGGCGTTGTAGTTCTCCCGAGCCGCCTCAGGCAGGCCTTCGGCCTCCGCCATCGCCAGCAGCTTGCGCACCCGGCCGAGCAGAGCATCGGGGTTCATGGCGCCTCCGTCCATGGTCCTGCTCCGGCCTGGATACAGCCGGAGGAGAACACGTCTGTGAGACCTCGCCGAACCGGGCACGACCTTGTCGTCGTCAGCTCCCGGTCACGGCCATGGACGAGGCTGATTCGGATCGAACCTGCAACTATTTGATCAACACACCTTCTTGATCAATATATCTCCCGAACGGCACCCGCTCATATCGGGCCACGTTCACGTCGGGCCGACGATCGCGAGTCGGGCTATGTTCACGTCGGCCCACACCTACCGCGAACACACCGTCGTTGATCGAATGTGTGTTCGAAATCCTACCACCGAGCTCGGCGCGGACGCGGCTGGCACACCGGGCAGGTGTAGCTGGAGCGGTTCATGAACGCCTCGCGGCGGATGGGCGCGGCGCAGCGCGAGCACTGCTCGCCCTCGCGGCCGTAGACCTCCAGGGAGCGCTCGAACAGACCGCTCACGCCCTCGGTGGAGACATACAGCCGGTCGAAGGAGGTTCCCCCCGCGGCCAGAGCTGCCGTCATCACCGTACGGACGGCCTCCAGCAGCCGGTGCGCCTCGGCGCGGGAGACCGTCTCGGTGGGGCGCGCGTAGTGCAGGCGGGCCGCCCACAGTGCCTCGTCCGCGTAGATGTTGCCGACGCCGCTGATCAGCGTCTGGTCGAGAAGCGCACGCTTGAGACCGGTGCGGCGCCGACGAAGCGCGTCGACGAAGCGCTCGACGTCGAAGTCGGCGGCAAGCGGGTCGGGTGCGATGTGCGCGATCGAGGTCGGCAGGTCCGCGCCGGAGACCACCGCCAGGCCACCGAACGTCCGTTGGTCGACGAAGCGGAGCTCGCGCCCGCCGTCACCGAAGCGAAACCGGACCCGCAGGTGAACCTGGTCCGGGCTGTCCGACGGGACCACAAGAAGCTGCCCGCTCATGCCGAGATGCCCCAGCAGTGACTCGCCCACCCCGACAGCCGCTGCCTCTGCCTCTGCCTCAGCAGCCGCTGCCTCGATGGCCTCGGGCCCGGCAGCTTCGGCGCCCTGCGGAGAAAGACCGAGCCACAGATACTTTCCCCGCCGGCACGCGGTGGTCACGGTCCGCCCTAGCAGGACCGCGGCGAAGTCATCAGGGCCGGCGGCATGGCGGCGAACCGCCCGTGGGTGATAGACCTCCACGCCGTCGATCACGCGGCCGACCACGCCCCGCTCCAGGCCGCGCCGGACGACCTCGACCTCGGGCAGCTCAGGCACAGCGGATCATCGGCGAACTCGGCGAAACCGGATCATCCTGCGTCGCCCGCACCGGCCGCCGGGTCGCGGCCGGTAGCACCCTCCACAGCGGCACCGCCCACTGCGGCACCGCCCACAGCGGCACCTTCCGTGGCCGCCCCGTCTGCTTTGTCCTGTTGCGGCTCGCCGTCATCCGCGGCGGTGGCGCGCTTCTCCAGCATCGCGAAGGCCGTCGCCGCGGCACGCTGCTCGGCCTCCTTCTTGCTGCCGCCCTCGCCCTCGCCCAACACCTCGCCGGCGACCCGCGCGAAGGCCGTGAACCGCTTGGCGTGATCAGGGCCGGCCTCGGTGACCACATAGTCCGGCGGGCCGAGACCCAGCAGCGCCGTCTGTTCCTGCAGCGACGTCTTCCAGTCCAGCCCGGCGCCGCGGCCGGCAGCCTCGTCCAGCAGCGGGTCGAAGAGTCGATGGACGAAGCCGGAGGCCACGTCAAGGCTGTTGGAGAGGTAGACGGCGCCGATCACCGCTTCCAGCGTGTCCGCGAGGATGCTCGGCTTGTCACGCCCACCGGTGGCCTCCTCGCCCCGGCCAAGCAGCAGATATGGCCCGATGCCGGTCGGTCCGATGCGCCGCGCCACATCGGCGAGCGCCCGCATGTTGACCACCGAGGCGCGCTGCTTGGCGAGCTGGCCCTCCGGGAGGTCGGGGTGGCGGCGGAAGAGCGCGGCCGTCACGATCAGGCCGAGCACCGCGTCGCCGAGGAACTCCAGCCGCTCGTTGGTAGGCAGGCCACCGTTCTCATAGGCGTACGACCGGTGCGTCAGCGCCCGATCCAGCAGCTCGGGATCGACGTCGACCTGCAGCGCCTCGACCAGCCCGTCCCGCGGCGGCGGAACCGACTGCACCCGGCTCATCGGGACAGCCCCGCCAGCTCCCGGCGCCGCTCGACCAACGTCGCCATGGCATCACGAACCGATCCGGCGAGCCCGGCACGCACCGCGCCGGCCGCCGCACCCACCGCCGCGGACAGATCGCCCGCCCGCCCGGGGCCGGCCGCGCACGGCCTGCCCACCTGGACGGCTGTACCGTCCACTCCCAGCACGATCATTCCCCCCTGAAGTTCCGAACCGACCGCCGGCGGTGAAGCCGGGTCCGACCCGACCCATGTCGACGCGGCACGCCGTCCCAGCGCGGCAAGCACGACATCGCCGGTGAAGCCGTCGGTCACGACGACGTCCACACCGGCCCCGGTGCGCAGCCTGTCGGCGGTGACCGGCCCGACGAAGTGCAGCCCGAGCGAGGAGAGCAGATCACCCGCGGAGCGCCGGAGCTGGTCCTGCAACGCCGGGCGCGCCGACAGCAGACCGACCCGCGGACGGACGACTCCGTGGCAGGCTGTCGCGTACCGGGTGCCCGACAGGGCGAACTGGGCAAGCTCGTCGGCGGTCACGTCCACCGAGCCGCCCGCGTCGCACAGGACCACGGGAGAGCTCACGGAACCGAGGATGACCGCGGCGGCGGTTCGGGTCGCGCCCGGGACCAGGCCGAGCGTGAACCTCGCCGCGGCCAGCACGGCCTCCAACGGAGCGACCGACACCATCGCGTCAGCCTGCCCGTCCCGCACCAGCCGCGCCGCCACCCGTACGCCGGAGTCACGCCGCGCCCGAACCTCGCTCAACGCCTCCGGACCTGCCGCGACCCCGCGCGCCGCGTTGACCAGCTGGCATCGCCCACCGGAGAGGACGCCACTCGCCGCGAGCGCGGACTCGACACTGGCCGTGGGCGCCACCACGGTCAACGTCAGCCGCGGATCAAGATCGAGCGCCGTCGCAAGTTCATCGAGGAGGTCCTCCGGTGGAAGGCCCTCCCCGATCAGATCGACAGCTACGCGTGCCACACCGTGGTCAGACGTCCAGAACCTGGCGATCGTTGTAGCGGCCGCAGGTCGTGCACATCGTGTGCGGACGGATGACGTGCCCGCGCGAGCACTTCGCGAGCGTCGGCACCTTGGCCTTCCACTGCGCGCGACGGGACCGGGTGTTGCTGCGCGAGGTGCGCCGCTTCGGGACGGCCACTAGTCCTTCTCCTTGTTCTCGGTGATAGCGGGATCCTGGGCGAGACCGGACAGCGCCGCCCATCTCGGGTCCTGCCGGGTGTGGGAATGGTCCGGACCGACCTCGTCAAGACGAGCGCCGCAGTCGACGCACAGGCCTGCGCAGTCCGGCCKGCACAGTGGTGACAGCGGAAGGCTGAGCACCACCGCGTCACGAACGACCGGCTCGATGTCGACATGATCCTCGACGAGGACGCAGGTGTCGCCCTCGTCCTCGGTCTCGACGGCCCGCTCGGGGTAGTAGAACAGCTCCCTGATGTCGACGGACGTCGTGTCCGTGACCTCCTCCAGGCAGCGGGCGCACTCCCCGGCCAACGGCGCGGTCACCACGCCGCTCACCAGGACCCCCTCCATGACCGACTCGAGCCGCAGGTCGAGCCGCACAGCGGCACCCTCGGGCACGCGCAGAATCTCGGTGCCGAAGTCGGACGGCTGGACAATCGTGGTCTCGACACGACGAAGTGAACCCGGCCTACGGCCGAGCTCACGGGTGTCGAGCACATAGGGACCCCGGGGGGCACGCCGACGGGCTCGTTGTGTGGTCATGGCGGTCACAGCAGATGTTCTCACGTCACGGTCGTTACGGGACTGACCTGGGGGCGGGAGGCCGATCGTACCGATACCGACCGAACTGCCTCGGATCCAGCACAGAGATCACCCACCCTGATCCTCCCGACCGCTGACGCAGGCCAGCGAGAGCGGACCGGCTGACCGCCGGCCTGCCCGACCCGGGATGAAGCGAACCAGGCCCGGTCGGAAGTTACGCACCCACGTCACCGGGCACGGACTACCAGCGTATCCGATCGCGCCCACTCCCCCCGATCGGCGCTCCGGCACCGTGGGGCAGGCAGCCCGAAAGGTCAGGCCGAGGTCAGACGAACATGACCGGTCATGCCACCGCGGGCCGCCGGGACACCGGCCCAACGCTCGGCTCCGGAGGCGAAGGCGGCGCCCGGGCCGCCATAGGACATCCGGGAGAGCCCTGACGGCTCGCCGCCCTCGCGGTCGACGACGTCGCCAGCCATCGGCCGTTCCGGCTCGTCGGCTGCCGCACCCGCGTGAACCGCACCCGCGTGGACGGGGACCGCACCGGCCGGGGCCGGATGACCGGGCGCACCGACGGCCGCCGCGGTCGCGACCGCACCTCGCGACGCGAGCCGCTCCCGGCCTCGGGCCACCGACGCCAGGGTGCGGTCGAGCAGCTCCTCGAAACCGGCCAGCTTCCCGTCGACATACGAGTCGATCTGGCTGCGCATGTCATCCGAGGCCTGACGGGCGGCAGCCATGATCGCCGCGGCGTCGGACTCAGCCCGCACGACCACGGCACTGCCCGAGGCCAGCCGCGCGCCCTCCCGGCGACCGTCGGCGACTATCGCCGCGGCCCGCCGATGCGCGTCGTCGATGATCGCCTCGCTCTCCAGCAGGACCCGGTCGGCATCGGCCAGCCGCTCGGGCAGCCGCGCCCGGAGATCCTCCAGAGCCTCCAGCAGCTCGGCCCGGTTGAGCACGCAGGACGCCGACAGCGGCATCGCCCGCGCCCCCTCGACCAAGACGATGATCAGATCGAGGCGCTCAGCGAGATCATCCATGAGCGGTAGGTTACGACCAGCCGACGAATCACCCAGTAGCGACACTCCGTTAACGCACACGGTCAGACCACGATGCCCCAGAAGTCCTACTTCGACGTCGGGTAGCGACTCGACGCCATCCGGCGACGGGCTCGCGGGCCCGTGTAGGCGCGGGCCCGCGAGCGGAACACAGCTACAGGCCGGAACGGTCCCGCAGACCCTTGAGCACGACGTCGGGAACCAGCCCGGAGACGTCGCCGCCGTACCGCGCCACCTCCTTGACCAGACTCGACGAAAGGAACGCGTACTGCGGATTGGTGCTCATGAACAGCGTCTCCACACCCGCCAGGGAATGGTTCATCTGCGCCATCTGAAGCTCGTAGTCGAAGTCACTCACCGCACGCAGACCCTTGACGATCGACTGAATGCCGCGCACCCGGCAGAAGTCGACGAGCAGGCCATGTGACGACTCGACGATGATGTTGGTCGGTGCGGCCGGATGTGCGGCGACCGCCTCCCGGATGAGATCCATCCGTTCATCGACAGTGAACAGGTTGGCCTTCGACTTGTTGATCAGAACGGCGACGACGACCTCGTCGAAGAGCCGGCTGGCTCTCACGATGATGTCGAGGTGACCGTTGGTGATGGGGTCGAACGATCCGGGACAGACTGCCCTCCTCATGATCGATTACCGTACCAGAGGACCCCCTCTCCGTACCTGCGCTCACGGAGCGCCACAAGCCCGTCGGGCCAGGCCACAGGCCCGCTCCGAGCAGCGCGTTCGACTACGCAGACGCCCCCCGCGGCCACCCATCCGCCGCTCGCCAGCCGGCCGAGCACGACGCCCAGCTCGGCGTCGGCCAGGGCGTAGGGCGGGTCGAGAAAGACCACGTTGTAGGGAGCGGTCGGCGGCACCTCCACCACCCGGGCGACCGCGGCGCGCACCACCTCGGCCCCGGGCAGGCCCAGCGCCTCGACATTGCGGCGCAGGATGCGGGCGGCACCCGCGTCACGATCCACCAGAAGGGCGTGTGCCGCGCCACGGGACAACGCCTCCAGTCCGACCGCGCCCGAACCCGCGTACAGGTCCGCCACCCGGGCGCCGGTCAGATCGACCAGCGTGCCGAGGGTGTTGAAYAGGCCCTCCCTCGCCCGGTCGGAGGTCGGCCTGGTGCCGGTRCCCGGTGGCACCTCGAGGCGACGCCCTCCAGCACTGCCGCCCACGATCCGTGTCATTGAACCTTTTCCATCGTCGATGTTCGATGATCCCGAAACAGAATCCCGGGCTTCGGGCTGCCTCTGCTACTGAGCAGGACCCGAGGTTTTGGCCGCCACAACGACCAGAACCTCGGATTTTCGAGCGGTGGCTCCGGGCTTCCGCCGCTGCCGTGAAAGATCTGAGGATCGTGGTCGAAAGAACGACCCGATTCCTCAGGTCTTCGAGCTGCGGAAAAGGTTCACCGAGGATCAGCCCTTTTCCAGGAAGGCGGCGCTGGTCTCGTCCAGGGCGTCAGCAAGCAGGCGGTGCAGCGCGGGCAGCGACCGCAGCTCGGGATCCGCCGCGACGATGGCCCCGGCCTCCTCTCGCGCCGACCGGATGAGATCCTCGTCCCGCAGCAGCTCGAGCAGACGCAGGGAGCGCCGGCCACCCGACTGGGCCGCGCCCAGCACGTCACCCTCCCGCCGCTGGGCCAGGTCGAGCAGCGCCAGCTCGGCGCCGTCCGAGGTGGAGGCGACCGCCCGCAGYCGCTCGGCGGCCGGTGCCGTGGCGTCGACGCAGGTCTGGAGCAGGCAGATGCCCGGAGCACTGCCCCGCCCCACCCGGCCGCGGAGCTGGTGCAGCTGGGACACGCCGAACCAGTCGGAATCAAGAATGATCATCACGGTCGCGTTCGGCACGTCCACACCGACCTCGATCACCGTCGTCGCGACGAGAACATCGACCTCACCCGCGGCGAAGCGGGTCATCACATCGTCCCGGGCCGCCGCGGGCATCCGCCCGTGCAGGCCCTCGACCCGCAACCCGGCGAGCTCACCCGCCACCAGCCGGGGCAACGTCTGCGCGACCGTGGCGCCGACCCGCTCACCACCGGCACGCGGCCCCTGGCCACCCGCCTGACCCGGCTCACCCGGCTCGCCCGGTTCCGGAGGCGCCGGCTCCTCCGTTCCCGCCGGATCCCCGGCGCCCGCCGTGCCCTCACCGACCCGAGGACACACCACGTACGCCTGGTGCCCCGCGGCGACCTCCTCCCGCACCCGCCCCCACATCCGGCTCATCAGCACGGTGTTCACCGCCGGCACCACGAACGTGGAGATCGGCGAACGCCCGGACGGAAGCTGGTTCAGGACGGAGACCTCAAGGTCACCGAAGACGGTCATCGCGACGGTTCGCGGGATCGGGGTCGCCGTCATGACCAGCAGGTGCGGTGGGCGTCGGCMGCGGGAACGAAGCTCGTCACGCTGCTCGACGCCGAACCGGTGCTGCTCGTCGACCACGACCAGCGCGAGGTCGTGGAAGGTGACGCCCGCACCCAGCAGCGCGTGCGTGCCGACGACGAGACCGACGCTCCCGTCGGCAATCGCGGCGAGCGTGTCCCGCCGGGCCCGCGCGGGCATCGACCCGGTGAGCAGCGCGACCCGCGTCGCCGGGCCGCTCACCCCGAGCTCGCCGGCCCGGGCCTGGTCACCGAGCAGCCTGAGCAGGCTCCGGTGGTGCTGGGCCGCGAGGGTCTCGGTGGGGGCCAGCAGAACCGCCTGGCCGCCCGAGTCGACTGCGAGCAGCATCGCCCGGACCGCCACCACCGTCTTGCCGGAACCGACCTCCCCCTGCAGAAGGCGGTGCATCGGGACGGCCTTCGCCAGCTCCGCGGCGATGGTCTCGCTGACCTCCCGCTGGCCGTCGGTGAGAGCGAACGGCAGGCTCGCGTCGAACGCGTCGAGCAGCCCGCCGGCCCGGCCCGGCCGGGGCTGGGTGGCGACCAGCTCCACCCGCCGCCGCCGCTGGGCCAGCGCTATCTGGACGACCAGGGCCTCGTCCCACTTGAGCCGGGTGCGGGCGACGGCGACGTCGCCGCGGGTGCCGGGCCGATGGATGAGCTGGTAGGCACGCGCCAGGCCCGCCAGCCGGTGCCGGGAACGGACGGACTCCGGCAGCGGATCGGTCAGCCCACCGAGCGAGTCGAGGACAAGCCGCAGGCAACGGGCGATCTTCCAGCTGGTGAGCTTCGCCGTGGCCGGATAGATCGGGACCAGCGCGCCGGCGAAGTCGGCCACCGCCGAGGACCGCTCACCGCGCTCACCCGCGACATCATCGCCGCCCTCGCCCACGCCGAGCTCGCCACCAGCCACGCCGAGCTGGCCATCGCCCGCGTCGTCGTCGGAGTCCGGCCCGTCGATCATGTGCACTTCCGGGTGGATCAGCTGACGGCGGCCGCGGAACTCGGCGACCTTGCCCGCGAACAACGCCGTGGTACCGGGCGTGAGTGCCTTCGCACGCCACTGCTGGTTGAAGAAGACGAGGGAGAGCTCACCTCGGCCGTCGGTAACGGTGATCTCCGTGCGGCCGCTCTCGCGCCGGCGGTTGTTGGTGTTCCAGTCCGCCCGGGGCTTGTGCTTCACCACCTTCGTCACCCGCGCCTGGACCGTGGCGATCTCACCGACCACAAGACCGTCCAGGTCGGTGAGCTCCCCGCGCTCGTGATAGCGCCGCGGCAGATGGTTCAACAGGTCGCCGACGGTCGCCAGGTCGAGTTCGTCCGCTAGCAGCGACGCGTGTTTCGCGCCCAACACACTCTTGAGCGGCGTGTCCAGATCGAGCACACCTCAGATAGTGCACCGCGCCACCGACACTCTCGGCTGCCGACAGCTCACGGGGACGCCGACACCTGGACGCAGGCCCACCCCGCGCAACGCCGCGGCAGGCGCCGACCTGCTCCAGGGGCCCGGCCTGCGCGGCCCACGGCGACCCGGAACGGCGCGGCTAGGGTAGCCTCACAGTCGACTACAGGCTAGAGCGGTCGGTGACTCCCGGCCATCGTGATTGACGGAGTGTTCTCGTGTCTTCGGTGTGTGACGTCTGCGGCAAGGGGCCGGGCTTCGGCATGTCGGTCTCCCACTCCCACCGGCGCACCCGCCGTCGCTGGAACCCCAACATCCAGACTGTTCGTGCGATGGTCGGCCGCACCCCCAAGCGGCTCAACGTCTGCACCTCGTGCCTGAAGGCGGGCAAGGTCACCCGCGGCTGACCGCGGCCGAAACTCCGACGGGCGCGCGTCACGGCGCGCGACCGTCCGGTTCCGGTCGCGGATCGCGGCCGAGCACATTGGTGCGTCACGGCTCCTTCCGGTGACGGATCGCGGCTGGGCTGGCACAGGCCAGCTCGCCGGTCCGACACGGATCTCACCCGGCATCATGCGGGCCGCAGGCACCCCCGGGGTCCTTCGTGCGATGCCGGATGGCATCCGTTACTGTCCCGGCATGGGAGCCTCCACTCGCAGGGTTCGACTCGTCCTGCTGTTCGGCGGGCGTAGCACCGAGCACGCCATCTCGTGTGTGTCGGCCGGCGGAGTCCTGCGGGCTCTGGACCGGTCCCGTTATGACGTGATTCCGGTCGGCATCGACCCCGAGGGCCGCTGGGTGGTACTACCCGAGGACAGTCCCGTCCTCACCGCCGTCAGCGCGGACCTGCCCACCGTGAACGCGGCGGACGGCATCGAGGTCACGCTCACCCCGGATCCGACCAGGCCCCGGTTGCTCGTGTCCGACCCGTCCTCGCCGCTGCGCGATCTGGGGACCGTCGACGTCGTCTTCCCCCTCCTGCACGGCCCGTTCGGCGAGGACGGCACCGTCCAGGGCCTGCTGGACATGAGCGGCCTGCCCTATGTCGGTTCCGGCGTGTTCGCCAGCGCCACCGCCATGGACAAGCAGCACATGAAGCGCATCCTCGCCGCCAGCGGGCTGCCCGTCGGCCCCTACACGGTCGTGCGGCCCGGGCAGACGCTCCCGGAGAGCGAACGCGAGCGGCTCGGGCTGCCGGTCTTCGTCAAGCCCGCACGGGGCGGCTCCAGCATCGGCATCAGCCGGGTGGATGCCTGGGCGGATCTCGACACCGCGTTCAAGGCCGCCCGGTCCAGTGATCCCAAGGTGCTCGTGGAGGCGGCGATCGTCGGTCGCGAGATCGAATGCGGTGTGCTGGACCGCCTCGACGGCTCCGGGCCCGAGGCCAGCGTGCCCGCCGAGATCACCGTGACGTCGTCTGCGGGGTTCTACGACTTCGAGGCCAAGTACGTCTCCGACGGGGCTCGCCTCGACGTACCGGCCCAGCTGCCCGACGAGCTCACCGAACGGGTGCGTGCCACGGCGACAGCTGCCTACGAGGCCCTCGACTGCGCCGGCCTGGCCCGTGTCGACATGTTCGTCACGCCCGCGGGCGACATCGTTCTCAACGAGGTCAACACCATGCCCGGGTTCACCTCGACCTCGATGTTCCCGCAGGTGTGGGCGGCCAGCGGCCTCGACTTCGCCGCCCTCACCGACCGCCTCGTCCAGCTGGCCCTGCGCGATGGTGCCGGCCTGCGCTGACACCTCGGTGGTGGGCCACCACCGAGGTCTCAGCGCGACGGTGCTGGTCGGCGCGCCTCGTGCCGATCGTGACCGCCGCTCTTCGGCTAACCCTCCGTGCCCGCGGTGGGCTCGGTGTGCTCCCGCACGGCTGGCGCCAGCGCGACCAGGACCTCGAAGGCCTGTTCGTCCGCCGGCAGTGTCAGCACCACCTGGGGGGTCCTGGTCGGCGTCGAGTACCTGATCCGGTCACCGAGGGCCTCGGTGAACCAGCCGACCTCGTCGATCGCGGAAAGCACCGTGGTCGGCTGGTAGCTGGCCGCGACACCTGTCGCACCACAGGTGAGAACGGCATCCGGCTTCGCTCCGTAGGCGGCCGCGTTGGCGACGGGAGGCTTCACCTCCCGGCGGTCCAGGCCTGCGCCGAGCGAATCGGGCAGCGCCGCGATCAGCGCGGCGCAGGCCGCCTGGTCTCCGACCGCCGGGGTCGGTGCCCCGGTGATCGAAACCGGGCCCGGACCACCGCAGGAAACGAACACCGCCCCGGCGACGACGAGTGGACCGGCGAGGCGGAACAGACGAAGCCGCGGCCTCCCTGTCACGCGCTCTCCTCCGGCCCCACGGGCCCGGGGAACCCTGGTGACGGGCAGTCTCGCTGCCCTGGGGAGCCTGCCCTCAGAAGTGGACCACCGGACATGTCAGCGTTCGGGTGATGCCGTCCACCGACTGGACCCGGGACATCACCAGCTTGCCGAGGTCGTCTACGCTCGACGCCTGCGCGCGGACGATGACGTCGTACGGACCGGTGACATCCTCGGCCTGGGTGACCCCCGGGATCTGCTCGATCTCCTTGGCCACCGCCGCCGATTTGCCGACCTCAGTCTGGATAAGGATATACGCGTGTACCACAGACGCTCCCTCGTCGGACGTCGACAGCCCGTCGAGCAGACACGGGCTGACAGAAGGTAACAGGCAAACGGGCCGGATGAGAGGGTCTGAGGCGAGGAATTTGCTCTGATCGCCCGACTGGCGCGGAGGAACCGCACTCCACGGGCGGCGAACTCGGCCGTTCCAGGCCTCTTACGCCCGCTTTGGCCCTCACTGTGAGGATCCCCACGCATGACCCCAGCAGTACCGCCGGATGCCGCCCCGCCGCGGGTGCTGACCATCGCCGGCTCCGATTCCGGCGGCGGCGCTGGCATCCAGGCGGACCTGAAGACGATGCTCGCACTCGGTGTGCATGGCATGAGCGCCGTTGTGTCGGTCACCGCACAGAACTCGGTCGGCGTGCACGGCGTCTGGGACCTCCCTCCCGAGGCGGTCCGGGCGCAGATCCGCGCCGTCACCGAGGACATCGGCCTGGACGCGGTCAAGACGGGGATGCTCTCCTCCGCCGCCCTCGTCGAGACCGTGGCGCAGGAGCTGGCCAGGATGTCCGTGCCGAGCGTCGTCGACCCGGTCGGAGTCTCCAAGCACGGCAACCCACTGCTGGCCACCGACGCGGTGGACGTCCTGCGTCGCGAGCTGCTGCCCCGCGCCACCGTCGTCACCCCGAACCTGGACGAGGTGCGACTGCTGACCGGCGTCGACGTCGTCGACGAGACGGGCCTGCGCCGCGCCGCCGACGCTCTACTGGCCCTCGGGCCCACCTGGGTGCTCGTCAAGGGCGGCCACCTGCCTGGCGACGCGGTCGATCTGCTCACCGACGGCTCAGCCAGCTACGAGCTGCGTTCTCCTCGGCTGCCCCGCATCCACACGCATGGCACCGGCTGCACGCTCGCCTCGGCGATCGCGGCCCGCCTGGCCTGCGGTGATGACGTACCCTCCGCGGTCAGGGCCGCCAAGACCTACGTGACCGGGGCGCTCGCCGCGGGCTTCCCCCTCGGCGCGGGCATCGGCCCGGTGGACCACGCCTACCTGACCCGGCGGCCGGCCCAGGCCCTCGGCCCCACCCGCGAGACCAAGCCGGCGGGGCCCGTGAGGCCAATGGCGTCGTCTGATTGAATCTCCCCGACTTCAAGTACCAGGTGCACAGCAGAGCGCGACGCACCATCAGATGTGACGAACCTTGCATTCTGGCACATCCGACCCATCGCCGTGGAGGCACCTCGTGAGGGAAACCGGTTCCGGTCTGACCACTCCCGTGGGTTCGGGCGACAGCACCGTTTCCGGCCCCGGCGCGGCTGCCGGCAGGCACCCCTTCCCGGACCCGCACTGGTACACGATCGCCGGCGGCGCACCGCTCACCGGCTCCGTCGAGGTCTCCGGAGCCAAGAACTCGGTCACCAAGCTCCTCGTCGCCACCCTGCTCACTCCGGAGCCGTGCACCCTCACCAGGGTCCCGCGCATCGTCGAGGTGGACGTCGTCCTCGGCATGCTGGCGGAGCTGGGGACGCAGGTCGAATGGCTGGACGCGCAGACGGTGCGGGTGGCGACACCGACGATCGTCGACGCCTCCCTCTCGGAGGCCTACTCCGGCGTCAACCGCATTCCCATCCTGATGATGGGTCCGTTGCTGCACCGGGTGGGTGAGGCCGTCGTCCCGCTCCCCGGCGGGTGCCGCATCGGCAAGCGCCCGGTCGACTTCCACCTGGTCGGGCTGCGCGCCATGGGTGCCGAGATCATCGAGCAGCTCCGGTCCGTCGAGGTCAAGACGCTCGGCCTGCACGGGGCGCAGGTAACCCTGCCGTTCCCGAGCGTCGGGGCCACGGAGAACCTGTTGCTGGCCGCGGTCCGGGCCAAGGGCACCACGGTGATCTCCAATGCCGCGGTGGAGCCCGAGATCATCGACCTGATCCTTTTCCTGCAGCAGATGGGCGCACTGGTCGATGTCGAGGTCGACCGCACGATCGTGGTGCAGGGCGTCGAGGCGCTGCACGGCGCGCACCACGCCCCGATCCCGGACCGGATCGAGGTCGCGTCCTTCGCGGCCGCGGCGGTCGCGACGAACGGCCGGGTGGACGTCGTGGGAGCACGCCAGGAGCACGTGGCGACGTTCCTGAACCACCTGCGCCGCCTGGGCGGGGAGTTCGAGGTCAGCCAGCACGGCCTGACCTTCTACCGGGCACGTGAGCTCACCGCCACCCATGTGCAGACCGACGTCCACCCGGGCTACATGACCGACTGGCAGCAGCCGTTGACGGTGCTGCTCACCCAGGCCAAGGGTGCGTCGGTCATCCACGAGACGATCTACGAGGACCGGTTCGGCTACACCCGCCAGCTCAACGAGATGGGTGCCGACATCGCGCTGTCCACCAGCTGCCTCGGCGGCAAGGCCTGTCGGTTCGCCTCCCGGGACTTCGAGCACTCGGCCGTCGTCAGCGGGCCGACCCCGCTGCGCGCCGCCGATCTGGAGATTCCCGACCTGCGGGCCGGCTTCGCGTACGTGATGGCCGCCCTGATCGCCGAGGGGTCGAGCCTGATCCGCGGAACCCGCTTCCTGGAACGCGGCTACGAGGACCCGGTCGGGAAGCTACGCTCGATCGGCGCCCTGATCGAGACCCGGCCCGCGGACGCCGTCCGGCCCACGCCGCCGGCCACGGCCTCCTGACCAGGCGTCGGAGTGGGCACGACCGAGATCGCCGTCTGAAGATCATGGGATCTTGGTTGTCCTGGAGCCTGTCGCAAATTGAGGTGTCGCTACCCGGGTGATCATGTTTTGTCCGGGATGATCGGGTTTATGGCACGTGGGTACCGGCCGGTCCGGCGGGATCAGTTGTTCCTGCTCCCTCCGGACAT